>NZ_CP045503.2:5262500-5562500 GCF_007004545.3 Shewanella eurypsychrophilus | reverse complement strand
GAAACGTGCGCTTGGGCTTGCACATTCTCTACGCTGTCCACAGTGCCAAAATCAGAATCTGATTGATTCAAACTCTCCTGTAGCGCAAGATTTACGTCTTGAAGTCTATGAGATGGTTGATGCAGGTAAAAATGATGCTGAAGTTATAGAGTTTATGACTAGCCGTTATGGTGATTTTGTCTTGTATAAGCCTAGAATGGAAGCTAAAACCTTAGTGTTATGGTTAGGACCTGTTGGCTTGCTGATTATTGCATTTATAATTGGTTTTATTTTTATTCGTAAACAACGCATTGTCGCTACTGAAGTTGTAGAGATTAGCGCTGAAGAGCAGAGTGAATTAGATAAGCTGCTTAAGCGAGATGATAAATGAACCATTGGCGTGCTAAAGCGTTAATACTGGGTTTGCTTACTTCGATGTCGGTTTCTTCTGTTATGGCATATCCAGGCATGGAGAAAAAAGCTGAAGGTAAAGCTTCGAGTATTGATTTGGTTAATGTGTTACCTCAAACCTATCCTATCGAAGTGGTTCCATTTAGTGACGCAAAAGGCGAGCCGGTTGACTTTAGCCAATATAAAGGAAAAGTCATCATGGTTAACATGTGGGCGACCTGGTGTCCGCCATGTGTCCGTGAGTTACCAGCAATAAAGAGGCTGTCATCAAAATTTGATAACAGTCAGTTTGAAATTTTACCTATATCTATAGATTTTGAGGGAAAGAAAAAAGTAGAACCTTTCCTAAAAGAGCTAGGTATGGAAGATTTCACTTCTTATTATGATGAAAAGCAGATGTTAGCTCAGGTATTTCCACTTGATACAATACCTGCCACCTTTATTCTAAATAAAGAAGGTGAACTCATTGCTTTTGTACGCACCTTTGTTGACTGGGATGATAAAAAAGCCATTGAGCTTATCCAAAGCTTTATTGATAAACCTTAAATCATCATTGCCATCTATATAGAAAAGGGACCTTTGGTCCCTTTTTTGTTGCCTAAATGCATTAGCGGCTAATCACTAAGCTGTTTTTGTACTATAAAACGTCTTGTTGAGTGATAACTATGCACTCGGTTAGTTATTTTAAAATAACTTCAAATAAGCCCTTGTGCTCTGGGCTGACATCCCTATAATGCGCATCCACTGACACGGCAAACCAGTCCTATTAAGCAGAAGCTAAGTAAGACCAAAGCCAGTCAGGGCAACAAGTAAGCGCTTAAAAATTTAATTTTTAAAAGCTCTTGACGCCAACCACGGAGAGTGTAGAATACGCCTCCCTAGCCAAGACGAAACGTCTTAGTTAGTCAGTAAAAGCCTACGGCCTAGCGTCAACGGCGGTACTATCAAGTACCAAGCTCTTTAACAATTCAAAACAAGAAATCTGTGTGGGCACTCACAGGTGTTGAGTTATTCGAAATTGCCTTCTTTTCTTCGGAATGTAGGCAATCAAAAATTTACTCAATGAACTACTGAGTGACCATAGCAACTTTGGTTTCTACTTTCTTTCGAGAAAGTAAATTCAAAGAAGCAAAATATGTAAGCTTCATAAACTTTCGGGTTTGTGAAACAGTATAATTCGTTGAGCCGATGTCATTTTCGAAAGGAAGTGCATCAAAAAAACTTTAATTGAAGAGTTTGATCATGGCTCAGATTGAACGCTGGCGGCAGGCCTAACACATGCAAGTCGAGCGGAAACAGGAAGGTAGCTTGCTACTTTCGCTGTCGAGCGGCGGACGGGTGAGTAATGCCTAGATATCTGCCTAGTCGTGGGGGATAACAGTTGGAAACGACTGCTAATACCGCATACGCCCTACGGGGGAAAGGAGGGGACCTTCGGGCCTTTCGCGATTAGATGAGTCTAGGTGGGATTAGCTAGTTGGTGAGGTAATAGCTCACCAAGGCGACGATCCCTAGCTGTTCTGAGAGGATGATCAGCCACACTGGGACTGAGACACGGCCCAGACTCCTACGGGAGGCAGCAGTGGGGAATATTGCACAATGGGCGAAAGCCTGATGCAGCCATGCCGCGTGTGTGAAGAAGGCCTTCGGGTTGTAAAGCACTTTCAGCGAGGAGGAAAGGTTGTAGTTTAATAAACTATAGCTGTGACGTTACTCGCAGAAGAAGCACCGGCTAACTTCGTGCCAGCAGCCGCGGTAATACGAGGGGTGCAAGCGTTAATCGGAATTACTGGGCGTAAAGCGTACGCAGGCGGTTTGTTAAGCAAGATGTGAAAGCCCCGGGCTCAACCTGGGAATTGCATTTTGAACTGGCAAACTAGAGTCTTGTAGAGGGGGGTAGAATTTCAGGTGTAGCGGTGAAATGCGTAGAGATCTGAAGGAATACCGGTGGCGAAGGCGGCCCCCTGGACAAAGACTGACGCTCAGGTACGAAAGCGTGGGGAGCAAACAGGATTAGATACCCTGGTAGTCCACGCCGTAAACGATGTCTACTCGGAGTTTGGTAACTTAGTTACTGGGCTCCCAAGCTAACGCATTAAGTAGACCGCCTGGGGAGTACGGCCGCAAGGTTAAAACTCAAATGAATTGACGGGGGCCCGCACAAGCGGTGGAGCATGTGGTTTAATTCGATGCAACGCGAAGAACCTTACCTACTCTTGACATCCACAGAACTCGCTAGAGATAGCTTGGTGCCTTCGGGAACTGTGAGACAGGTGCTGCATGGCTGTCGTCAGCTCGTGTTGTGAAATGTTGGGTTAAGTCCCGCAACGAGCGCAACCCTTATCCTTATTTGCCAGCACGTAATGGTGGGAACTTTAGGGAGACTGCCGGTGATAAACCGGAGGAAGGTGGGGACGACGTCAAGTCATCATGGCCCTTACGAGTAGGGCTACACACGTGCTACAATGGTCGGTACAGAGGGTCGCAAAGCCGCGAGGTCAAGCTAATCCCACAAAGCCGGTCGTAGTCCGGATCGGAGTCTGCAACTCGACTCCGTGAAGTCGGAATCGCTAGTAATCGTAGATCAGAATGCTACGGTGAATACGTTCCCGGGCCTTGTACACACCGCCCGTCACACCATGGGAGTGGGCTGCACCAGAAGTAGATAGCTTAACCCTTCGGGGAGGGCGTTTACCACGGTGTGGTTCATGACTGGGGTGAAGTCGTAACAAGGTAGCCCTAGGGGAACCTGGGGCTGGATCACCTCCTTACCTATACGACTAACTCAATATTTGCTGAGTGTTCACACAGATAACTTGTTCTTGTTAGAGCGAGAAACATGCCTTTACGGTGATGTTTGTTCTTTAAAAATTTGGAAAGCTGATAGTGTTAATGTGAAAGGGACTATTGTGAAAGCTGATTCGTAAGATTCGGTAATTGCAGTGGTTTATAGCATTAGCGCGAAATATAAAATAATTGAGTTCTCAAACACTTAAATCAAGTGCCGAAGTGCAGCAATGTACTTCAAGAGTATTCTTTTGGCGAAAGTAAACACCATTAGTTGCGATACAGTCCTATGTGGGTTGTATGGTTAAGTGACTAAGCGTATACGGTGGATGCCTTGGCAGTCAGAGGCGATGAAGGACGTAGTAACTTGCGAAAAGCGTTGGCGAGCTAGTAACAAGCATTTGAGCTAACGATATCCGAATGGGGAAACCCACTCACATAAGTGAGTATCACATACTGAATACATAGGTATGTGAGGCAAACCCGGGGAACTGAAACATCTAAGTACCCGGAGGAAAAGAAATCAACCGAGATTCCCCTAGTAGCGGCGAGCGAACGGGGATTAGCCCTTAAGTCTATAGGGTGTTAGTGGAATGAGTTGGAAAGCTCAGCGGCACAGGGTGATAGCCCCGTACATGAAAACTAACTATAGATGAAAACGAGTAGGACGGGACACGTGACATCTTGTCTGAACATGGGGGGACCATCCTCCAAGGCTAAATACTCCTGACTGACCGATAGTGAACCAGTACCGTGAGGGAAAGGCGAAAAGAACCCCTGTGAGGGGAGTGAAATAGAACCTGAAACCGTATACGTACAAGCAGTGGGAGCGGTCCTTGAGACCGTGACTGCGTACCTTTTGTATAATGGGTCAGCGACTTACATTTTGTAGCAAGGTTAAGCGAATAGCGGAGCCGTAGGGAAACCGAGTGTTAACTGCGCGTTTAGTTGCAAGGTGTAGACCCGAAACCGAGTGATCTAGCCATGGGCAGGTTGAAGGTTGAGTAACATCAACTGGAGGACCGAACACACGTATGTTGAAAAATGCGGTGATGACTTGTGGCTGGGGGTGAAAGGCCAATCAAACTCGGAGATATCTGGTTCTCCTCGAAAGCTATTTAGGTAGCGCCTCGTACGAATACCATTGGGGGTAGAGCACTGTTAAGGCTAGGGGGTCATCCCGACTTACCAACCCTTTGCAAACTCCGAATACCAATGAGTACTATACGGGAGACACACGGCGGGTGCTAACGTCCGTCGTGAAAAGGGAAACAACCCAGACCATCAGCTAAGGTCCCAAAGTTATTGCTAAGTGGGAAACGATGTGGGAAGGCTTAGACAGCTAGGATGTTGGCTTAGAAGCAGCCATCATTTAAAGAAAGCGTAATAGCTCACTAGTCGAGTCGGCCTGCGCGGAAGATTTAACGGGGCTAAGCAATACACCGAAGCTATGGGTTTGCTAGTTTACTAGCAAGCGGTAGAGGAGCGTTCTGTAAGCCGTTGAAGGCGAAGGGGTAACCCACGCTGGAGGTATCAGAAGTGCGAATGCTGACATGAGTAACGATAAAGGGAGTGAAAAACTCCCTCGCCGAAAGACCAAGGTTTCCTGTCCAATGTTAATCAGGGCAGGGTAAGTCGACCCCTAAGGTGAGGCCGAAAGGCGTAATCGATGGGAAACGGGTTAATATTCCCGTACTTCTACTAACTGCGATGGAGAGACGGAGAAGGCTAGGCTAGCGCGGCGTTGGTTGTCCGCGTTTAAGGCTGTAGGCTGTTCACTTAGGCAAATCCGGGTGAACGCATTAAATTGCAAAGCTGAGAGTTGATGACGAGTCCCCAAGGGGATGAAGTAGTTGATGCCATGCTTCCAGGAAAATCTTCTAAGCTTCAGGTTAGTAGGAATCGTACCCCAAACCGACACAGGTGGTTGGGTAGAGAATACCAAGGCGCTTGAGAGAACTCGGCTGAAGGAACTAGGCAAAATGGTACCGTAACTTCGGGAGAAGGTACGCTGCCGGCGGTGATGGGACTTGCTCCTTAAGCTGCTGGCAGTCGCAGATACCAGGTGGCTGCAACTGTTTATCAAAAACACAGTACTGTGCAAACTCGCAAGAGGAAGTATACGGTATGACGCCTGCCCGGTGCCGGAAGGTTAATTGATTGGGTTATCTTCGGAGAAGCTCATGATCGAAGCCCCGGTAAACGGCGGCCGTAACTATAACGGTCCTAAGGTAGCGAAATTCCTTGTCGGGTAAGTTCCGACCTGCACGAATGGCGTAATGACGGCCACGCTGTCTCCAGCCGAGACTCAGTGAAGTTGAAATTGCGGTGAAGATGCCGTATACCCGCGGCTAGACGGAAAGACCCCGTGCACCTTTACTATAGCTTGGCACTGAACATTGAACCTACATGTGTAGGATAGGTGGGAGACTTTGAAGCAGAGACGCTAGTTTTTGTGGAGTCAACCTTGAAATACCACCCTTGTAGTTTTGATGTTCTAACTCTGGCCCCTGAATCGGGGTTGAGGACAGTGCCTGGTGGGTAGTTTGACTGGGGCGGTCTCCTCCCAAAGAGTAACGGAGGAGCACGAAGGTTGGCTAAGTACGGTCGGACATCGTACGGTTAGTGCAATGGCATAAGCCAGCTTAACTGCGAGACATACACGTCGAGCAGGTACGAAAGTAGGTCATAGTGATCCGGTGGTTCTGAATGGAAGGGCCATCGCTCAACGGATAAAAGGTACGCCGGGGATAACAGGCTGATACCGCCCAAGAGTTCATATCGACGGCGGTGTTTGGCACCTCGATGTCGGCTCATCACATCCTGGGGCTGAAGTCGGTCCCAAGGGTATGGCTGTTCGCCATTTAAAGTGGTACGCGAGCTGGGTTCAGAACGTCGTGAGACAGTTCGGTCCCTATCTGCCGTGGGCGTTGGATGATTGAAGGAAGCTGCTCCTAGTACGAGAGGACCGGAGTGGACGAACCGCTGGTGTTCGGGTTGTTATGCCAATAGCATTGCCCGGTAGCTACGTTCGGAATCGATAACCGCTGAAAGCATCTAAGCGGGAAGCGAGTCCTAAGATGAGTCATCCCTAGGAATTTAATTCCTCTAAAGAGCCGTTCGAGACTAGGACGTTGATAGGCAGGGTGTGTAAGCGTTGTGAGGCGTTGAGCTAACCTGTACTAATGACTCGTGAGGCTTAACCATACAACCCAGATGGGTTTGTGTAGTTAATGTGTGTGTTACTTCATAAGAACAAAAGAATACGTATTTGATTTAAGTTAGACCAATTATTTTTGCGATTTAGACGCGTTAATGCATCTGAATCGCCAGCTTTCGAAATTTTGCCAAATTAGTCTGGAAACCATAGCATTGTGGCACCACCTGATCCCATCCCGAACTCAGAAGTGAAACGCAATTGCGCCGATGGTAGTGTGGGGTCTCCCCATGTGAGAGTAGGTCATTTCCAGGCGCCTAATTTCTCGTAAAGAGAGTCGATAAAGCCCGTTGCTAACGCAACGGGCTTTTTTCGTTTTAGCCTGGAAAGATGACCGAACGAGCATGGGGAAATAGAAAGTCCGAACGCAGTGAGATTCATTTCATGTGATAGTAGGGCGAATATCGCAATAGCGATGTGTTTATGGCAGAAAGTTGCTCCATGTACTTTCTGCATTTCCCACATCCATGTGGGTTAGCGCGAAGCTTTAGCGTAGCTGGCCATGGCCCAGCTTGGAATGGACATGATACTTGCCGAAGGCTGAACACATGGGGGTAGAGATGTCGCGCTTTGGATGCGAAGCATTCATCTACTTTGTAGCGAGAGGCGACGTAGTCGTCGAACTGGAGAGCCTGACCGCTCAGCGGCGGAATAGCTTCGAAGCAGGAGCTTTTAAAACCTTAACAAAGGCGCCTGTCATGATCCAGATATCTACGAAAGCCAAAGATTACGGATTCAAATAACCCGTTTCGTCTCTATGCTATAGGCATAAAAAAGCCTACTCTAATCAGTAGGCTTGAGTCATTTAGGGGAGAGATTGTTAATCCATCGAGAGCTCTTTGAGTTTGCGGGTGAGAGTATTACGTCCCCAACCGAGTCGTTTAGCGGCTTCTTGCTTATGGCCATTGGTATGGGCCAGCGCTGTTTCCAGTAATATGCGCTCAAATGCGGGTTGCACTTCGGTTAGCAGATCATTGTCGCCAGCACTAAGGCGTTCAGCAATCCAAAGCTTTAACGATCCTTGCCAATCTGATGGTTCTCCTGATGATTGGGACTTAGCTTGGTTGTGTTCTTTTAAAAGTTCAGGCGGGAGATCTTGGGGTAATATCTCTTGCCCGGATGCCATGACCATTAACCAGCGACAGGTATTTTCTAGTTGACGTACATTACCTGGCCAAGGCAGCTGAGTTAGTTTTTCAATTGTTTCTGGCGTGAGTATTTTGACTTCTACTGAGATCTCTTTGGCTGCAGAATTTAAAAAGTGCCTAGCTAGTTGAGGTATGTCTTCTCGCCTTTGGGATAAAGGTGGCAAATGAACCCGTATCACATTCAGCCTGTGATAGAGATCTTCTCTAAAATCACCTTTTTGAACCAGTTGCTCTAAATCTTGATGCGTTGCTGCGATAATTCTAACATCGACTTGTACTGGTGAGTGGCCACCGACTCGATAAAATTGACCATCTGCTAACACACGTAATAATCGGGTCTGTACATCTAATGGCATATCGCCAATTTCATCGAGAAACAGAGTACCACCGTTTGCCTGTTCGAATCGCCCCTGCCTAACTCCCGCTGCACCGGTAAAAGCCCCTTTCTCATGTCCAAATAATTCAGACTCAATCAAGTCTTTAGGTATTGCAGCCATATTAATGGCAATGAAAGAATTATCTTTTCGTGGGCTATGCTTATGTAGTGCGCTAGCGACTAATTCTTTACCTGTCCCTGATTGGCCATTAATAAGCACGCTAATGGATGAACGGGATAAGCGGCCTATTGCGCGGAAGACCTCTTGCATCGCCGGGGCTTCACCTATTATTTCTGGCGCCTTTACTTGTATATCTTCGACTGGTGCGATGGTTTGCTCATTTGAGTGAGTCAGGGCTCTTTCAACCAGGGCGACAGCTTCATCTATATCGAAGGGCTTAGGTAAGTATTCAAATGCGCCAGCCTGATAAGCACTGACTGCGCTATCTAAGTCAGAATGTGCAGTCATTATGATCACTGGTATATTCGGATAGTGTGTCTGCAGTCTCTCTAATAGGGTTAAACCATCAGTGCCTGGCATGCGTATGTCAGAGATAATTACTTTTGGCTGCGCCTGATCCAATGCCTGCCACAAGGATTCTGCCGCGGCAAAACTTGCTGAGGATATTTTGGCACCTTTTAATGCTCTTTCAACAACCCAACGGATCGAACTATCGTCATCGAGTACCCACACTTGCTCCGTCATACTTGTTTCCCCTGATGAACTTAAATTATTCTTGTTCGATTACTTGCTTTGTATTGGCAGTAAAATAGTAAACTCAGTTTCCCCCGGCTTCGATTGACAATCGATCCTTCCACCATGCAGCCTAGCAAAGTTATGTGAGATCGATAAACCCAAGCCAGACCCTTGATCTCTACCTGTCACCATTGGGTAAAATAGGGTATCCATGAGTTCAGGTTTGATGCCTGGCCCATTATCGATAATAGATAGAGCTATGACTATTTTGTGACGCTTGGTGCCTATGGTGACTTGGTGCTGAGTTCGGGTTTTTATTGTTATTTGTTTTTCTGTATCAAAATGAGCATATTCGAGTGCTTGAATTGCATTTTGAACAATGTTTAACACTGCTTGCTGTAACTGCTCAGAGTCCATATTTATATCAGGTATGGATGGGTCATAATCTTGTTTTAACTTGATATTATCTGGTAAAGCCATAGTGACCAGCTTCAGTACTTTTTGAATGACCTGATGAATATTTTGTAATGAATGTTGGCTAGGTCGTTGTGGGCCCAGCAATCGATCAACCAAGTTTCTTAATCGATCTGCTTGCTCTATTATCATGTCGGTAAATTCATTCAACTCAGGATCGTGTAATTCGCGGGAAAGTAGTTGTGCAGCCCCCCTAAGCCCGCCTAAGGGGTTCTTTATTTCGTGAGCTAAATTGCGAACTAAATATTGAGCTGCTTGCTGTTGAGCATCTAATGTTAGCTGTTGATGGATGCGACGTTGCTGATCGACTTGTCTAAGCTCTAGTAAGCCCAGACCTTGTTCTTGTTCGAGCGGGGTAAAAGTAATATCAACAGTATGGTGCTGATTATCTAGTGTTACCAAGGGAGCTGTATTGACTGTCAGCCCTTGATTGTCTCTTAAAGCATTACTGAGTAACTCAGTGCTAATACCAATAATTTGAAAGTTATCAGCAAGAGAGTGCTCTGTTAAGCGATGGCTACCTATACCTAGTAACTGCTCTGCTGCCGAGTTGGCGTAACACAGCCTTAGGTCGACATCTATGACCATGACTGCAGTAACAAGGTTATTGAAAAGGTGTTTAAGATCCATTAGTACTCCCAGCGAATTCGATGCACCATCATGGTGCACCAAGTTGGTGCACTGTGCAATACTCTTCTCAGTTCAACTGCTAATATTAATCTAAGCTAACTAACTAATAAAAATCTACTTTCTATTAATTTCCACTTAAAGGACTTGGTGTTGCTTGGCGACTAATAATTGATCTGTGAAGGAATATTGTTCTTAGTGATGTAGATGCAAGTTGTTTGCCGTTTTGTGCAATAGCTTTGATTTCGAAGCTATGCTCTCCTCTATCGATATTTCTAAGCTTGAATATCGGTGTATTTTGGGGATCACCGACTATGATACCGTCCATCAGTAGTACTAACCGATGTTTAGCCGCTAAGTCAGGCGATATCGTCGCCATAATGGAGATATTTCCTTCATTATCTCTAATGGTTTGTTCTTCTGTAGGAGAGGTAATGACTAACTCATATGACGGAGTTGAATCTTCTTTCGCTGTGCCAGAGTCGATGCTTACAGGGATCTGCAATTTAATTTTGTTTTCAGTATTACTTTTAAATTCAACAGCTTCAGAGTTTTCTACAGGCTTGTCTGAATAATGAACTTTGCCATCTTCATCGACCCATTTGTATACGGCCGAATGAGCTAGCACAGTAAAAAACAGTAGAAAAATGATGACAACACAACGCATAAAAGTTCCTTTGTTACATATTTGTATGCCCTACAAGGTTAGCTTTTTTTTCATCAAAAATCACAAGTAAATAATTCTAGATTATTATTCTATTGTTATAGCTAATCGAATGTCATATTCACAGTAGCGGTCGTTGATGACAGCTTAAACTCAGGCCTGAAAATCTGAAAATCTGAAAATCTGAAGGCCTGACTGATAATAACCTTTTAAGGTTTAACGGCTCTTAAGTGTGCCTTTCGATAATCATACTTCTGATTGATACGGTTAAGCTCGCCTAAAGTCATGCTGGTAAGCTGTGCAGTATCTTTACCTTCAACAATATACTTTTGTGCAGTACGATTAACGAAGTCTACAACAAACACGTTTTCGCCTTTAAACTCGTTCGCCGTCAGTTGTGATCTTGTTTGTGAGCAGTCGTTGCATTCAACAATGCCATTCATGCTGGCGATGCTTGCTGTTGAAAATAAAATGCCTGCACTGAGCAGTACTGCAGAGGATATTTTTTTCATACTAGAGTCCTTTTCATCGTAAATGTGATCTGTGTCACAATTGCAACTTAAGGTATATTTTTTGAACTGTCTAGTATTTACTGCTCATAACCTTCTGTTTAAATAAAGCTTATTCAGTGATCGCTAAATAAACTTTGTAAAGGTTTAGGATATGGTCTGTAAGCTGAATCTAGCCGCCTGTTTCGCTGATAGCATGATGGCGTTTACCGCTCAATCGTTCAATGATTTGAGTCGCATTGAGGTCATGGGTTACATTAATTACCGTGGCTGGAGCATCGGTAATTGCGCCAATAATGACTAAAATAGGGATCACTTCTATGGGTAATCCAAGAGTTGTGACAATAAATATCTCCCCTAGAAATGCCCCTCCAGGCACACCGCCAATAATAAATGCCGATAATACGGAGATAAGAAGGGTAACTGCCAATATCTCGGGGGTGAACTCTAAACCTAACAGAGAGTATATAAAGACAATTTTCAACGCTGTCGTCATGGATGCACCTCCCTTGTTAAAGTTTACTAATAGGGGCAAACATATATCAACAATATCCTCTCTGATCCCCATTTTATTGGCCGCTCGAATGTTGACTGGCAGTGTCGCTAAAGAGGAACTGGTTCCTAAGGCTGTAATAGAAGGGACTAAAGCGTAGAGCCAAAATACTTTGATTCCTTTGACTCCACCACCTAGCCAAGCGTAGAAACAACTCCCTAAGGTAAAATAGATGGCTGCTGCGGCGAAGAATAACGCAATAGCACGGGCAAAAGTCGTGAGCAGTTGAGTATCTTGGCTGGCCATAGTCGATGCGAAAAAAGCCCCCAATCCAACAGGGGCTACAAGCATTAGAATCGATACAATCTTCAATACCACGGTGTTCAGGCAATCCAGCATCGCCGAAATTTTTTCGCCATCTTTACCCGACTGACCTATGGCGATACCTGATATTACCGACATGATGATGAGGGCAAGAATGTTAGATTTGGATAGTAAGCCGACAAAGTCATTGGTGGTAAGTAAGCTGACAAAGTCCATTTTACCTGAGCCTGTTTCTATTGCTTGCTCTAAGTTGATCACAACCCCTTGAGCCGGATCGAATATAGAGGCCAAAGCGATTATCCCTGCAGCAGGGATAATTGCCATGACAATTGAAACCAACAAAACTGCGATAAGTATGGTGCCTAGCTTCTTTAAATCTGTCATACGGGCGATGGAAGAGGTCACACTGATAGCGACTAAGGGGACGATGATCATAAACAGTAAGTTGAGAAAAATTTGCCCAATAGGCTTAAGCTTCAGTGCAATATCAGGAAGTAAAATACCCAGTAAACCACCTAAAAAAAGTGCGGCGAGTAAGATGATTGAAGAACGATAGGGCTGGAGTATATTCCACATGCAAGAATCCATTTATATGTATTAATCGTTGAATGATTAACAAGAAGACTGCTGTAAAAGTAACCAAGGCTGTAAGTGGAGTCAAATTTGACTCTTAGAGAAATAAAAAACCCTAGCACTTGGCTAGGGTTTCAGATTATTCAATCGAGTCAGCGGTAATACTGCTCTATGAATTTGCGAGCTTACAAGCTGTAGTAAAGCTCGAATTCAACTGGGTGAGTGGTTTGGTTAACACGCTCAACATCAGCAGTCTTAAGCTTGATATATGAATCGATGAAATCGTTGCTGAATACTTCGCCACGAGTCAGGAATTCACGGTCAGCATCAAGACACTCGAGTGCATTTTCAAGTGAAGTTGCCACTGTTGGGATCTCAGCCGCTTCTTCTGGTGGAAGATCGTATAGATCTTTATCCATCGCTTCACCTGGGTGGATCTTGTTTTGAATACCGTCAAGGCCAGCCATTAGCATTGCAGAGAAGGCTAAGTATGGGTTAGCCATCGGATCACCAAATCTTAACTCGATACGACGTCCTTTAGCACTTGGTACCATTGGAATACGGATAGAAGCGCTGCGGTTAGCCGCTGAGTAAGCAAGCATTACAGGCGCTTCAAAGTGTGGAATTAGGCGCTTATAAGAGTTAGTCGATGGGTTAGAAAAAGCGTTGATTGCACGCGCATGCTTGATAATTCCGCCAATATAGAACAGAGCCATTTCACTTAATCCACCGTACTTGTCACCGGCGAAAAGGTTAACACCGTCTTTAGCAAGCGACTGGTGAACGTGCATACCGCTACCGTTGTCACCAACAATTGGCTTAGGCATAAAGGTCGCTGTCTTACCATAAGCGTGTGCGACGTTATGAATAACATACTTAAGTACCTGAACTTCATCGGCCTTCAGCGTTAGCGTATTAAAGCGAGTCGCAATTTCGTTTTGACCAGCTGTTGCTACTTCATGGTGATGAGCTTCAACCACTTGGCCCATCTCTTCAAGTACAAGGCACATAGCGCTACGTAGATCTTGTGAAGAATCAACAGGAGCTACAGGAAAGTAACCGCCTTTAACACCTGGACGGTGACCCGTGTTGCCACCTTCATAGCTAGTACCTGAGTTCCAAGAAGCTTCTTCGGCATCAACCTTGTAGAAACAACCAGACATGTCAGCGCCGTACTTAACATCATCAAAAAGGAAGAACTCTGGCTCTGGGCCAATCAATACAGTGTCAGCGATACCTGTAGAGCGTAAATACTCTTCTGCTTTCTTAGCGATTGAGCGAGGGTCACGATTGTAACCCGTCATAGTACCTGGATTTAAAATGTCACAACGAATGTTAGCTGTGGTTTCTGCTGTAAAAGGGTCAAGTACAAAGCTGGCAGCATCTGGCATCAAAACCATGTCTGATTCGTTAATGCCCTTCCAACCTGAGATTGATGAGCCATCAAACATCTTACCGTCTTCAAAAAAGTCTGCATCGACTTGATGAGAAGGAATTGAAACGTGTTGCTCTTTACCTATTGTATCGGTAAAGCGTAGATCAACAAACTTAACTTCTAATTCTTCGAGTTGTTGTAAAACTGATTCAGCTGACATTCTAAGTCTCCGAGTAGGGTAAAGGGTTAACCCTTATTTATTTTAAACTTCATTAACGCTTTTATACGATTATTGCTTTCAATAAGCTAGACTCATGCCAAAAACGTAACGATATGATTTTAAAGGGAACTAAAAAGGCGGAGAGCGCACAGCTATGAGTATTCGCACTACATTGGTGCATGCAAAGTTCGATCTTGGTGCAATCACCATTATGGTGCGAAGGCATATAAAACAAACTATTCATAGCTGACTAAAAAATAATCCTGTGCGAGAGCCCTCGGCTAGAGTAGAATGGCACGTTTTTTATTGCAACAGCTATTATTTAAGCTGTTACAAATACCCCCTATATTTTGATGGTAAGAGGTTTATCTGTGTTAGAGAATTTACGTAACATCGCCATTATTGCACACGTTGACCATGGTAAAACTACCTTGGTAGACAAGATGCTGGCGCAGTCTGGAACCCTTGAAACTCGAGGAGAAGCCACTGAGCGGGTGATGGATTCGAACGATCTTGAAAAGGAGCGTGGAATCACGATTCTGGCAAAGAATACTGCCATCAAGTGGAACGATTACCGTATCAACATCGTTGATACTCCTGGTCACGCCGATTTCGGTGGTGAGGTAGAACGTGTTCTATCTATGGTTGACTCGGTATTGCTTCTTGTTGATGCTGTCGATGGCCCAATGCCACAGACTCGCTTCGTAACCAAGAAAGCTTTCGCCCTAGGCCTTAAGCCTATTGTCGTAATCAACAAGATTGACCGCCCTGGCGCGCGTCCTGATTGGGTTATCGACCAAGTTTTCGACCTGTTCGACAACTTAGGTGCTACCGATGAGCAACTAGATTTTCCAATCGTTTATGCTTCTGCATTAAACGGTTTTGCTGGTCTAGACCCAGACATCTCAGAAGGCGACATGACGCCGCTGTTCGAAACAATCGTCGAGAAAGTTTCTTCACCAGATGCTGATGCAGAAGGTGATTTACAGATGCAGATCTCCCAGATCGATTACAACTCCTACGTGGGCGTTATCGGTATCGGTCGCATCAAGCGCGGTAGCATTAAGACTAACCAGCAAGTAACCATAATTAGTGCCGATGGTACTAAGCGTAACGGTAAAGTTGGCCAAGTATTAGGTTACATGGGTCTTGATCGTAACGAAGTAGAAGTCGGTAATGCCGGTGACATCGTGGCTATCACAGGTCTGGGTCAGCTACTTATCTCTGATACTGTTTGTGCTACGACTAATGTAGAGGCTTTGCCTGCGTTATCTGTCGATGAGCCTACTCTGACTATGACCTTCCAGGTCAACACTTCTCCGTTTGCAGGTAAAGAAGGTAAGTACGTGACTTCACGTAACATCCTTGAACGTCTGCAGCAGGAACTAGTACACAACGTAGCACTACGTGTGGAAGAGACTGAAAGCCCGGATCGTTTCCGTGTTTCTGGTCGTGGTGAGCTTCACCTGTCAATCCTAATTGAAAATATGCGTCGTGAAGGTTACGAGCTAGCTGTTTCACGTCCTGAAGTTATCGTTAAAGAGATCGACGGCGAGATGTGTGAGCCATTCGAAACGTTAACTGTCGATGTTGAAGAGCAACATCAAGGTAGCGTTATCGAGAAGCTTGGTATCCGTAAGGGTGACATGAAAGACATGCAGCTAGATGGTAAGGGTCGTGTACGTATCGATTTCGTTATCCCAAGCCGTGGCTTGATTGGTTTCCAAACTGATTTCATGACAGCGACTTCTGGTTCAGGTCTTATCTACCATTCATTCGACCATTATGGTCCAGTGAAAGGTGGTGATATCGGTCAGCGTGCTCGTGGCGTATTGATCTCTAACGCTACCGGTAAGGCATTGACCTTCGCTCTATTTAATCTTCAAGAGCGTGGTCGTCTGTTTATTGGTCACGCTGCAGAAGTTTATGAAGGTCAAGTTGTTGGTCTTCACGCTCGCGCAAATGACTTAACAGTGAACTGTTTGAAAGGTAAGCAGCTAACTAACATGCGTGCATCGGGTACCGATGAAGCGCAAGTATTGACTACGCCTATCACTATGACACTTGAGCAAGCGCTTGAGTTTATCGATGATGACGAGCTAGTAGAAGTAACGCCAAAGAACGTTCGTGTTCGTAAGCGTTTCTTGTCTGAGAACGAGCGTAAGCGTCACAACCGTAAGTAATCTCTTCGAGTTAGTTACGTTAATCGAAACGTAAGGTTTCGAATTTCGTAAGAAAAGCCCTGAGCATGTAAATGCTCAGGGCTTTTTGTTATCTGCAGCCTGGCAGATAGTGTCAGTTTATTGGTTTGATTCATTTGGCTTTATTGTTATTTGATTAGTTTGCTCATTACCGTAGCGGCATTGATGTTTATTGCTTGCAGCAGGCTTAAGTGCAACCACTTCTGTGACACGGCGTCCTCTCTATTGACGGAAAGGGTCCATATAGCCTCTGCGACAGCGTCCTTGCTGTCGAAAGTCACAGCCGTGTTCACACCTGAGTATTTATATCTTCGATTTTAGATCTACTGGTTTGAAACTTGTTTCTGGACAAAACGTGATGACTTGTTGGATAACAAGTTCCTGAAATATCTATTGCGGATTCATTGGGCTGGCTTTGTATTTGGATGTCATCTGGTAAGTATAGCTTCGTTGATATCTATCACCTGCCGTGGGCTTAAGTGCAACCACTTCTGTGACACGCCGCAAGCACAATCCCTGTGGGCTTTGCCGTGACATCCGTGTCACGGAAGGTCACAGCCGCGTTCACACCGGGTTATCCACCTCTTCGATTTGGCAATGCGGAGTATCAAGCAAGATCTTGGGTATAGATGAGAAAGATAGTATGTTCAGAATCTATGACCTTGGTATGATCTAACTTAGTGAATATATAGTATTTTAAGTCTGTGGAGGTGGACACTTAAAGTAATAGATCCAGTGTTCTTCCCAATTGTCAGATAAACTAAAAACTGGTGAATCTGATGTAGAATGTCTAACGAGCCAACCTTCACTCAACAACAATTCACTTCTCAGAGCCCTAGAAATATTGTTTGGAATTTTGGCGTTATCTTTATCTGACACAATATAAGTATTGATTGAATGTGTAATTTCGCTACCACTACTCCACTTTTGCTTTTGCTTCTTTCGAATAATCAATCCTGCGAAAATGATAGGGATAAATACAGTCCCTTTAATCTTTTGGGCTTCGAGGTATCGGGGGAACGAGTTAAAAATTTCATCATCAAAATCTAGAATAGTCGTAGTCTCAGAATAAAACTGTCTAGGCAGAACAATTTCATCAGTATGCTCCACTAGGGGCAATAAGCCTGCATTGTAGTAACGCTCTAAATTCAAGATAGAACTCCGATTATAGGTATTGTCTATTTTGGGAACTAAAATATAGTTGGCATCATCACATAACAATCTCTTAGGCTCTTCCTTTGTGTTAATTAAGTGTGCATAACAGCCATAATCTAACGAGTACAAGTTGAATTTCTGACTCTGTATAGATTTAACCGAAGCGCCTTGTTTGACTAGATGGATAACACGGGAATCATAGAGGAAATCTATAAGGTCATCATTTACATCACTTTGAACAAGAAATGCTCTTGTCTTCTTGTGCCCAATTACAATATTGACTATCCACTCAAGTAACTGCACTGCTTTTTTTCGAGAGTTGATATCTTTGCTCTTTGAGGTCGTGTACCAATACCTAGCAGCGTTTCGGATAGTTTTTACCCCTATCTTCTGGCCGTTTTGATTAAGTGATGCTTGAGAAATGATATGAATAGCATCTCTAGGAACGCCTTCGCTTGCTCTGACAAATTCTTCTAGAGCTGGCTTATTTGTGAATATTTGAGATATAAATGATTCAATGTCATCAGGAACCATGTTGCTTCTATCTGCCGCTTTTACATGTTTGTATATTAAATTTTTAAAGAAACTTACGGATTTATCACTATCGCTATCAAACACCATGAACTGATCTAAGTTTATTGAAGTAGAAGCATCTGAAGTGATTTCTAAGCCTATAAATTCACCATTATCGCTGCAGGCTCTGAAATTTGAGCGATGAGGTATAGCTGCAATTTTTACTGTTATGGTCGGTATGGCAAACACTATTCGCCTAAGCATGTCAGCAAGGTAAGGCTGTAGTTCTAAAGGAACTTCACTCCACTCGTCTATGAGTATTAGAAGCCTGTTTTGTGGAAGTTTTTGTACTATGCGTTTAAGCATTTTTGCGAGGGACCCAAAATGCATCCGAAGAATTTTTTTGCCAGTTTCTTTTGTTGTTAATGAATCTGAGTCACTTTCTTTTTCTAAGTTTTTACGTCCTACTGATAAACTTGCTTGTTTTGCGATTGAGGCTGCTAGGTTGCGTGAGGTCTCAGAGGCAAAGGAGTTTTTCTTGTTTACTTCTCTTTCAAATTGGCCATCAACACTCATGTTAGTCGCCTCTTCAACAAAGCAATCTAAAAGCGGTGCTAACTCGGATAGGTCGCATTGATCATGTTCGTAGCAAGTATCAAGGATTTGCTCTCTAATCTCGCAGAGCGTATCTGAAAGCAAGCGGGATGCTCTTTCACTTAAACTAAGTTGAGAGTCTGAATACATCCCACCAGTGGACCCCATAGTTCTCATATCTAGTTCTAGAGTTATTGCACCTTGACTCTGCACGTCGTTTTTAAGGTATTTAAGAAGGTGTGTTTTACCCGTGCCACGCCTGCCGTATATGATTTGATTTTCAAGGCATGAAAATAGTGAAAAAACAGAACCTACATGTACAAACGACTTAACTAAATAGTCGTCAGGCTTCCTTTCTGCACGTTTCGGCATTGTTACCAGTATTTCACTCAAAGACTTCAAACTTTGCTCCTGAATTCAGATACTCAAAATACATTAACTTTGGCAATGATATAGGTAAACTTAAATCATTGAAATTTAAAGGTGTGTCCGACTGTGTTTTTCTATAATTAAGTCCTTACATGGCTGTGATTTTGAAGTCAAAAGTAGCTTTAGGAAAATAACTTAATTCAGGCTTCGTTTCTTTTACTACTCATTAGCTTTCTATGGTTAATTTGGATGAATGAGCTTTGGGGGATCTTTGTTAAAATAAGGCTAAATCGAAGAGATTATAACTAGATGTAAGTGAGATCGAGGGCTTCGGTTTGGGATGAAATGAATAAAGGGGCCGTAACTAATTAGCATCTTTTGAGATCAAGCTCCCATAGCAATGCGCTAATCTAACAAGAGAAATATTCTTGTTAAATAACAGTGTATATGCGGCTGCGAGCTTCGATTTCAGGGATGAAATCGCAGAGCGTATAGGGACATATTTACAGCGTTTCGCAGAAGCATCTGCACATGCCTCGCCGGCCAGGCGGTAGGTTGCAATGAAGGGGCGATCTTCAAACACATCACCCAATACCAACTAAGCCAGATGTACAAATATAGAAAATGTAATCAGCCTTCATTCGAAGGCCAATCCATTTTGAAGGCTAATGTATCAATGTCCAATTGAACCTAAATGCTGTATCAAGTAAATACGATCTGCATCTAAGGTTTGGCTGTGCCAAAACCCGCCAACATAGGCGCCTAGTGGGATGAGGAACATAATGAGTAACAGCATTATGGTTAATCCTCTCGCTGAAAGCTTAATCCCATTACGGGTGCTGAAGTGCAGTGCTTCCTTCTTGGGGCAAGCCGATACACAACGCATACAGGCTTGGCACTCGTCGGAGCGAATATTCTTCTGAGTGTGCACCGAGATGTTTGCGGGGCAGGCTCGGGTGCACTTATCGCAGTTCATTCCCTTGGATTCGATTAAGCAGTGCTGAGTGCTTCTGCGTATCTTAAACGGGCTCAGGAAGCTTAATAGACCGAGCAGGGCACCATAGGGGCAGATATAGCGGCAAAAGCCCTGACGACGCCATGCAGCGAGTCCTAAGATGAACGCGAAGCACGCTAAGGTAACGAGTCCGGGAGTCATGAAGAATAGCGCCATTTTAAGATCGGCTATCTTGTGATAGTTACCCTCTAGATAGTGAGGGATTGATTGAGCTGGCATGCCTATGATGATGTAGAGCAATGCGGCTAACAGTAGATATTTAAGCATTCTAAGTGGCCAGTCCAACCAGGCTGGTGGCAGCATCTCACTTTTTATAAAACGCTTCCTGAGTTTATACAGGTATTCACCGGCTATGCCTAAAGGGCAGGCCCAGCCACAAAAAGCGCGTTTGCATAGTAGTCCTGTCAGCAAGACCACAGCTAGCATTACGGCGGCGGCGGGGTGCGTTTGATCCCACAGGCCTAAGGTGAGTATGGCTTTTATCTCGATACCACCAGCAATGGGCAGAAAAGCATCACCAACATCGGGCCTCATTAGCCAAGGCGTGATGCCGGCTTTTAGCATGGCGGTGTTCATCACAAATTGAACCCCGACTAACAGCATAGACAGTGCCAGTAGATGTTGAGTTGCATCTCGCAGAGTGTTTATCCTCTGCTCACCTTTGGCAAGCTCAGGCTTAAATTTAGTTAGCAGGAAGATAGATAATGCTGCGATAGCACTCGCGATCATTAAGGGCCAATACAGTGAGCTTATACAGGCGCCAATAGCCAGAATGATAGTGGTCACGGCTCCTGATTTTTTTCCACTCCAGTAAAGTAAGCTTGCACTATAGGCGAGTGCTAGCATTAAGGTTAATGATTCTATAAAGGTCATGTGGTTTCTGATGTTAGTGACAACTTGTATCAATCAGAGGTGTTAATTGAGAGTTAGTTCTGGCCAGAAAATGCTTTTGTGTGTCATCTCTAAATAATAGGTCTAGATAGCATCTAGGCTAGGAGATGCATCACAAAAGCATGATTACATGGCTTGTTTTTTTATATTGCTGAGGTAGGGGGAAGCAATATGATAATGTATTCAGATACAAATCCCCTCCATCGCTATCCTTGCGATCGGGGATAAGTATATCTGACCGCCATGGTCTAAACCGTTCCTGACATTAAAAAGCCCTGAACATAACATGCTCAGAGCTTTAAGTTTTTAGCTTTCTAGAGCCTAGAGCCTAATATCTTAATTTCCTTCAATCGAAGCAATAAACTTGGTGGACTCTTCGATAGATTTGTTCATCTCTTTGATCAAACCTGAAATATCTGTCTGTAGGCTGGCAAACTCGCCCTTGATGGCCCCAATCGCTTGGGCATTGAGGTTATGTTTCAGATAAAGCATATTATCTTTCATTGCGGTGAGTACCGGTGCCATCTTACTCTCGGCGCGCTTCATGGTGCGTACTAACTGCTCATATGATCGCTGAGTCTCACGCAACTTACTCTCACTGCTACGGCGCAGACTGGCTTTACTTATTTCGCCTATCTCGGTTTGCCATTCGTCGAACAGTGCTTCGGCGACATCTTCGACCTTATCGATGCGATTGCTGACATCATCGGCCGCATCCTGAGAGGATTCATATTCATCTTTGGCCTTGTTGTAAGCCGCCTCTAGATTGCCACCGTCGTGGTTGAGCAAGGCTTGCATCTCTGCTAACGCTGAACTGAACTGCTCTTGTGCTTCCTCTTGAGATTCTTTAGCGTCGGTGACGCGGTCGACCATTATGTCACGCTTGTGGTAGCCCACTTTCTCCATGGCACCATAATAGGCACTTT
This sequence comes from Shewanella eurypsychrophilus, assembly GCF_007004545.3. NCBI lineage: Bacteria > Pseudomonadati > Pseudomonadota > Gammaproteobacteria > Alteromonadales > Shewanellaceae > Shewanella > Shewanella eurypsychrophilus. The sequence continues at coordinate 5,540,962 of NZ_CP045503.2, read as the reverse complement.
GACAGCCTGTTAAGAGTAAGCTGGTGGCCACGATGGCAATTGATAAATATCTCTTCATTTTTGGATAGTCCTTGTCCATAGTAGGAAACTTAATAGGGGTGAGTCGAGACCTTTAATCGGCTCTGAACCTAGCGGCGTCTATGATGCTCCAAAGGTGAGCGATACCGCCTATAATTGCGGGAAAGATCAGCCACCACATGGCATAGCCTACGATAGTTATTATACAGAAAAGCAATGCTGCCATGATCCGTCCCTGTACTAATTGCCCTAAGCCAGGAAAGAAGAAGCTTGCGATAGCGGCAATCACGTTGCCTGCAGAACCTTGTTGTGACATCTATTTATTCCTTACACTTGTAAATCTTAGGTTATAAGCTTTATTGTACGAATATACGTATTTAATACCAACTCCTTAAATCAAGAGAATCAAGAGATAGCTGTGATAAATAAGATAGATGGAACCCATGTTCGTACATTGATGCTGAGCATCTGGCATTTTATGATACATCTAAAGCAACGACTTGCGGAAGATCAGATTAATATACGCGCAGGTCACCTTGCCTACGTCACCCTACTGTCACTGGTTCCTATGATCGCTGTGACCATGTCTATGCTATCCGCTTTTCCGGTTTTCGGCGGTATTAGGGAGCAGATAGAAAGCTTTATCTATAATAATTTCCTGCCTTCGGCCGGTGACAGCGTACAGGTTTACATTAATGAATTTGTCGACAATGCCTCCAAAGGGACGGCTGTGGGTATCGCTGCATTGATGGTGGTGGCGATCATGCTGATATCTAACATAGATAAGTCCCTCAATAGTATTTGGCGTACTACAGAGAAGCGTTCTATGGCTGTTTCATTTTCTATGTATTGGATGGTGTTAACGTTAGGGCCAGTGCTTATGGGGGCGAGTCTAGTGGCTACTTCCTATGTGGTGTCACTTAAGGTGTTCAATGGCGCCGATCTGTCAGGTGTGGTGCCATTGCTGGTGGAGCGCTTACCGATGTTTTTCTCGGTCGCTACCTTCCTGCTTATCTATATGGTGGTGCCTAATACTAAGGTTAAATTTTTTCACGCCTTATTGGGGGCTATTGCTGCTGCTCTCTTGTTTGAATTTGGTAAGAAAGCCTTCGCCTTCTATCTGACCCAATTTCCAAGTTATGAGGCGATTTACGGTGCGCTAGCTACTATCCCAATTTTGTTTATGTGGGTATATCTTTCCTGGATGATTGTCTTGATTGGCGCCGTGATCACGGCCGCTATGCCAGAGTACCTTGATAAGAAACAGACCATTGTTAAACACCAGACATCAGATTTCCCATCAGGCAAGGATGAGCTAAAGATGGACATCAGCTACTCAACTCACAGCGTAGAAGTAGAGGCCGAGAAGCTTGAGGGCACAGATAAGCCTCACCTAGGAAAGCATTCAACCAAGCCATCGGTAAAGTCATGAGCGAGCTTCCTGCATTGATCCGCCGTGACTGGCTCGATGTAGGAGGTGGGCATAAGCTGCATCTGGCTCAATACGGTGATCCTAATGGGATCCCGGTTCTGTATCTGCATGGTGGGCCTGGAGCGGGTTGTGTTAGTGATGACTTGATGTTATTTGATGGCGATATCTTTCATATTTTAATGTTAGATCAAAGAGGAACGGGGCGTTCTAAGCCTCTTGGAGAGCTAGAGCACAATACCCTGTTATCTCTGCTTAAAGATCTTGAAAAAGTGAGAGTTTGGCTGAATATTTCTAGTTGGTGTCTAGTGGGTGGTTCATTTGGTGCAACTTTAGGTTTGATTTACAGTGGTGCTTTTCCTGAGCGAGTGCTGTCTCAAGTGTTTTGGGGGCTGTTTATTCCCAGCGAAAATGGTACCAACTGGTTGTACTCCAATAAGGGCGCCGCGAATCTTTTTGCTACAGAGTATTTAGCTTTTACTGCTCTAGCACCTTATACCTCGAATATTGAACGATTGTTCGAGACATACAGAGCGGGCTTAAATCATGAGAATGTTGATATACGGCACGAATTTATTCAAGCCTGGCTTCAGTGGGAGCAGTCACTATCAATGCCTGGTTGCGATTTAGTTTGTATAGAGTCAACCAGTAGTAAAAGCCTGGCTGAATTAGAGTTACATTATGCTAGCCACCAATATTTCGGTGCTTACCAATTAATGCGACAATTATCAGCGGGTATACAGGCGCCAACTCGTATATTACAAGGCGAGTTAGATTGGGTCTGTCCCTCTCAAATTACTGAGAACTTTTTATTGGAATTTGGTTCAAATATCATCAATTACTCGGTAATTAAAAGCGGGTATCATGGGTTAGCCAATGATAAAATGTTTGGTGAAGTCGTTTATGCCATACGGGAAATGGCAAATAATATGAAGGACAAATAGATAAATGAGAAAATTGATGATCGCTGGCTTAGCCATTGTTTTAAGTGCCTGCGCGGCGACGGAATCTAGCGATGTGCCAGCAAGTACTGCTGCGGCTCCGGAGAGTGTGACTTTAGGTGGAATGTCGAACGAAGATGCAACTAAAACATTATTTGAAGCCTTAATTAAAAAGAATTACTTGGCAACGATGGCGAGCCCAAACCGAATTGCGTTACAGTTCGATGATAACCAGTTTGTCCTACAGCCAAGTATAAATCCAAACGGTATTGATCGCATCATGATGAATCGTTTCTATGCGGTTCATCCTAAGCTCAAGGGCAGTAAAGAGCTGCTTATCTTGATTGGTACCCTTAACCATAAGCTGAATTTTGCTAAGTTTACCCTTCGCGATAACGGTGCAGTTATTCAGGTGCAAGGGGCAGCGACTTTTGTCAATACGATAGAGCTGGAAGAGATCCGCCGATTCATGTTGTGGACCGACGAAGGTTTACGTCAGGTTGGTCGCTCTCTACCAAAAGGTTCAGAGGATTTGATTAAGCCGATTCCGGTAATGCAGCAAGCTCAGTCTTTGTGATCAAACAAGTTCCTAGGACCTAGTTCCTAGGAATTTCTTAAAAAGAGAAATATGTAACGTGATAGCCCTTATTCAACGTGTAAAGCAAGCTAAAGTGGATGTCGATGGTGAAACTATCGGCGCAATAGATAAAGGCTTGTTAGTATTGCTCGGTGTCGAGCGTGAAGATGACACGGCCAAAATGGAGAAGTTAGCCACTAAGGTGATGAGTTATCGTGTATTTTCTGATGAGAATGGCAAGATGAATCTTAATCTGCAACAGGCGGGAGGTTCCTTGCTGGTGGTATCTCAGTTTACGCTAGCTGCAGATACCGGACGTGGCTTGAGGCCGAGCTTCTCTGGCGCTGGGACACCGGAGCAGGCAAAGGTATTGTATGAAGAGTTTATCGGATTCTGTCAGTCCAAAGGCGTGACAACCCAGACCGGTGAGTTTGCTGCCGATATGCAGGTCAGCCTAGTCAATGATGGTCCGGTTACTTTTAACCTGACGGTATAGGCTAGACCTTGTTTTCTCACTCAAATAAGTTTGATGGACTGGGAAGTATTGGAATGCCAGAAAATATAGACAAGCTCTTATCAGAGTTGCAGCAGACTTGGCATAGAACTATTCCGGTCAGTGGCTTTATGAAGATCGAGCCTGTGTCATATTTCAATAAAGAATTTCGGGTCACGGCGCCACTCGAGCCCAATATCAATCTGCATAAAACCATGTTTGCCGGCAGTATTTATACGCTGATGACGCTCACTGGCTGGGGCATGGTGTGGTTACAGCAGTCGCTTGCCGGCTTAGAGGGCGATATCGTCTTGGCCGATGCCAAGGTAAAATACATCGCTCCCATTGAAGCCGCACCTGTGGCTAAAGTGAGTTGGCCACAGGTCGATATGTCAGTATTATCTAAGGGCCGGCGACTCAAGGTAATGCTCGAGGTTAAACTCTATTGTGATAACACATGCTGCGCAATCTTTGAGGGGCTCTACATAAGCAAACCAAAGCAGAGCATATCTTAGACGAATAAACCTGAGCCATCATTTCTCTTTTAGAGTGTCCCCCCACACCACAACGATTCTATTTTTTAGGATGTTTTGATAGATTTTATCCGCTTTTATTCTCTTTAATCGTTTATTAGACTGGCTTCATCGAATTGAGAGAGTCTCTCAATCATAGAATCTAATGGAGTCAGCTATGTCAAAAGTTCTTATTTTAAAGTCGAGCATCTTAGGTGGTTACTCTCAATCGGGTCAATTGATTGAGCACTTGAGCCAACATTGGACTGAGCAGGGAGCCGATATCACGGTTCGTGATCTGGCGGCTGAACCTTTACCGGTTCTCGATGGTGAAATCGCCATGGGTTTACAAGGTGGAGATGATCTTTCACAGCGTCAGCAAGAGGTGTTAAGTCTATCTAATAAGCTGATCCAAGAGCTTAAAGATCATGACACCATAGTGATCGCAGCTCCTATGTATAACTTCTCTATTCCGACTCAGCTTAAAAACTGGATTGATCTTATTGCTCGTGCTGGTGTGAGCTTTACCTATACAGAGAGTGGCCCGCAAGGCTTGATCACAGGTAAGCGAGCGATTGTGATCACGACTCGAGGTGGGGTACATAAAGACAGCTCGGCTGATCATGTGGTGCCTTATTTGAAGACGGTACTGGGTTTTATCGGTATCGATGATGTGGAAACTGTCTATGGCGAAGCCTTGAGCATGGGCCCTGAGGCGACAGAGAAAGGTATGAGCGAGGCAAAAGCTGCATTGAATGCTATTGCGGCATAAAGATAGTAAGTAAAAAGGCGCCTAAGGGCGCCTTCTGTATTTATCGATATCGGTTTTAGTTCCTGGTATCAGTTACTTGTATTAGTAGTACTTTTTTAAGTACTTTGAGGCATATTTACGCAGTTTTTTCTCGCTGCTGTCTTGAGCCAACTGTTCTATAGTCGGTTTATATTTCTCATCACCTGTGATGGCTAAGGCTTTAGCCATATAAGCATAAGCTTGAATTGACTGCTTTTCATGTTTTAGCAGTCGGGTATCTTTAAGTTCTTCATTGAGCACTTCGTTGATCTGCTCGCTATCAATATTTTGATTAATCACACGTTTAGCTGCATTGAGTTTAAGTTCCAGAACATCGCTTCTTAACGCGTTAGCTAAGACGTTACTCGCTTGACTGAACTTATCATCATAGAGACTCTTATTGCTTAATATCGGTGCCCAGACCTTGTATTGATCTAAGATTTTAAGTGATTTTCTAGCGTACTTTTGCAATTTACTGTGATAATCACCCGCTATGACTGCATTAAAGGTGGCTATATATTTCTCATCGCCTGAATAGGCTAAGCCTTTCAATAACCAGGCGCTGTAATCTATGCTGTGGCGATCGACGGCTAATGGCAGCGACTTTTGCAGATTCTCTTCAATCTTGTTATAGACCTTAGGTTCTGACATTCCCGCCATGACTAAGCTCGCGAGGGCATCTTTCTGCTGCTGAATATCTTCACCTTGAAATACTTCGATATATTGAGCTTCAGTCAGTGTCTTCGCTGACAGCGTTAGGCTGAACAGACTTAGGGTTAAACAGAGTGCTAGCGCGAGTGTTTTCATTGGAGTTCCCTTTCTATTTTGTGTTCCATCGTTTGAAGATCAATGAGGTGTTAATGCCGCCGAAGGCGAAGTTATTACTCATTACATAGTTGGTTTCAATTTGGCGGATCTCATCCTTGATATAGTCCAGTTCACCACAATCGGGATCGATTTCGGTCAGGTTGAGCGTGGGAGCGAACCAGCCAGCATTCATCATCTCTATACTTAGCCAAGCTTCTAGTGCCCCGCAAGCACCTAAGGTATGGCCGGTATAGCTTTTTAGGGATGAGATGGGCATGTGAGGGCCGAATACTGAACTGGTGGCTTGAGTCTCGGCAATATCGCCACGATCTGTTGCTGTGCCATGGGCGCTGACATAGCCAATGACTTCAGGTTCCAGCTTGGCATTTTTCAGTGCATGTCTTATGGCGACCTCCATGGTGGTCGCATTGGGCTGAGTCACGTGTAAACCATCTGAGTTCGTGCCGAAACCGACGATTTCGGCGTATATTTTAGCGCCTCGAGCTTGGGCGTGTTCCAGTTCTTCAAGCACTAAAGTACAAGCCCCTTCGCCGATAACTAAGCCATCACGGGACTTATCAAATGGGCTAGGGCTGAGCGCTGGAGAGTCATTCTTGGTGCTGGTGGCAAACAAGGTATCAAAGACGACAGCTTCGGTGGCGCATAGCTCTTCGCCGCCACCTGCTAGCATCAAATCTTGTTGAGCATATTTTATCGCTTCATAGGCATAACCAATACCTTGGCTGCCAGAGGTGCAGGCGCTGCTGGTGGTATGCACCCGGCCTTTGAGACCGAAGAAGACCCCAACGTTAACGGCTGTGGTATGGGCCATCATACGAATATAGCTGGTGGCAGTGATCCCTGACATATCGCCATCCTTGAGCATGTCGCCGAAGGCTATTATTGGATCTGTGCTACCCGTAGATGAACCATAGGCGATGCCCATAGCACCCGAGGTGATAATGGGGTCGTTGAGTAGGTTTGCGTCGATAAGGGCGAGCTCACTGGCTCTAGTAGCCATTAAAGATACTCTGCCCATTGAGCGGATCTGCTTACGCGAGTAATGTTTAGGTTTTTCGAAATCTGTCACCGGTGCGGCTAGGCGGGTATTAAGCCCTTCATAGCGATCCCACTCATCGAAGCGTACCACACAGTTTTTCTGCGCTTTTAAGTTATTGGCAATTGTCGGCCAATCATGGCCGAGACTGGAAATACCACCACAGCCTGTGATCACGACTCTTCTTCCCATTGAGCTAGAGGTCATATCATACCTCCATAGACTGAGATCACTTGCCTAGTGGTATAGGTTGGATCTTCAGACATCAAAAATTTAGCTATTTCGGGGATGACTAAATTCATATCATACCGCCATTGACTGAGATAACCTGGCGGGTGATGTAAGCTGCATCTTCGGACATCAGGAATTTAGCCAGTCCGGCAATTTCTGATGGCTTGCCCATACGGCGCATGGGCACGATCTCTTTCACCATATCTTTAGAAATACCTGCCACCATGTCGGTTTCGATAAGACCTGGTGCGATACAGTTGACGGTAATTTTACGCTTTGCCAGCTCTAACGACAGTGCTTTCGTTGCACCAATGATGCCAGCTTTTGATGCACTGTAGTTCACCTGACCACGGTTGCCAGCGATACCAGAAACGGACGCCATGGTGATGATACGACCACCTTGACGAGTCTGGATCATAGGCATGATAGTTGGATGGATCACATTGTAAAAACCATCTAGATTAGTGTGGACCACACTATCCCATTCGTTTTCGGTCATGGCAGGGAAGGCGGTATCACAGTTAATTCCGGCATTGAGGATGACGCCATAATAAGCACCATTTTGTTCAATATCCGCTTCAATGGCTGCTTTGACTTGTCCACGATCGGCAATATCAAATTGCAGGCAAGAGACTGAAACACTTAGTTCGCTCAACTCTGATTTGGTTTGCTCGGCGGCATCGATATTCGTATGGAAGTGTAGAGCGATATCGAAGCCTGCTTCGGCCAGCTGTAGGGCGATGGCTTTGCCTATTCCGCGGCTAGAGCCTGTAATTAGGACGCGCTTTTTTTCTGTGTTCATCTGTTCTCTTCCTGCGTGCTCTCAGAGATATAAGCTTGTGCATCCTGAGGCTGAAATACATTGATATTGGCTTCTGCGACAAGTGTCTGTTCGTGAAAAATTTTGCACTCAAAAACCGCAAGCCCTGCCTCTTCCTGATAGAGGCGAGACACTCGAGTCTGATAGCTTTCGCCTTGGCTGTAATAGGGAATATGCATCTTGAGCTTTCGAGTGCCGAGTAAGAAGCCTACGCGAATTTTATCGCCGCGGATCTTAGCCTCAACACCTGCTAGAGCCGCTATGCTTTGAGCCATATATTCGATACCAACATAGTTAGGCACCCCCTTGTGCGCATCATCAAAATAGGGGCTTAACTCACTGATATTGACTTGGGTTAACAAGGTATCTATACCATGCTCTAAAAGTTGGTCGATTAAGATCATCGGATCTCTATGGGGAACGACTTCAGATACTGGCATCTGTTTGATTACAGCAGGCGATAGCTTCAATTGGCTCATAGTTTATCTAGCCCTTGCTCATTTTTGGCGAGTATGAGGCTGGCATTACTGCCGCCAAAGGCGAAGGAGTTACTCATGGCATAGTTAATCGTGGCCGTTTGTCCAGAACGAACTAAGGGAAGCTGTGGGTCATTGAGATCTTGCACACCGTCCCAAATTTGAGGGGGTAGATTACCTTGCACGTTATGTTTACTGAGTAATAAATAACAAAATGCCGCTTCGATAGCGCCTGCGGCACCTAAAGTATGACCTGTCAGTGGCTTGGTCGAACTACATGGTGGAATATTCGTATTGAAGATCTGCTCTAGAGCTCGGCTTTCCATAGCATCGTTCTTTTGCGTCGCAGTGCCATGAAGATTGATGTAGCCAATATCTTGCGGCGATAAGCCTGCATCATCGAGCGCTGCTTCGATAGCACTTATGGCTCCTCTCCCTTCAGGGTGCGGGGCAGAAATATGATGGGCATCGCTAGATTCTCCCACGCCAGCCAGTAGTACATCATAATCTTGATGAGCTGAAGTGAGCTTTTCGAGGGTAAAGAGTGCCGCGCCTTCGCCAATATTGATGCCATCTCTATTGGCGCTAAAAGGTAGGCAATGGCCCTTAGAAACAGATTCTAGGGAGCTAAAACCATTGAGTGTCAGCTTACATAGACTATCGCTACCACCGACTATGACCATATCGCAAAGATCCGCTTGCAGTAATCGCCTAGCACTGGCAAATACTTTGGCGCTAGAGGAGCAAGCAGTCGATACCGTATAGCAAGGACCCGTGATATTGAAGTATTGGCGTAAAAATTCGCTACTGTTGCCAAGTTCCTGTTGCGAATAGTGGTAGTGCTCTGGAAAGCTATCAGATCTAGCTTTTTCAGCTAAAGCGTCTTCACCTTGTGCTATGCCTGAAGTGCTCGTGCCAATAACTATGCCTATCCGCTCGCTGCCCCACTGTGATTTAGCTTGAATTACCGTATCTGTAATCTGCTTAGCCGCACACAGAATTAAACGGTTATTGCGATAGCTAAACTTAGCTAAGTGTTCAGGCACATCGGGCAGATCATAACTGACCTCACCCACTAAGGTTTTAGTATCTGGTATGAGATCGGATCGCGTCGTCATTGCACTTATATCTCCGGCAATGAGTCTGGCTAATACCGCTTCAGCAGTTTGCCCCAGAGGCGTACACAATCCTAGGTTTGAGATGGCTATTCTAGTCATTATCTCTATCAATCTAATTCTTAGGTAATGGATGGCTCAGTCAATACCGAGGGCTCAAATTGGTGTGATCTTAAGCTCGAAGTTAGCTTGAGGTATATTCAATTTAATTTCGGCTTGCCACTTATTCTTATGACTGTACTCGATATTCAAAACAGTGTCATCGTGGCGACTATTACTGAGTACGTTTAATGAAGCATCATAGTTAGCATATATTGTTCGACAGCTTGGTGCAGCACAGTCGATTGAGATGATCTTTGCACCTCGTAAATGTGCATTTACCGCCTCTTCAGGCCAGTATATCAACTGTATCATTGCGAGTAGATACTCGGCTTTAAATTCACTGCCGAGTAAAATGCTTTGTTCGCTAGTTAAGTTTTGGCCATCATAGATTAACGTGAACAGTGCCTGGCCTAACGGCGCGAGTCCGACTAAGGTCAGATTATTTGGGTCTATCTCTAACTGTGTCATCAGTTCATGTCGTGATGCATCGACCTTAATTTCTGCTTTCTGTGTCGCTGAACGTATCCAGTTGTCTTCAGCGCCATCCAAGGGAATAGGTGCCAGGCAATAGCTCACGTCTTTGGCGAGTGCCACACAGGTCTCCCTCTGAACGGTATGACTACAGCCTGCAAGCATGATTGAGATGATAAATAGTATGCCTAGAGTTATCGCTGTATCTAATCTGTGTTTGCAGTTTGAGAGTATGATTGATGAGTTCATGTTAACGCCCTTATCGGCAGAGTTCGACAATCATGTTTAAGCGTCGCTCTGAGTCATTGACGAAGGGGTTGGCTTCATCCCAAGCATAGCCCGCAAGAATAGAGCAGATCATCTGTTTAATCTTCTCATCGGGTTTATCGAAAAATATCACGTCCTGAAATCGCCCGTCATACCAAGCCTCCACATAAGTGCGGAAGGTGTCCACACCGCGCATTAATGGTTTTGCGTATTCAGTGTCCCAATCTAGTTGCTCACCATTGAGTTGTCTGACAACACATTTAGCCGCCATTGAGGCTGATTGCATCGCAATAGTGACGCCTGACGAAAATACTGGGTCCAGAAACTCTCCTGCATTGCCCAACAAGGCAAACTTATCAGTGGCGAGCGTGCTGACATTCGCCGAATAACCTTTGAGTGATGCGCATTCTCGAGTTATTTCGGCGTTAGCTAATAGCTTATTTAGGCTAGGTTCCTGCTTAAGCATCTTTAACAGTACTTCTTGGAGATTTTGTTTGGCATCCCCTAAAAGATGAGGCTCTGCGACTACGCCTAAGGAACAGAGATTTTTGCCCAAGGGAATGAGCCAGTACCAGATATCTTTGTTTTCAGGGTGAACGCTGATCAATATCTTTTGTCGATCGAAATGAGCGTTATCAGCGATGCTGGCATCGATATTGTCTCGAATATGGGTAAATACTGCGGTGCGGCTTGGTAGGCTAGAAGGTTTCTCTAAGTCTAATAACTGAGGCAGTACACGGCCAAATCCACTGGCATCGAGCAGGTACTTGGCTTGGATTGAATAAACCTGACCGTCGCGGTTTCTTATCGTTAACTTTGGCTCTTGGCTGAGATCGATTGCTTCTACAGATTCACCAAAGCGTATCTCTACGCCTTGGCTTTGCGCTGTATCGGCAAGCAGTTTATCGAAACTCGCGCGTTCGACCTGAAAAGTGGTTCCTGGTCCTTGGGTAAACTTATTGGTGAAATCAAACTGGCTACTCTGACCCTTATGACTAAAAGCTGCACCATTTTTAAATTGAAACCCGGCCTTGTTGACCGCCTCAAGCATGTTGGCTTCTGCGATGATCTGCATGCAAGCCGGTAGAAGGCTTTCCCCGATAGAGAAGCGAGGAAAGTCTTGCTTCTCTATGACGATGACTCGCTTTCCTTGCTGGTGTAAAAGGCTGGCGGCGATGCTACCCGATGGACCTGCACCAATAATCGCAACGTCGTAAGTTGCAGGGGCACCTTGGGTTTGTTTGGTGACTAGCATCACTTAAAAATCCTTGTAAAAGTTTGAATAAAAGGGGATAGCATAAAGGTAAAACTTATTCCGATTAGTAGGGTTAAACCGAAATAATGAATGGCAGGAGTGCTACTGAATGCCAGCAAGCCAAAAGCGAGTATTGTCGATGTTGCCGACATAAACACTGCCATCATTACGCCTCGGCTTTGCTGTTTCGATTCGGCGAAGAATAAACTGTAGTCAACCCCAATCCCGAAGACGAGGATCAGTGCGAGAGCATGAAACAATGTTAAAGAACTGCCACTAAATCCGAGTATTGCTAGAGTAAAGATGGCTGAAAGTGCCGGTACAGCGATCACGCAGCAGGCTAGTTTGATATTGAATCGAGTAGAAAATATTATCGCAGCCACTAGCATAGCCAATGCCAATAAAATTAATGTAAGTTGTCGATACTTACCCATTACTAGGGAAATATCGCCGACCTTATCGATTAGCTGTACATAGGAAAGATCTGCAAAGTGACGCTTGAGCTGATCGATATCAGTGATACCACCAAGTAGCACTATGGCGCCATATTGTGCTTGAGTCTTCGATGGCTCGATCCATAAAGGGGCAAAGACTTGTCCAGCTTTAGAGTTGAGAAAGGAAGCTGCATCGATATATTCCCCATCGGCTGACTGGTAGGCCTGTTGTAATGCAGGCGCAAGAGAATCGTTAAGCCCTAATCGGGAAATGATCGTGTCTAATTTGTCTCTGTAAATCTCACCCTGTAAGCGGTAATTATCAGCTTGTTGTTTATGACTTGGCAGGTAATTATTTAAGCTAAAGGCATTACCAATTAACGCTTTTTCGACTGCACTGTTTAGCCTTGGTGCTAGGGCTTGTAAATTTTGTAGCAAGGCTTGCTCGCTATCGCCTCTGACTAACAGGAATTGATTATCTGTGCCACCGCTAAGTAATTGTCTGAGCGTAGACTCCTGCTCAAGGATCTCTGGCGGGCTCTGCTGCAGGTTACGAATGTCGTCATCAGCTGTCAGCATAGTGATGCCTAATCCAGAGATTAGCAGGCTTGTAATGAGGAGTAGACTCCAACCTTTAGCATTAAGATGACTTAACAGGTCATTGATTTTTTGTAAGTAGCTATCAGCAAACTTCAGCCGTTGGTCACCCTTTGGTAGCTTGCCTGATGCGAGTAATGGGTAGGCGAGTATTATGGTTATATAAGCTGAAACCAGTCCGGATGCACAGAAAATAGCGACTTGTTGCATGCCGGGAAATGGCGCTAATCCTATGGCGGAATAAGCTAATACACTGGTGATTAAGGCGAGTGAAATTGCAGGGAATATCCCTTGGGTCACTTGATTCGCTGTGGCCTTAGGCTTATTCAGACGTTCGCAGTAAAAGTGGAAGCTATAGTCTATGGCGATACCAATTAAGCTGGTGCCAAATACCAAGGTGAGCAGGTGCAGCTCTGAAAATATCAGTAAAGTCATGACTATTGCGACTAACATGCTGCTGGAAATAGTCAATAACGCGATAGCCAGTGGCATAAAAGATCTAAATGCTAACCAGACTAATAGGCTTACGCCGATGAGAGAAGCGAGTCCTAAACGGGTGACTTCATTTTTTGCACTTATGGTCGCTGCCACGGCATGGAAAAGTGCACCAGCTTTGAGTATCTCGATCTCTTTATCTTCAAGCATTAGCTTGTCAAAAGCTTGCTTGAGTACGGCTATTTGTTGCTCTTGAACCTTAGGGTTAAAGGCACTACCGAGACCTTTCGCCATGACGATTGCCACAAATTTTGGACTGGAGTCTTGGGTTGGCACTTGGCTTGGCACTTTACTTGAGACTTGATTTACAAGCTTCGCAATCAGTATGCCTTGCTGTACCTCAAGCGCCTGTTTCGGGGCTAGGGCTTGTAGGTTTTGCGGGTAAAGCAGCAGAGGATCTTTGGCTATTAGAGTGCTGGTGGCGTAACTAAAGGCATTATAAAGTTGCTGCTCAGCCTGGTCGATCATCTGTTCCAGCTCGCCGTTTTTCAGGCTATCAGCCTGTTGCTGGGTTAACAGCTGGAATCTGTGAGAAAAATAGTAATCGTTGAGTGACTCTACCTGAGTCATATCCGCACTCTTTATATCGATAAAAGTGCCTTTGCCATTGAGATTCAGTTCTGCCATGGCACTTTTTGCAGCGCTGATGGCTTGATTTTTATTATTTGAAACAAAGCCAAGGTAGAGTGAATTAGCAAGCTGATCTTCAACGCGAGATAGGGCGACTTCAGTGAGTGGATCTTCTTGAATGTTGGGTAACATGGCCAGGATATCGCTTTGAACTTTAGCGCCGCTTTGCCAAAGAGATATGCCGATAAGCACAATGATCGAGATGAATCCAATCCAGAGGATGAACTTTAACTTTGCTGAGCATTGCCCAAGTAAGCTTGCCAATCTATCGATCATGATATTGTCTTAGGCTTGTGTTCAGGCTCTGTGATCGTCTGAGAAGACTTATCTTGTGTGTCAGAAGTGGTGGGTGACAGCTGTTGCTGCTCCTCGATAGAAAGGGCTTGATTATCGATCTCTTCAAACTCTATTTTGCTACTGTCACCATTGGTGCTGAGTAGTGTTAAGGCTGTAACCTGTTCATCACCTTCTAACACTAGCTGAGGAATAGCCTTGAGCAGTAAAGGATCTTTAGGCTTCAGGCCAATCATCCAAGGTGCGTTGGCCGAGCTCGCTAGCAAATAGAAGTGAAAATGCTTATCCAGTGTTTCCAGTTCACCACTTAACAGCGCCTTAAGTAAGAGCGGTAAAGTCTGAGCCAGTGCGCCAGCACCTCGATTGTCACTGGCTTTCGATACATGCAGTTCACCAGAACTATCAATTTGAATTAACTCATTATCTTTTAAAATTAATGTCGACTTGAAAGGGCGTTCCTGTTTCCATGCAAGTCCAAGCTGCGCATCAAAAATAAAGCTGCCGTGGCTGACTAAGGGTTTCTTAAGTACTTTGAGCTGGCGGTATTGAGTAAACTTGCCTCTGGCATGTTCACCAAGTTCCAGTCTATCGGAGATAGGCTTTATCTGATGATTGTTCACTTCAGATTGAAATAAGGCCTCAAAATTAGCTGTTTGTGTCGGTATTTCGGCCAATGCTAAACTATGACTCATAAAGGTCAGCAATAGTGACTGCAGCAAAAATTTTACTTTAGTTATTTTGAGGTAAGATCTGAAGCTTCTTTTCATTAGCCGACTCCAGGTGTTTGATCTTTTGTGACCGGGAGCAGGTGAGCGAGCTTCTGTCTGAAAATATCAGGCGTCACGAAGCACATCTCATTCTTTACTGCATCGACTGCAGCCTGAATAGTATAGCCCTTGGTTAAGCGTTTATTGCTGGCTAGATCTCTGACTTGGTAGTTGATCTTTATGCGATTTTCCCACTCAACTAGAGACGCGATCACCTTGACCTTTTGGTCGAAAGTACTGGGCTGTACATATTTGATCTGCAGATCGACGATAGGCCATGAATAGCCAGAATCTTGCATTTCACGGTAACCGTATTCAATTTGGTCGAGCAGCTGGCACCTGGCTATTTCGAAATAGCGTAAGTAGTTTCCGTGCCAGGTTATTCCCATAGAATCAACATCATGAAAAGGGATAAGTATCTCTATTTCAGTGGATAATATGGCCTTACTCATGAACACACTTCCCAAAGACCGGCTTGAATTTTATCGACGGTTTGTCTGAGAGCAGATTCCAGTGGTCGATCTTCAGTTAATAACTCAAAGTCTGCTTTGACTTGCTCTAAGGTCTTGGCCACGGAAGGCGTGAGTGAGGATTGGCACAGTTCATCTTGCAATATGCGCAGATTGATCCCTTGAGTCATGGCTAATAGCGCTGCTGCAGCAACTTGCTCTGTGAGCTGTAGTACCCGCATGCAATCTCGCGCAGCTATGGTTCCCATGCTGACCTTGTCTTGATTGTGACATTCAGTAGAGCGAGAGAACACGCTGGCTGGCATGGTGTTTTTTAACGCTTCAGCAGTCCATGCCGATACACCTATCTGTACTGCTTTAAAGCCGTGGTTGATGGCGCACCTTTCACCCGTTGAAGCCGATAAGTTAGCCGGGAGGCCGTTGTTGAACTTAGGATCCATGACCAGTGCCATTTGACGATCGATCAAGTCGGCAATATTTGCCACGGTATTTTTCATCGAATCCATCACGAAGGCGATATGTCCGCCATAGAAATGACCACCATGGAGTATGTGTTCACCTTCTGCATCGACAATGGGGTTGTCATTAGCGCTATTGAGCTCGGTTTCGATAAACTGTCGCATAAAGGGCAGGGCATCCTGCATGACACCTATGATATGTGGTGCGCAGCGAATGGAGTATCTGTCTTGCAGTCTGTCCGAATTACGCGGATGTTCATAATGATTTAAGTCTTCACGGATCCAAGCGGCAATTTGGTTTTGTCCAGGATGCGGCTTGGCAGCAAATAAGATATCGTCAAAATGATTCGAGTTACCTTTCAGCGTTAATGACGCCATCGCGGTGAGGCGGCTAGCCAGACGACTCAAGTATTGAGCGCGGTCGTATGCAAGGCAGGCAAGAGCAGTCATAACCGCGGTGCCATTCATGAGTGCTAAGCCCTCTTTAGGGCGCAACTGTAATGGAGTGATGTTGAGTTGTGCATATACATCAGCAGTGGCTTGGCGTTTACCTTGATAGAACACATCTCGTTCACCCACAAGTACCGCTGCCAGATATGAAAGCGGGGTCAGATCGCCACTGGCACCCACTGAGCCCTCTTCTGGGATCACAGGTACAATATCGAGATTAAGCAAGGTCTCTATGCGTTGCAGTAACTCGTAACTGACGCCAGATTTCCCTACGGCTAATGAGCTGAGACGGCATGCCATAACGGCTCTGGCTTGAACAGGGCTAAATATTTCACCTAGACCACAACCATGAAAACGTAATAAATGTAACGGCAGCTCATGGACAAGATCGAGTCCTACGGTGACGGTACATGAATCGCCATAACCTGTGGTGACACCATAAACCACACCTTCTTCTTTAAGGAGGCTGTCGATAAAGCGAGCCCCTTTTTGAATATAGGTCTGGTAGTCACTCGTGTCTTTAAGTTTTGCTTTGGCGCCTTTGGCTACAGCCACCACATCTTCCAGGGTTAAGGCCCTGTGACCAAATTGAACAATCATGTCCGCTGGCTTTGATTGATTATTCTGAGTCATCTATTTATCTGTCCTATCTTTACCCTGAGAGTTGGCGCGATGAATATCGTCATCGTTGCGCCAAAAATCAAAAAAATTAAACCATTGCAAGGGTTCACGCCGTGCAAAATATTCGAGTCGTGCGCTGTAGTTGTTCACGGCTTCTTCGAGCCTTTGCATGCGGCCTTTTCTTGGGCCTTTTAACGTGTTTGAAAATTCTTCTAAATGGACCACGTAGCGGCCTTGCTCGCGCAGGCAGAACATCAGATATACAGGGCAGTCGAGTAAGCCTGCAAGAATGAAAGGGCCTTGAGGAAATGGCGCCGGCTCACCCATAAAAGGGGCGTAAATCACTCTACCTTGAGTATTTGATGAGGTTCTATCTGCGGCGATAACCACTAGCTCACCATCCTCTACTTTCTGTTGCAACAACATAGAGGTTGTCGGACCTAATTCGGAGACCTGGATAAGGTTTATTGAGCTGTCTGGATTGAGTTGTTTCAGTACTCGATTGAAGTTTTCGGCATTTTCGGTCATTACCATCACGTTAACTTTCACCTTTTTTTGGTGAATAGAGATCGCTCGACAAAGTTCGAGGTTGCCTAAGTGGGAAGCGAGTAATACCGCCCCTTGTCCAGCTTCGAGTTGATCGGCAAGCTGTGCTCGATTGGGGAAATCAACTTGGCTGAGCTGAATTCTGTCGCACCAGGCATCGATGCGATCTAGGGCTGCATTGCCGAAAGCGAAGAAATGCTTAAGGCTATGACGCCAGCTAATATCACCCTGAAGTTGAGTTTGTTGTGGATCGAAGGCTTTTACTTTCGTGAGAAAACCCTTCGATGCCTCTCTTGCGGTTCGTCCGGTCAGGAAGAAATACAGGATAACGGGATACATAATAAGACGGCAGAGCCAATGACCACCTAGCTTGTAGCTAGCTGCGAGAAATTTAATTCCCCAATAGTTACCTCGTTCAGCCATACCTGACCAATGTGAATCTGAGTCTTCAGATAGACATTTTTTGTAGAGTTTCCCTGGAAGTCGCTTCAGCATGCCGAAGAAGAGACGGGTATGCATGCTTGAAATTCGTATGTTATCCCATAAGCCCTGAAAATGGCTGATCCCATCTTCGGGGTAGATGACTTGAGTCGGCAGGTGGAGCACAGGTACGCCTTGCCAGTGCAAACGGACTAAGATTTCGATATCGAAATCCATGCGTTCACCTAAGGCGCAAGAAAGAAATAGCTTCTCTGTTGCTGCGAGCGGGTAGACTCGAAAGCCGCACATAGAGTCTTGAATGTCGAAACTTAAGGTTTCGACCCAGACCCAGAAATGGGTGAGGTAACGTGCGTAGTAACGACTCTTAGGCACTGACTCATCATACTGAGGCAGACCTGATATGAGTGCCTCAGGAGCTGTTTCTGCTTTTTCCAGCATCGCGGGTATATCGTCTAAGTTGTGCTGCCCATCGGCATCAACTTGTAGCGCATGAGTGTAGCCATCTCGGTAGGCGGCTCTTAAGCCAGTTGTTACTGCTGCGCCTTTGCCCCGATTGAATGGGTGGTGCAACAGGGTGACCCAGGAGTATTTACTCGCTAACGCAGTAAGCATATAGCGGGTTTCATCATTACTGCCATCGTTGACTAAATAGCATTGCAACTGCAGATGTGCCAGCTTCTCGAGGGTTTCCTCGATGGCGACAACATGATTGTAATTGGGGATAACTAATGCAACTTGCATCAGCTGTTCTCGATTTTATCTGTAGAGTTAAGCACAATACGGCCGGAAGCAAAGCGTTTTTCATCGTCGAAATAGCTGAAAATCAACTTAGTCTTAGCCTTATTTTCACTGATCTCTAAAGTGACTTCAGAGTCTGGCAGCATCAATTGCTGAAATTTGAGCACCTCTAACGTTGCAACATCCTGTGTATAGCCAAAATGCTGACAACCTAAACGAATCGCCCAGTCAAGCTGAGTGACACCAGGTAATACGGCTTGCTCTGGAAAGTGGCCTTTAAAAAATGGCAAATCAGCAGCGATCTTGAGTCGGTGTTGTACGCTTTCACCACTTAATGTCGTAGACAGAATTTGGGGAAGACTAGATTTAATCATGATCGAATAACTCAGTGAGTTGTGCCAACACCCGTTTACCTTGGCTGTTGACCGGTAGACAGTCAGGATAACGCCAGCGTCTTGGCAGGGTGACCCGTTCAAATTGAGTTAACAGGTGCGCTTTAAGCACATTGTTGAGACTCAACTTACCCTCAGCTTCTAAATGGGCCTGACCTTGAGCCGATAGCACTATGATGGCCCCGAGTTGAACTCTGGGCTCTGTCAGCATAACGAGAGCAGATTGACTGACTAGGGGATGTCCCTCAAGCAGGCTTTCCATCTGCAATAGCGATACGCGTTTCTCTTCGATCTTAATGATGCGATCTAAGCGTCCCGCTAAATGGAAAATACCGGGTTCGATAAGCTCAATTTTGTCTTCACATCTGAGCCAGTTATCATCTTCTAAGTAAGGAGACTGTAGTGTTAATGCACCATCTTTAGGATCTTGAGAGATCTGTATATTACTGAATGCTTGCCAAGGTTGATCGGTTTGAGTCTGACGTCGATAGGCTATACCACCAGTTTCCGTACTACCAAAAACTTCAATCGGAGGGTGACCATAGCAGTGAGTTATGCCTTGGGCGGCCTCAAAACTTAATGGCCCCCCCGAACTAAAGACTAGACTTGGCGATCTCATCATCTGCTCATGATCCAATGCCTCGGGTAGACGAGATAGCTGCGCCGGACTACTGATTAAGCACAGGTTAGGAAAAAGGCTGGTGTAGTAAGTTAAAGTCTCGGGATATTCCACGATATCGCTAAGAAACGGACGACTGGCAGCCAGTGGCCAAAGAATTTTGAATAGCAAGCCATAGATATGCTGGTGAGAGACGGTTGAGATCACGCTGCAGTGTGGCAGGTGTGCGGCAAACGTTTGCTCAAGAATGCTGACTTCTGTATCGAGTTGTTTAATCGTTTTGTAAACCGCTTTGGGTTGACCGCTGCTGCCGGAAGTAAATAAGACCAACTTGCCTAATTTATCTAGGCTTGGCCACTCATACTTGGAGCTGGGAAACTCCTTTTTCAGCATGACAAAAGCTTTATCTTCACACAGTGCTACATCGGAAAGTACACCATCAAACTCATTATTCAGTTCACTTAGGCTGCCGGGCTGAGTATTGGCGGGTAATATGACCTGCTTGCCAGCTAATAGTGCGGCGCATAGGCCGACAGCAAACAGATCGCTAGCTTCACAGGCGAGCAACCAACGCTGAGATGATGATTGACTTAGCTGCTCATGGATATGAGCAACCTGAGAGGTAAACACGCCACCAGTGACAATATCATGATGGTCAAAACTGATCAGTTGTTGGCTCGATGGCCCCTTGGATAACCAAGATTTTAGTAACTCTGTCATGATTTCTTTAACCAAATAGTTCTATACAACCACTCGCCACCCAGTAGCGACCCGATAAGTAGATAGGCAATAAGGCCGTTATACAGAGTCCATATTTCCAGGGAGGAAAAATTTGCTGTGTATAAGGCGACAGAGCCATTGAACACAAATAAGCCACACCAGATAAGGGTGACTTTTTTTAAATAAGGTATCGCTTCGTCAGGCAAGTTAGGTTCTTTTAACCTGGCTAATTTTTCTATCATGCTTGGGCCTAACTTAAGCGAGTAAGCGAAGAGGATCAGCATACTTAAGTTAATAACCACAGGGTAATAAAGTAGCCAATCATGCTGCTTTGCTATGAAGCTTGCTGCTGTTAGGCCAATCCCAACTATGATAGGTAATATCATGGCTTTGACTTGCTGTTTTTGAATCAATAACCGCAAGATTAAGATAAAGCAAAGCACCATAGCTATGGTGCCAGCTGGCAAATAGTTTAGCCCAAAATAAACAGCTAAAGGGTAACCTAGCAGCAGTAAACTGGTCACTATTTGCAAGAATAACCGCATTACTCTTTAACGAGCCCTTCGATAGCCGTAACGACATCATCTACTGTGCGTACGGTTTTAAATTCTTCAGGCTTTATTTTTTTGCCAGTCATCTGTTGTAGCTTAATGACTAAGTCCACGGCATCAATGCTGTCTAAATCCAATTCTTGATAAAGAGAGGCTTCTGGTGAAATATCCTCTGCATCGATCTCAAATTCATCGACTAAAATTTGCGTTAGTGCTTCAAGAATGTCTTCACGGCTTTGCATAATTTCTCCTAAGCTCGCTGTGATTCAATAAAGCTGGCTAGACTCGCCACGCTATAAAAGTGTGCTTTCGTGGCATCAGAGTTCGCTTCTATTTTGACATCGAACTGCTTTTTAATTGCTAAGCCAAGCTCAAGAGCATCGATAGAGTCTAAGCCTAAACCTTCACCAAAAAGTGCTGCATCAGTGTCAATATCATCGATAGTGACATCTTCGAGATCGAGGCAATCTATAATCAATTGTTTTATTTCGTTATGTAGTTTCATCATTTTTTTAAGTTCGTTTTAAAGTAATCTTCCAGATCCCGTGTAAGCTGACGTGCCATTTTGGCATCGCCACCGACGTTAGCATCATACCTGATATGCCTGATGGTTTCGCCTACTTCGACTCGCATCCCTATGGTGCGACGGGGTATTTCATACCAGGCTTGTTGCTTGCTCAAGCCGGGTGCATTGGTACGAAGAACCACAGGCAATAAGTCTGTCTTGGTTCTTAGTGCAATATTGGCGGCGCCTCGCGCAAAATCATTGATGCAGGTGCCTAAAACTGTGCGAGTCCCCTCGGGGAAAATAATCAAGTTGGTGCCACTTTCTAACACCTGTTTGCAATCTTCGAGTAATAGCTCTGCACCTCGATTAGGAATATACCCAGCGCAAGCGACCACGCCACGCATAAATGGATTACGCCATATTCCTTGCTTCACTATACAGCCTGCGTTGGGCATTAGGCTGATTAACACGACGACATCGACAAGTGTTGGGTGGTTAGCAATCACAACTAGACCCTTGGCTGAACTTAGTCGTTCAGTCTCTATGGGGTTGAGCTTGATAACACCCGTCCAAGTTAGCATATGGACAAAACCACGAAACATAATGTGCACGGCTTTTTGTACTCGACGAATACGTGCTAATTCAGTCCCAGGCCAAAACCTCAGCAGAGGTAATATGGTTAATGAACTCAGTAAACCACCGATCCCAAAGGTGATATAGCAGCTAACGCCTCCGATCCATCGGGGAATATAGGCAGCGCCTGTTAACTTTACTGCTGTATCAGTCAAAGCGAACTTCCCAGTGGAAATTGCACATGTCTCCGGCTAATGACTTTTTATTGGCTAAGCTATGTAACAATTGGCCATAACTTATCTTGGCCTGTTCGCGGGCTGGTGTTATGACTAATTCAGGCGCTGGGCTTTGGTTATCGACAAGAGTCAGCAAGAAGGCCATGGATAATGGCAGTTCGGGTTCCTCGACAAATTGTGAATAAACTCCAGGTACTGGCTGATCGGCAAACACTAATAATAGCGGTGAAGGATCGTCTGTCAGTTGGGCAAATGCCTCGAATAGAGCCTGTGGCAGGCTTTCTTCACCTGCAGCAATAGAGGTTGATGCAGCTCTATTTTCCTTGAGAATGCTATAAATACCACTCGCGGTATTGTGTACCGATTGACTGAACGCGATTGGCGACAATGGCTCTTGAGTGACAATGTTGTCGAGCAGGCCTAAAGTTCGCTCTAGCTCTCCGTGTCTCGATGAGAATATTGTCCGGCATGATTGAGGCGCATCGGTTTGGAAAGCTGCTTCGAGCTGCATTTTTGTCAGACGACTAAAGCGCCTTCTTTTCATCGCTGGAATTTGGGCTAGTTTGGGGGCATCAGGCAGGTCTGTATGTTGGCTTAGAGAATTATCTTTCCATTGTTGCCAATCTTGACTCTGTTGATATTGAGGAGACCAAGCTCCCCATGAACAAATGCTAAATTTTAACTGCACTTTAAACTGCCTCTGACACTATTCTAAGTTTGTGTTTTAATTACAAATGCTGAAAATTTAGCTGTGAAAGAGAAGTTTAAATATCAAGATTCTCTGACCAGTAGCTAGCTCGCCAATTTTGCTTATTCTACACTAGAATAACTCAGATGATGAAGTGTTTTGAGATACAGCTGTTACGGCTATGTATGCAGCTGTGTAGTATTGGTGTGGGTCACCCGTAGTACGATACTACGGGTATTTGGGTTAATTGAGCGCGCTTTAGTTATCTAGATGCTTCTTCAGTTTACGTAGCGCAGCCTTAACTTTCTTGGTGTTTTCAGGGCCCATGCGAACCAGTAGTTTTTGCGCATTAGGCAAAGCCTCTAGCTGAGGGTCGACAAACTGATAGTTAACACTGATCCCGTCTAATTCGATTGGTTGCTCTATAATTGGCGCAGCTAGCATGACGTCAATAGCTTCTAGCATACGTTCATTAAAGCTTATTTTGCTATAACCTAATTCTTCAAAGGCCTCAGCTAAAAGAGGAGTCAGATCTTTATAAGTTGCCGCGAGCTGTTGCTCATCTAAATGGGTAATAAAATCAGCATAGAGATCATATCTATGGTAACTATCTGGATTTAGATAAGTTTTGTTGGTGATATCAGAAACGGTAAAGCTACGATTAGGTGCTTTGAGCGGGCTAACCTTTCTGGCTAACTCGCCTTGAGCCAGGTTATCGATAAAGACAACAAAGTGTCTCACCAGGTTCTCCTCGACTAACAGAGGTTCAATCTTCATGCCGTCGGCCATGACCACTGTTTTGTTATGCACGTAGCCATCGCTTTCGCTTAAGCTAGGTAAAGGTTCGACCTGAGGTAAGGGGTCAATTTCAACCACTTCTGCTTGGGTAACTTCAACTATTTCAGGTTCTGGAATAGCGGCGATAATCTCAATGGGCTCATCGGGAGTCATTTCAGGTATTTGTAGCGGAAGTGGCTCTGGAATTGGGGTCGGTTCGTCGCTGTTTAAGTAGTAATACGCGCCACCAGCAATGAGTGCGGCAACTGCAACGGCAACGATTGCTAAGGTATTAGTATTAGCTGACTTCTCTTGCGGTGCGATTCTATCTTCTTGGTTGACTTGCATGTAATACCCTTTATAAATACGACTCGGTAACAGGAAGTGACTATTTTAGGCATTACGCCAAAAAGAGGACCTCTCCATTTTGCAAAAATTAACGGCCATGTCTAGAGAAGTTGACCGAATTAAAGAATAATTAATTCAAGAACAATTAACGGACTCGTTACTCTAGGTTAAGCTTGAACGAATTGTTCTCTATCCCCTAGCCAGCGCTGAACGATACTGTCGACGTTATCCGGTACCTGCTCCATGATGTGGACGGCCAGTTTCTGAATATGTGGGATCAGTGCTTGGTCTCTGACTAAGTCGGCAATCTTCATGTCGGCAATGCCAGTTTGCTTAGTGCCGAGTACTTCGCCTGGTCCACGAATTTCTAGATCTTTCTGAGCGATAATAAAACCATCATTACTCTCTCTGAGCACACCAAGCCTTTTGGTTGCGGTGGCAGACAGTGGTGATTTATACATAAGTACACAATGACTGGCGATAGCGCCACGGCCAACTCGACCTCTGAGTTGGTGCAGTTGTGCTAAACCTAAACGTTCGGGATTTTCGATGATCATTAGGCTGGCATTGGGTACATCTACGCCAACTTCAATCACAGTGGTCGCGACCAATAAATTGAGTTCGCCGGACTTAAATTTGGCCATTATGGCCTGTTTTTCTGCGGACTTCATACGGCCATGGACCAGTCCAATTTTTAGCTCAGGTAGTGCCAGAGTTAGCTCCGCAGCCGTATCTTCAGCTGCTTGGCACTCGAGAACCTCAGACTCTTCGACTAAGGTACAGACCCAGTAGGTTTGCCGGTTATCTGTGGTGGCCGCATGACGGACTCTTTCGATGAGTTGATTTCGCTTGGTATCGGCCACTGCTACCGTGGTCACTGGAGTTCGCCCTGGTGGCAGCTCATCAATCACTGAGGTATCTAGATCGGCATAGGCTGTCATGGCTAATGTGCGAGGAATGGGGGTAGCCGTCATGATTAACTGATGCGGATGAAATCCTTGGCTGATGCCTTTTTCTCGTAAGCCAAGTCTCTGATGAACGCCGAATCTATGTTGTTCATCGATAATGATCAGGGCAAGATTGTTGAAGACAACTTGTTCTTGGAATATGGCATGGGTGCCGATAACGATATTAGCCTCACCAGACTCAATATCTTGCAAAGACTGTGCTCTGGCCTTGCCCTTTATTTTACCGGCTAGCCAGCCGACTTTTAACCCTAAAGGCTCGAACCAGAGAGCGAAGTTCTCGGCGTGTTGCTCGGCTAACAATTCAGTCGGAGCCATCATGGCAACTTGGTAACCGTTTTCGATGGCCTGCAGTGCTGCGAGTGCTGCCACTAAGGTTTTTCCTGAGCCTACATCTCCCTGAACTAAACGCATCATGGGGGAGTTTTTTTCTAGATCGGCACAAATATCAGCGCCGACTCTTTGCTGTGCGCCCGTGGGTTTGAAGGGTAAAGCGCTTAAAAATGGATTGAGTAGCTTACCTGTTGCAGCCATAGGAACTGCATGATCGCGATTGCTGCGTTGACGCAGTTTGAGCATACTCAAGTTATGGGCTAGAAGTTCTTCCTGGATCAGGCGTTGTTGAGCCGGGTGATGACCTTGTTCAAGATCGAACTGTGACACTTGATTATTAGGCCTGTGGAGTAAGTCTAATGCCTGCTTGAGACTCATATTACTCGGCTGGAGTTGAGGCGGCAGTAATTCCTGTAATCCGCCATTGTCGAGCATGGTTAAGGCTTGCTCTGTCAGTTTGATCCAGCTTGCCTGTTTTAACCCTTCGGTTGTAGGGTATACAGGTGTGAGGGTATCACTCATCACCATATCTGAGTCATCATGGATCAGCTTATATTCCGGATGGATGATTTCTGCCTGGTGCTTACCACGTCTAATTTCACCATAGGCTCTGATGGTTGCACCATTGACTAAGCCATTTTTCTGCGCCACGGAGAAATTAAAAAACCTTAGGGTTAAATAACCCGTGTCGTCTCTTACGGTACAGGTCATCATACGTTTGCGACCCTGTATGATTTGACTCGATTGAATTGTCGCTTCTATCGTGCCGTAACTACCAGGGTAGAGTGAGGCGATCGGAAAAATCTGAGTGCGATCTTCATACCTTAAAGGCAGATGAAAAAGCAGGTCTTGCACAGTATTGATGCCGAGCTTAGCCAGGCGTTCGGCCATTTTTTTAGCTACGCCTTTCAGTTCTGTGACAGGAACTAGATCGAGTCTCTTCACGCCCGGTACCATTTTATTGCTGAGTGTTATTTAAGCTAAACACTCAAACACTGTATTTATATACATATACTATCAGATAATTCAGTGATGGCAATCTTGCTGGGTGATTGCTATATATCAAAGTTAAAGCCAGCCCTTCTGTTTAGCGATACGTGCCGCGTCTATTCGGTTGGTAGCGTTAAGCTTGCTTATGGCTTCAGATAAATAATTTCGTACCGTACCTTCAGCAATGAACAGGCTGGTGGCTATCTCTGCGGTAGATTTTCCGTCTCCAGCTAAGCGAAGAGCACGGCGCTCTTTATCGTTAAGAGGATCTACTTCATCACCTATGGCCATAATTGCCAGCTCTGGGTCGATAACTCGCTTCCCCGACATGACTTGGTGTATGGCTTTAATAAGACTGTCGGAAGGTGCGTCTTTGAGCAAGAATCCGCCAGCGCCCGACTCAATAGCACGCTTAATATAGCCAGCTCTGCCAAATGTGGTGAGAATAATTACCTTGATAGAAGCGTGTTGTTGGCACCATTTGGCAAGCTCTAATCCTGTCAGGCCCGGCATTTCAATATCGGTTAGCAGAAGATCGTAGCTATTGGCTTTTAACAGAGATAGTGCTTCATTCCCATCGCTGGCTTGGGTGACTTCAAACTCGCCATCTAAGCTCAAAAGTGCTGCTAGTGCGCCTCTGACCATAGCTTGATCTTCTGCTAGTAATATCTTCATCCTGGATTAACCTTTGGTTATGACTCTTGTGCCGGAAACGTAATGGTGAATCGACATTGCTGATCCACCACATAATCTAGCTTACCCTGGAACGCTTTCAAGCGTTCCCGTATCCCTTTTAAACCATTACCTTCAATGATGTGTGTTATCTGTCCGTTATCTGTGATGGAAATGCTTATCTCATCTGCAGACTCACCAAAGATAAGGCTGCAGTGATCGGCCTGGCTATGGCGAAGAATATTATTGCACAGCTCTGTGAGACTTAAGATGACATGGGTTTCTAATTCAGGCCCAAGCTGTGGAATATTACCTTCTAGGCTCACACTTACACCTTTATCACGCAAAGTTTGGCACAGGGACATGACACTGGATGCGAGGCCTTTATGTTTATAACCCGAGACGGTTTCGCGTACCTGGCTTAAACTCTCTCTGGCAATCGCGTTGAGTTCCTTTAACTGTTCTTTGGCCTGTTCGTAGTGATTTTTATCTAGCAATTTTTCGGCTAACTCAGCTTTTAGAGATATGCTGGAAAGGTTGTGTCCCATGATGTCATGGAGATCTCTTGCGATTCTTTCGCGTTCCAGCATGGTCGCCAGCTGGCTAATTTCGGCCTTACTCTGCTGCTCACGACATTTAGCTTCGACACGTTTCCTTTCTGCAACACCAAATAAGCCGACTCCCCCGATGAGTAATCCGCCGTAGACGATAAAATAATAGTGATTGATGCCAAGTAAAAAAGTGAGTGTTGCAAGGAGAGCTACAAACCCTAGTAGGCTGATAAATGCACTTCTGAGCGGATAATAGAAGCCAATAAAAAAGCCCGCGAAGGTGAACAGTGACAGTGAACCTGTGTTGATCGGTGTGATCGCAATGCCCAACATTATCATGGCTAATATAGGGTAAATGGCTTTATCGCTGGGGCTGCGATATGCCCAGAAATAGCAGTAGATAAATGGGATAAGAGTTAATAGCGCTAATACGATTTCCCATGCAGATTTATCATTGATAAATAGTGGGATCAGATAGAAGACTAGGTTGACCAAATATATCCAGGCAAGTTTATCTTCAGTACTGCGCTGTTTGGTATCGGTGGCGATATTAATGTTATGCATAAGGTTTCCTCCTCGCTAAGGCCGGTGAGTGTGGTACAAAACGGCCTTATCTCTAACTATTGGCTTACTTCTCTATTCTGTTTAAGCAGGAAGTGAGCCCAGCCGTAATCCGTTTGTACATTAATCGCTTGCTGCCAATCATCAAGTGCTCCCTGTTTGTCGCCACTATTCTGTTTCGCTAGTCCTCGCCAAGTGTACGCTTCTGCGTGGCCCCAACAGATGTTATCGCAAGGTTCTGCAAACAGATCAATAGCCATATTACTTAACATAATTGTTTTTTGCATGCCTCCACCATAAGCGGAAGGTGTATTAAAAGCTGATATGGCTTGAATAAGAACGACTCTGGGATTATTGGGTTCGAGAGTTTTAGCTTCAGTCAGCGTTAAACCGACTTTAGAGCCGTAGATACTCACTTTTGCTGGATCTAGAGCAATCTGCATGCCGTAAACGGAGGCAAGCAGGGCAAGATTGTCAGCATTGGATGACACTCGGTTTAAGGCTTCAAGACCTGATTGAGCATGGCTTAATGCACTATTGGCAAGCGTTGGCTGGCTAAGCACATTGGCACTAATGGCTAGACGGTAATAGGCATAAGCTTGAGCGTAATCTTGGCCCTGCTGACTTAAGGTTTGTAGCTGTTCTAAATTCATCGTGTTAGCAGCGGCATCGATCTGTTCGATATCGTTGGCCATAGCCATTTGGCTACAGAGTACTAGCACGCTGCTAAGACTGCCTAATAAGAATTTTTTCATCTTGTTCTCCTTGATAATGCATAAAGCCCCTGTTTGGGTACAGGACTAGTATCAAAGAGATTGCAGGAAACTTGCAGGCACAAAGGTCATGAGATCATGATGACAAATGTCACCAAGATCTCATCTGTTGTTTAGGGAGTTAGGGCTAGGCAGTGGCGTGAGAGACTAGATAGCCTATGTAGCTTAGATAACCGAGTAAAAGAATGGCCCCTTCTCGACGACCAATTCTAAATCCACTCCAGGCAAAAGGCAGCACCAATACTGCCAGTGCCAGCATGACCATAAAATCGAAGTTTTGAATACCCGCTGCAGCAATAGGGTGAATCAATGCGGTGACACCTAAGATACCTAAGATATTAAACAGGTTCGATCCGACGATGTTACCGATAGCAATATCACTCTCGCCTTTACGGGCTGCAACAACCGAAGTGACCAACTCAGGCATACTAGTGCCTATGGCAACAATCGTTAAACCGATCACGACTTCGCTGATGCCAAAAGTCTTAGCCAAGTCGACCGCGCCATCGACAAATAGTATTCCGCCGCCGACGAGCATGCTTATTCCTATGATAATAAACAACACAGAAAGCATAGGTTTTTGCGGGCTATCATCTAGCGCTTCACTTTCACCACTGTTTCTAGAGCTGATATAGCTAAAGCTTAGGTAGCCAACGAGTAAACTGCTGAGTAGGGCGCCATCCCAAAAGCTGAGATCGCCATCGAGCAATAAGCCCCAAAAAAGCATGGAGGCCGCGATCATGATGGGGATGTCACGTTTAACCATTTGTGATTTAACTTGAATGGGGCGGATAAGGGCTGTGATCGCTAAGATCAGGCCAATATTGGCAATGTTTGAGCCGATGACATTACCTAGTGCTATGCCACTGTTACCCGCTAGGGCTGATTTCAAGCTCACGGCTAACTCTGGTGCACTGGTGCCGAAGGCGACAATGGTGAGACCGATAATGAGTGGTGTAATACCTAGTCTAAGAGCGATAGCGCTGGCACCACGAACTAAGGCTTCTGCGCCTAAGGTGAGAATAATAAAGCCACCTAAGATTGAGAGGGCAATTAACATGATCTTTCGTTTTTCCTATGTGATTTTCGATTGGCCAGCTTAAGGATTTTTCACTATAAGGCAATAAACATATCATTTTGTGTCATTAAATATATTTTATATTCCAGCTTTTTTGTCGATACAAAAAAGCACGCATAATGCGTGCTTTCAATGATTGAATGATACCAATTAATCTATCTCTTCTTCCCAGCGGATCTTTCCGCCACGGATCCCATCGACTTTTTCGCTAAACCTCTGTTCCAGTACATGGCGTTTAATTTTCAATGTTGGCGTTAGTACATCGTTATCGACATCCCAAGCCTCTTTGACGACTATAATTGCATCGATTGTTTCATGTGATTCTAGGTTTGGGTTGATACTGTCGAGCGTGGCTTTAAGCGAGCTACGGACCTCTTCTCTTGGTTGCAGTGTTGCGCCTTCTGACAGTTGTACCAATGCGATAGGATGAGGCAAGCCTGAACCGATAACACAGAGAAGTTCAATGTGAGGGTCTTGGGCCAGTTTTCTCTCTATGGGTACCGGTGCAACATATTTACCTTTCGAGGTTTTAAAGTTGTCTTTTACTCGTCCGGTAATTGAAACGCAGCCATCACTATCGATAGAGCAAAGATCGCCGGTACGGAAGTAACCTTCTTCATCGAATGAGGCTGCGGTCATCTCATCTTGCTTGTAATAACCTGTCATCAATCCTGGGCTTTTTACCAAGAGCTCACCGCTGTCGGTTTGCTTGATTTCACAGCCTTCAATTGCACGGCCGACAGTGCCAATTTTACTGGCATCGAAGGGATAGTTGATGATGGAGTAGGCGCTGTTTTCTGTCATCCCCCAAGCTTCACTGATATTGAGACCAATATCGTGATACCAGCTAATGAGCGACGGAGGAATGGGGGCTGAGCCAGAGCCAAGCAGGTGGCAATGCTCGAGGCCAAGACCTGCATGTATTTTCTTCTTGATAATACCGTTAACAATAGGGATCTTAAGCAGAAAGTTAAGTTTACTATGGCCAATTTTAGCAATAATATTTTGCTGGAACAGGCTCCAGAGCCTAGGTACTGAGAAGAATATGGTTGGCCTTGCTCGTTTAACATCTTCCACAAAGCTATCTAAACTCTCAACAAAGGCCACGCAACTCCCTGAGTAGAATGAGGATCCTTCCATCGCCACACGCTCGGTAATGTGTGCCAGAGGCAGGTAAGAGATAAGTCTGTCATCAACACCTGTTTTCAGATCTCTGACCACGGCTTTACACGTCCAGGCATAGCTGGAAAACGTTTGAATAGCACCTTTTGGCTTACCCGTTGAGCCAGAGGTATAGATTAGGGTCATCACCTGATCAGGTTCGGCAAATGGTGCATCGACAAGGGGCTCGCCAAGTTTGAGTAGACTGTCCCACTTATATTGTGCAGGCATAGTGTCGTAGGGCATGGCGAGTCTTAAAATATCACCACCCACACCAGCTTCTTGGTCGGCCCAGTAGTCGAGCTTTCCGATAATGATAGCTTTGGCTTCGCTATGTTCTATTACATAACGAATGGTATCGGCGTTGGCAGTTGGATAGATTGGAACACTAATATAACCACCGTGCATTAAGGCCAGATCGGTAATAAACCACTCGGCGCAGTTTTTTGAAAGCACGGCAACTTTATCTCCGGGGTTAAGCCCTAAGTGTCGTAGTGCTCCGGCAAGCTGTTGCATTTTTTGCTGAACATCCCGCCAGGTAAAGTCTTTGTACTGACCATTTATAGGTTGTCTAAGGTAGGTCGAATCACCTTGTTTTTCGACCCAATGCGCTAACATCTCAACAGGAGTTTTGGTGGATGATTCCATTGGTAATTCCATTATTGTCATTGTTAATTCCAGTCCAAGCAGAGAGGTGTTGGTTATTATTTTGGTATCACTCTGTCTGGCTACGCATTTTGAGTATGGCGAAAAATGTGATTTAAGACAAACTCTTTGAATAACTGTGAGCTAAATTGATACAAAGTCGGCCTAGCCTTTGAATGAAGGCTAATTACATTTTCTGGTTTTAGCTTCTGGCTGAGTTGGTATTGGGTAGTTTGTTTGAAGGTCGACCCTTCATGGTTATCTATCGCTTCCCAGCGGGGAGAATGTGTAGTTACTTCTATACTCGGTAATTTTGGGTTTCATTTGGCTGCTTTGTTCTTGGGTAGTAGTTTGAAGGTCGCCTCTTTATTGCAATCTACCGCCTGGCCGGCGAGGCATGTGCAGCTACTTCTGCGTCACGTTGTGAATATATCCCTATACGCTCTGCGGCTTCATCCATGAAGCCGAAGTCCGCAGCCGCACCTACACTTGGTTATTCAAAAGAAGGTTATTTAATTAACCTTACCTGTAAACAATTTTGAATAATGAGATCTACCTAATTCGCTACGACCCCTTTGTTTGGAAGAGCTCCACAGCTCCACTAAGTGAAGCCTCACCCTGAAATCGAAGCTCGCAGCCGCACCTACACTTGGTTACTTATCTCTTCGATTGTGAATTATGGCTAGTGTTCCGTAGTTCACTTATGCACCTTTATGAGTTACAGGCCATAAGCAGCATAGATTTGTAACAAGTCAGCTGACCTACTTTGGCGAATCAATAAGTGACCGTTGCTGACTACTTTAGATAAGACATTATTATAAATGCTCACTTTCCAATTTCTAGTGCTCGTTTATTCAACACCACTCTGGTAGAGTGCTTATAAATCAATAGCTTTACTTTAGTAAGGCTTAAATAGTAGGTTTGTTAATTGTGCATGCGCGTTTTGCTCTGCAAACAGCGCAACGCATAAATACTAAGACGTTAGCTTTCATAGCTACCGTAAAATTTAAGCGTACGTTATACTTATTAGTATGTAATTATTATTAATATCAATAAGGTGGAAGATATTGGAGCTTGCATTACAAAACATGCCTCCTTACAAACGATGGTGGTATAAATTCTTAAGTCTGGGGCTGTTTCCAAGTATTTATAGTGTCATTGCGTTTGGTTATATTGGTATACCTACTGAAATTCAAGAGATGGTTCGTCGCCAGATTTCACCGAGTATTCGAGTTGAACTTTTGGAGTTCTGGCCATTAGATGACTGGTTCACAGCACTATTTATCAGCGCTCTAATTTGTGCAATTTGGAGTGGTGTGGGTGGTTATAAGACACGTTCACTTTTGAAGAGTGCATATCGTAGAATAAATGGTGAAAATGAGCAATTACTTGAGGATGTGCAACAACTTCAAGAGAAAAATGAGAGTAATGCTATTAATTGCTATGAGTTATTTAGTCGATACATTTTTAATAACTACTTTTCTAAGTTTGAGCTTTCTTCGAATGAGAGAATAAGTTTGTATAAACTGGATATGGATTTGTTTTTGTGTGTTGGTAGACACTCTGATAATGAGCTATACAGGACACGGCCAAGCAGATTGTACCCTAGAAACATTGGTTGTATCGAGAAAATTTGGCAGACAGGCTACTTTCAGGATGTTAACCCTCATGATCCTGAAACAGAGTTGGTAAGCTGGAAACAGTACAATATCGATGAATTTTCTTTTGATACTGAGACTCTAGATAATATAAAAATGAAAAGTAGGGCATTACAGGGGTTTAGAATCCGAAATCGCCAAACGGAAACAGTAGCTGTTTTAGTTTTTGAGTCCATTAAGGCTGAAGGCTTAAAACTATCTAGAATTAAAAATGCCATGACACCAAGAGAGATGGCAAACTTGTGCCATCTGCTAGAATCATTAGATAGTCATATGCCTAGCTTAGAAATGGCTTCATCGGAGGGCTTTTAATGGAAAATGTGATTATGAATATTATCAAGTATATATTACAGGCTTATCCATATAAAGATGAGTTATCAGCATCACGACTAACTAAGATGTTGTATCTTACGGACTGGAAGTCGGCACTAGAGTACGACTCGCAGTTAACTAATACGGTTTGGCACTTTCATCATTACGGACCGTATGTAGATGATTTTGTCAAAATGGCAAAAGATGATTCTGAAATTCAGGTAACGACAACTACCACTATGTTTGGAGGTAATAAGCAATTATTTGTATTATCTAGAGATGTTACTCGTTCAATTGAACTAAGTCCCCGGCTAAAGCAAATAGTTGACTTTGTGATTGAAGCTACAAAAAACAAGAACTACGAAGAGTTCATCAAATTGGTATATTCGACATATCCTGTTATCTCTAGCTCTAAATATAGCAATTTAGATCTAGTGCAAAAGGCTCGTGAATATAAAGCTCACTTAGTTACATAATAGAATGCTAATAAAGCATTTAAGAGTGATTCCCAACGCTTGGCATTTTTCGTTCAATCGTTGGGTTTTGTGTTTATGGCGCAGTGGTTTTGTTTTGTGGTGGCTTGCCCACACCTCAATGCGGCGTTAACTAATATACAATTGCCACACTTTTCCTAAAATAAAGCTCACAAGTTAGATGCTAACCTCTGATTTATTTGTGTCCAGAAACGACTTACCTGCTAGTCAAACCCCAATCGAAGAGATAAATAATCAGGTGTAAACGCGGCTGTGACCTTCCGTGACATGGATGTCACGGTAGAGCCCACAGGGATTGTGCTTGCGGCGTGTCACAGATAATGGAATGGACCCATCCCCTTTTAATCGGCCTCGCAATGGGCCACGATGTAGTTGCTAAAACTCATCAGAAAGAGGACGGGTCCACTATGAAGATTACTACAATTGGTTTAGATATCGCAAAGTCTGTTTTTCATTTTGTTGCAGTAAATCAGGCTGGCAAGCTAGTAAAAAAGAAGATGCTCAGGCGAAAAGATGTGATGTGCTTTGTTGCCAAGATAGAGCCATGCCTAATAGTCATGGAGGCCTGTGGTAGCGCAAACTATTGGGCTAGGGAGTTTCAAAAACTCGGGCACCAAGTGAAGTTAATCGCGCCACAATTTGTCATTCCCTATCGACAAGGGAATAAGAATGATTATAACGATGCCCTTGCCATTGCTGAGGCTGCCCAAAGGCCGAACATGCGCTTCGTACAACCAAAGCCTGTTGAACAGCAGGATGTACAGATGCTTCACCGAATGAGGCAGCGTTTAAACAAACAGTCTACAGCTTTAGTCAACCAAGTCAGAGGCATGCTGGCAGAATACGGCATCGTAATAGCGAAAAGCAAAGCGGCATTTAGAAAAGCGTTTCCTGACATTTTATCTGATGAAAACAATGAGCTGACAGTGAAAGGAAGATACATATTTCGTCAGTTGCATGACGAGTTTAGCGATATTGAGAAACGTCTAAAAAGCTGTGATATGCAGATAGTAGAAGAGAGAAATACAAACCCAGTTTGCCAGCGTATAGAGACATCGCCAGGTATAGGCCCTATCACCTCTACTGCTTTTTACGCAGCCGTAGGGGATGGAAAAGACTTCACCAATGGTAGGCACTTCTCAGCCTGGTGTGGCTTAGTGCCAAAGCAACATAGCAGTGGCGGTATTGATAACCTGCTAGGGATAAGTAAAAGAGGCAATGCCTATTTACGAACGTTATTTATACACGGCGCAAGAGCGGTCTTGCAGCACTGCGGAGGGAAGCAAGATAAGCTGAGCCGCTGGGCATACGCTTTGGCTGAAAGAAAGGGGTTCAATAAAGCTTGTGTTGCAGTAGCGAACAAGCTTGCAAGAATGACCTGGGCTATTGCTGCAAGGGAAGATGAATATAGGACATTTGCGTAGCAGTTAGCCCTACAGTAAGACGAACCGAGTTAGTGTAAAAACACACCAGCAAGTTGCTACGACACTTGATTTGATGATGAGACAGTCAGACTGCTCTACTTAAAACCTTACAAACACTTAGGCTCTATAAGAAGCCGTACAGATGATAAGGAAAGTAGAGGCAAATATCCATCAGGGCCAGAGGTTAACCTCATAAACAGGCCGAATATATGGGTGCAATGAACTCTTCTCAAAATTGATATCAAATGTCTTGCAAACGGGATGGGTCCATATAAGTGTTTGCACTTAAGCCCACGGCAGGTGATAGGTAAACATGAAGCTTTGGTACCAAACAAACTAACTAAATACCAAACCTGCCAATTGAACCAATAAAAGATATTTCAGCAACTTGTTATCCGACAAGTGAATGATAATCTGGTGCGCGCATTTTTTCCCACCAAAGGTCATCGGCGGTGATTTGGCCGAGTTCATCAATGGCGGGATAAGGAATATTCTTGCGTTTACAGGCTTTAGCGTAAATCGGATGGCCTTGTTCAAAGAGCTTTATCTGGCAATAGTCATTATCGAGTTTACGTTTGCCATACATGCCAGCTGCCTGCCTCTGTCTTTGGGCTTCGTACATGATGAGGGCCGATGCTACTGAAACATTGAGAGACTGCACCATGCCAATCATAGGGATAATGATATGTTGATCGGCAGCCGCTATGCCTTCGGCGCTGACACCATCACGTTCATTGCCTAAGATGATGGCGGTTGGACGGGTATAATCAATCTCTCTGAAATCGACGGCATCTTCGGAGAAGTTGGTGGCTAGAATTTGCATATTTTGAGTGCGAAACGCCTGCTGTGCCTCATCCATATGATAATGTTTGATGGTTTTTACCCACTGTTGGCTACCAGAGGCGGTATTGCCAGAGACACGCATCTCTATATCTGGCCAAACTGCGTGGATCTGATGAATACCTACGGCATCAGCGGTGCGGATAACTGCAGCGATATTATTGGTCTTATGAACCTTGTCTAAACATAGAGTAAGGTCAGGTTGACGGTTATCCAACATCTCATTGATACGTGCAAAGCGTTCTGGGCTCATGGGGATCTTCTTAAAAGATAAAAATACAAAAGGGCGCCGAAGCGCCCTGATAGATAAGTCATAGAGATTAAATCTCCATGACTCCATCCATTTCAACTAATGAGTCTTTCGGGAGTTGCTTAACACCGATGGCTGCACGAGCTGGATAGGGTTGAGTGAAGTAACGCTCCATGATCTCGTTGACCGTGGCAAAGTTACTCAGATCTGTCATGAAGATATTGAGTTTAACTATATCACTCAAAGAGCCGCCAGCAGCTTCACACACAGCAGTTAAGTTTTCAAAAACCTGAACAACCTGAGCGTCAAATTCATCACTTACCATCTGCATCGTTTCAGGGTTAAGTGGGATCTGACCCGAAAGGTATACAGTGCTACCCACTTTAACAGCCTGAGAATAGGTGCCGATCGCCTGTGGTGCTTTATCGGTTGCTATGATGATTTTTTCTGCCATAACGCTCTCTTTAATTAGTCTAGTTGGATAAGATGTTTATCGGTTACGAGACGTTCGTAGCACTTCGGGTAAGACCCTGATACGGCGCATCACGTTAGCAAGATGAATTCTGTCCTTGACCGCGATCCTCAGGTTGATCAGGAAGACTCTTCCGTCACGCTCTTCGGTACTCAAGTTATGAATATTGGCACCTTCACCGGCAACAATTGAGGTGATCTTGGCAAGTGCGCCTTGATGGTTAACTATTTCTACACGTAAGTTTGCTTGGAATTCAACGCCTTCAGCGTTATCCCACTGCACAGGAATATACTTATCTGGTTCGCCTTGATAACCACGTATATTGGCACAGCTTTCCATATGTACCACTAACCCTTTACCTGGGCTAACGTGCGCAATAACCGCATCACCCGGGATGGGGCGACAACAGTTGGCGAAGGTCACTAGCATTCCCTCGGCACCACGGATCGGCATCATATGGGAGTCGTTGTGCTCTAGAGTTTCAACCTTATCACCGAGTAAGCGCTGGGCAACCACTATGCTCATGGCATTACCAAGACCGATATCGGCGAGTAATTCCTCTAAAGTATCGTGCTTGGTATCATTAACGACCTTGTCAATTTGCTCTTGAGCAATTGAATCTAGCTTAGTTTCACCTAGGGCGTGATTGAGCAGACGCTTACCGAGAATAACAGCGTCACCTTCGGTTAAACTTTTGAGTAATTGTCTTATTTTAGCGCGAGCTTTACCTGTAACGACAAAGTTCAACCAGGCAGCATTAGGGCGTGCGCCTTTAGCTGTAATGATCTCGATAGTCTGGCCAGAGATCAATGGTTGACTCAGTGGGTAAGCTTGACGATTTACCCGTGCACCGACGCAGGTATTACCGACATCGGTATGAACTTCATAGGCGAAATCCACTGGTGTGGCGCCAACAGGAAGCTCAAGAATACGGCCTTCTGGGGTAAATACATAGATCTCTTCAGGGAAGAGCTCTGTCTTGAAGTTTTCCACAAACTCGAACGAGGTACTGGCGCTTTGCTGTAGTTCCAGCAAGCTTTGCATCCACTTACGGGCACGAACTTGTGTCGTCGTGCCTTGCTCTGCCGAGCTACCTTTCTTGTAAACCCAGTGGGCAGCGACCCCTTTATCAGCCATTTGATCCATATCTTCGGTACGGATCTGTATCTCTACAGGCACAGCATGAGGGCCAAATAGAGAGGTATGTAACGATTGATAGCCATTGGCTTTAGGGATAGCGATATAATCTTTGAATCGACCTGGACGCGGCTTGTATAAGCCATGCATG
Organism: Shewanella eurypsychrophilus; assembly: GCF_007004545.3. NCBI lineage: Bacteria > Pseudomonadati > Pseudomonadota > Gammaproteobacteria > Alteromonadales > Shewanellaceae > Shewanella > Shewanella eurypsychrophilus. The sequence continues at coordinate 5,502,781 of NZ_CP045503.2, read as the reverse complement.
GCGCCCATGACGCGATAACAAGTATCGATAGAGTCAACAATGACGCGGAAGGCGTAGATATCCATCACTTCCTGAAATTGTAGCTCTTTACTCTGCATCTTATTATAGATGGAGTAGAGGTTCTTTTCGCGACCTTTGACAGTGCCTTTTAAGCCAGTATCTTCGAGTCGAGTATGCACCGCAGCTTCGATGCTCTGGATCAACTCTTTACGGTTGCCACGAGCGGCTTTTACCACCTCTTTTAATACGCGATAGCGCATTGGATAGTAAGCCTGAAAGCCTAATTCTTCTAGCTCACACTTGATATTATGAATACCGAGACGGTTGGCTATCGGGGCATAGATTTCTAGGGTTTCTCGGGCAATGCGGCGACGCTTATCGGGTCTTAATGCCCCTAAGGTACGCATATTGTGAGTGCGATCGGCTAATTTGATAAGAATAACTCGGATATCCTGAGTCATTGCCATCATCATCTTGCGAAAGTTTTCGGCCTGGGCTTCTTTCTTGTCGCGAAATTTGAGCTTATCGAGTTTGGAGACGCCTTCAACGAGTTCGGCGATAGATTCACTGAATAACTCAGCCAATTCACCTTTCGTTACCGGGGTGTCTTCAATGGTGTCGTGCAGGAGAGCGGCCATAAGCGTCTCATGATCGAGACGCATATCGGCCAGGATGCGGGCGACCGCAACCGGATGTGTGATATAGGGTTCACCACTTGTGCGCATTTGACCTTCATGGGCATCGCGCGCCACCTGATAGGCCTGCTTGAGTAATGCTACCTGATCAGGTTCTAAATAACTTGATGCAGACTCTTTGAGACCTTCAAACAGATACAAGTGGCTGTACTCCTTATATTACGTTGTTACGACCTTCGGCAATCGCAGCAACAGCAGCAATCTCTGCCGCTTCACGTTCACGAACAGTTTGGCGCTCATCGGCATCCAAAGTGTCAGCAGTAACTAAACCTAATTCGATTTCGCGCAGTGCGATAACCGTAGGCTTGTCGTTCTCTTCTTCAACCATAGGGTCTTTGCCCTGCACAGCGATTTGGCGAGCACGACGCGCTGCAACCAGGATCATATCAAAACGGTTGCCGATTTGGTTTACGGCGTCTTCTACAGTTACGCGAGCCATGTGTGAAACTCCAGTGTTAGGATGAAAAAATGACGCAAAATTGTACATGATGACAGCTAATCTGCCAACAGATCTTTAATCATATCATTTTGCGTATGAATTTGACCAGCACCAGTTAGGCGTTGGCTGCGAATAATTGCGACTAAATCGCTAGAAGCGGTATCAAAATCGTCATTAATGATGATGAAATCATATTCAGCATAATGAGAGATCTCTGAGGTGGCTTGGGCCATGCGGCCGGCGATGACTTCACTGCTGTCTTGACCACGACCCGTTAAACGTTTTTCTAACTCAGCTTTTGAAGGAGGTAAAATAAATATACCAATGGCTTCAGGCATGACTTTTTTTACCTGTTGGGCGCCTTGCCAATCAATATCGAGGAATACATCAATACCGTCTGTTAAGGTTTGCTCGATGACTTTACGTGAGGTGCCGTAGTAGTTGCCAAACACTTCAGCCCACTCAAAAAAAGCATTTTCGGCAATGAGTGCCTTAAATTCTTCTACTGTGACAAAGTGGTAATGCTGTCCGTTGACTTCGCCTGATCTGGGTTTGCGCGTGGTGTGTGACACGGAGACCTGTTTATCAGCGGGCTTGTCTTTAAGAAGTGCCGATATAAGAGAAGACTTACCTGCGCCACTTGGCGCCGATACGATAAATAGATTTCCGCGTGCGGTCATGAGCTAAGTATCCAAAATTTTAATGCTAAATGAGGCTCCCGAATACCGGGAAGCCGTATATTATACGCTCTACTCAAGCATAGGCGCTAGTGTCAGTTTAATCTTAAGTAGGATTTGGTTAATTCAGGTTGAGATCTGATACCGTACATTCAATCGCTAGTTTATTCATATGAAGCAAGATTAATGTTTTGTAAACTCGCTTTTTTCAAGCTGACACTGACTTTGATTGATAAATTAGTTAGTCTGTATGAAGCTAAGGCGGTCATTAAGGCTTGGCTCAGGTTTATGCTGTTTAATTCGAATCTTTGTAGGTGTTATTTCATGCAATATCAATCTCTTTTATGTATTCATGGTCGTGATAATGGGGCCAGGTTTGCTGTAATAAGTGCCTCTATTTATTTTGTTTTAATCTTTGGGTTTTTACTTATTGGCCAAACTAGCGTCATGCTCATTCTGGCTGGGCTATTATCTCCACTACTGGTGTTAACGACTTATCGAAGAGTGCGAGATGCTGCTCGTCCAATTTGGTACTCAGGGTTACCTCTTATTCCTCTATCTCTTTTTTCGATGGCATTAGCCTTTGGAAATAGCACACTATTATCTTCTGTCGCTTTCTTTTTTGCTTTAGCAGTAAATGCTTTTTTAGCAATGCTTGCATCTAAAAGTAAAGTGAGCAGATACCAAAATGGTTATGCTGGCCCGGCTGCAGTGGCAAAGAGTCATGCTAACCGGCGAAGAGTAGAGCCGACATTAGATGCCGATGGGTCTACTTCTTATCGGGAAGAGTCTGATACTGAATCGGAGCGAGGTAATGCCTCAGACAATCAGCAGGATTGGGAGAGTTCAGTTTCAATTAGGTCATTTTCAGCTTCTCTGCAGGGCTGGGCTGTGTGGGGTAAACAGCACCCCAAAATCTTATTAAGTGTTGCTGGGGGGCTATTAGCTATCACGCTCTTGAGTGGCCTTTGGAGCTTAGTCTCTAGTTCTGAGGAGGAGACTGTAGCGCTTACGACTCTAGCAGTAGAAGAGCCAGTACTCACCTCAGCTAGAGAAGAGGCTAAAATCCCTGACGGGTTTAGTGTTCTACTCGAGGGCAATATCTTGATTATGCGTTGGCTAGGAGAGACAAGAACGCCTGGTGAAATCTGGTCTCTGGCATCGGCTCAAGGTGATAGAAGTTGTACTAATCTGAGGTTTAATAACGGCACTGACTATCGAACTATATTAGTGGAATATATGCCTGATACCGCAATCGAAGCACGTTTTTCTCCATTAGATACTCAAGCCATTATCACTGATATTGCTCGTCGAGGGAGCGTCAAGTTATGTGGCTATGATTTCAGCTTGAAGGGAAGCCAGTCAGCGCTAGCGAGAAACGCTGCTTTTATCCCCTATTTATAGCTGGAAAAATTGTTTTGTCATTAGACTGCTCGGCTGATCCGTGTATCGGCCGAGATTATTTATAGAAGCTTTGTGAATGTTGAGTAATACCATCATAGAAAACCAAACCTCATTAGCTCAAACTCCGCGAACTTTAGCTCCGCTAACTTTAGTCATCATGGCCGCAGGGCTAGGTAGCCGGTTTGGTGGTGATAAGCAGTTAGCGAGTCTTGGCCCAAATGGTGAGACAATGCTTGAGTTGTCCATCATGTCAGCCTATCGAGCTGATTTTACTAAAGTGGTATTGGTAATAAGGCCGGAGCTGGAGACTGAACTTACCTCTTTGTTGGCTAAACGTATTAAGCCCCATGTCTCTGCAGATTTTGAATGTTGCTTTAGCTATCAAACGATGGATGATCTTCCTGAAGCTGCACGCGACTACCTTGTTGATTTTAGTCATAGGGCCAAACCCTGGGGAACTGCTCACGCACTTTGGAGTGCTCGTCACCAGGTCAAAGGGTTAATGGCCGTGATTAATGCTGATGACTACTATGGTGACTCTGCGTTTCCACTTCTTGCTCAAGGTTTAAGAGCATCTCCTAATGATTGGATGCTAGTGGCTTACCCATTGAGTTTAACTTTATCTGAGCATGGCGGAGTCAACCGTGGTGTTTGTTTGGTTGAGCAGGGAATATTAAAAGGCGTTGCAGAGTGGACAGATATTTACTCTGCCTCGAAAGGCATTTATGGTTGTTGTGAAGGTTCACATAAGCAATTGGAAGCTGAGACTCCTGTTTCTATGACCTGCTGGGGCTTTTCTGATGATATTTTTACTGTCATAGAATCTGAGTTAACTCGTTTTATTACTGAGCATGGATTAGAGCCTAAGTCTGAATGTTATCTCCCAACAGTGGTGCAGCAATATATTGGATTTGCAAATAATGATCCGCCGGCAGAGGCCATTCTCACGAAACAGATCCAGGTTAAAACGGCGCAAGAGCCTTGGTTTGGTGTAACCTACCCCCAGGATGTAGAGTGGGTAAAAGATAAACTCTGCAGAGTTTTAGCAAATAAGAGTGATGGAGTTATTGAGTGATCGATTTTGTTAGGCAGACTGTGCTGCCCTATTTTGGTATCAGGACCAATGATGCCAAAGTTTCCCCTCTGGGCAATGGCCATATCAACGATACTTTCCTTGTTCGTTGGGGTGATGGTGAACTTGTTCTGCAAGGGATCAATACTCAGGTATTTAAAACTCCGAATGCTTTGGTTGAAAATGCTCATAAAATTGCTAAGCATCTTTCAGGGAAGAGAGAGAGAGAGCTGTACGCATTACAGGTAGTTAAGCCTTTGAAGACTGACGAGGGGCAATTAGCTATCGATCTTGGAGAGCGGGGTTTTTGGAGGGCGATTAGCTATCTGCCTCATAGCCTTAGTATCGAGGTCGTGACTTGCGAAGATGAAGCCTTCTCTGCAGCAAAAGCCTTTGGTCATTTTTCTTCAGCATTGAGTGATCTTGATGCCACTCAGCTGGAAGATGTTATTCCTCAGTTTCACCATCTCCCTGGTAGGCTCGAGCAGTTACAGAGTGCAGTAGAGCAAGATGTTCATCAACGGAGTGCAGGGTGCCGTGAATGGATCTATTTTGCCTCATCACAGCAAGCTTTATTAAGCGAGCTGGCTGAGTTATCTCCTAAGTTACCTCTACGAATATGTCATAATGACACTAAAATCAATAATATGCTTTACGATAAGCGTGACATGAGCAGCCTAGCGATTATCGATCTTGATACCTGCATGAAGGGCCACCTCATGTATGATTTTGGCGATATGGTCAGAACCTTTACCTCACCCGAGGAGGAAGATTCAACAGCCTTAGACAATGTCCATGTGCGAGAATCTATTTTTGCTGCTATCTGTCGTGGTTATTTAAGTGAGCTAGGTACAGTACTGAGTGAAGATGAAAAGAATAGTCTCTGGCTAGGTGCTCGTGTGATCTGCTTGATGATTGGTGTCCGTTTTCTTACTGATCATCTTAATGGTGATGTGTATTTCAATATTCATCATGAAAACCATAATTTAGAGCGTGCGGCTAACCAATTTACTCTTTATAAGAGTCTGCTTGAGCAGGAAACTAAGTTAAAGGTTTATCTCAGCTAACCTCCTCCCAGTTCTATTGGATTTTACTTCAAGCTGGCCTAGACAGTGAGTTAATGATAGTCATTAGGGTGAAGCAATATGGCTTCACCGATGGGGTTATGGCTGCTTGGTTTATCTATCTGCTGCACTATAAAGTCATGCCTTAATGCAGGTTTGAGTAATTCTCTGAACATATCAATTTGATGATTTCTTTGATCGAGCCAAGCATCTAACGTTGCTGGCTCCTGTGGCAGTATAAGCGGGCTAGCTTTACTGTGATATGGGGCTAAGTCTGGATGTGGTGGGTTGGTTATGACTGAGCAAGAGACACTATGTTCCCCGGTTTTTGGATGGTGCCATTCTTTGAAAAGACCACCTAATATAATAGCCGAGTCCTGAGCGATAAAGTCGTAGTATTTGACGCCAGTTTCATGCTTCTCTGTTTCCCCAAAACCTTTTGCTAGGATGATGCATCTACTCTCTGAAGGGCTGATATCCAGCAGAACCTGGCTGATTCAATTTATCATACCGCGTGTTAAATGAGGTAAATCGACTCGGTGTGAAGCTGTCATAGGTCATATCTTGCAGTAACCACCAATTAGCCTGTTGTAACCTTCTGACCCCTAGTGTTTCACGAACAATATAGATCTCATCTGTAGGCTTCTTAAAGCGGCGATATTCCATATCATTGGGGTTGGCAACCGATAGCTTCAGCATTATAGAACGCATAAAGAGATCATCGATAAAATTGAGTCTACCGCACATATAATCACTTTTTAGTTCAATGAATAATTGATAATAGCGGCCTAGGTTGGGATATACCAAGCCTATTACGGTGGAACATATGGAAAAATATTAGGAGAGCTAGAAAAGAAGGTAAAAAATAGAGCCCAGAACCCCCGCAATACTCTCTCCGGCTATACAGCCTGCCGCAATAGCCAGCATAAATCTTTGTGACCACTTAGGTGCTATTAGGCGTAAGCCCCACGCTAAAATAGCACCAATAAATAGCATGATACTCACTTGGGCTGGTAATACAAAAGCGAGTCCCATTGCTGACATGCTAGGCAGGTAGCGATGCCACTTTTCTTTGATTAAGAGTGGTAAAATTTCATTAATCGTGGCTGCGATAATCCCGATAAACATGGCATATCGTGCCGATTGTGGTATTGCCTCTAAGCCTTCAGTTAACGCAATGGCTACTGACTTCCATATGGCAACACCTGGAGCTGGCCACTGCTCTGTCATCAACTGTGTCGCTGGGTTTGGTATGAGTAACATGAATATTGCAGCGCTGACTAAGCAGCCGGTCACTATGCCGCATGCTTGTGCGATAAACTGCTGTCTTGGTGAGGTGCCGAGTAGGTAGCCTGCTTTCAGGTCGTTTAGTAGATCGGTTGCCTGGCCTGCAGCGCCACCAGACACATTACCTGTCATCAAATTCGTAGAGATATTGCCTGGGCTAATAACCGCGAATGACAGTTGCGACATCTTACCTAGTGCGCCCATTGGTGGTATCCCTGTTTCACCGACAACTTGCGCGGCAACGACAGCAAATATAAAGGCCAAAGGAACGGCCAATATGGCGGCAAATAGGCTGATATCGAAAAAGTATATTTGCAGTGAAACGATTAACGGGGTGAGTAGTGCAAGAAAGGTATATTCCTGCCAGTGCCACTCAAGTGCAAGTCGTTTGTTCTTATTTGATCTAAGTAGAACAATGGCTGTACTGGTGATGGATGATGCTAGCATCAAGCTCACACCAGGCCAGAGTAGCCAGTCCACGAGATAGACAAACCAGCTAGCGTCTGTAGGGCCTGCCAGTTCCCAGCCTTGACCGAGAATGTAGGGGCCAAGTCCAATCCAGCCAATGATACAGCCAAGCATGATACTAAGCGCTGACCGTAGGCCTATAATACTGCCAAATGCTAGCAGCATATATGATGGTTCAAGTACAAATCCCAGATTTTTTGCGCTGATACTGGTGCCTGTTAATGCACCGTAACCAGGAATTGAAAAGCCCAATGATAGCTTCATCGATCCCGGAAAAATAATACGGTGAGAAAGGGCGACTGCCGCCGCAATAAATAGGGCCCTGATTTTTTTCTTCGCTTCTTGGCCATTATCAAATATATCTCTTATCACCTCTGCAGTGGCTATTCCTGCTGGAAAGGGCAATCGTGGATTGTTAACCATTGCAGGTCTGAGCGCTGAAGCCACACAGATCCCCAATAAGCTGATTGCTATCATCCAGATGACCATAGGCCAGTATTCGAATGGGCTACCTGTAATAATTAGATAGGCGGGAATCGGAGCAACTAGGCCTGCTGCCATGGTACTGCAGGCTGCTGATGTCGCAGTTTGTTGAATATTACTCTCGGTCACGGACCACTTTTTAGTGTTAAATAGTGAGTGAGCCCCATGCCAAAAGATAAATCCAAGCAGGGCGGCTAGAACCGAAAGGTTTAATGTCCAGCCCACCTTGAGTCCCATATAGATGTTGCACACCGTCAAAATTGAGCCGAAAAACATCCCAGAGATAATCGCTCTGATGGAAAGTGAAGTGTGATTCATTGTGTTTGGAACTGAAGTTGGCATGTGTCTATTATCTGGTTATACCACTAGAAAACAGGGAGTGTTATCGCAGAATCTATCTCAATATTTTGCTAATAATAGCTTAAATAGAACCAATGTCCTAGTTTGTGAGCCCTAGCTCAAAATACGTGGGCAGGTGTCTATATGCTTTGTAACTGATATAAGTAGTGAGTCCATCTCTGAATGTAAAGAGTCGTCAGGCTCCCTACTGAAGTCGTGCTGTTTTTTCTATATGTGATCGAGTCAGGGTTTACACGTTGGTTAATATTTTGATTGCCTGATATTCTTAGGTTACAAAAGGAAGGTTTATTTGAACTTTCGGTTATTTATTCACTAAAATTAATCGCTATAGAGTGCACTATTATTTTAATTTCTTTTTAAAATAGACTCTCGTTAGTCATCTGTTTAAGGTTTGGGATTTTTATGGCTATGGGCAAAGCAACACGTGAAGCACTATTACTGGATATCGCTAAAGAGCTCATTTTAGAAGATGGTGCCATGTCTTTTAAGTTTGTTGAGATAGCAAAGCGTGCAGGCGTATCCAGGGCTACGCTATATAATCACTTCTCAGGAAAAGAAGATGTAGTGGTGAGCCTATTTGTTCGTGATGCGGGTCAAACTCGACAGATGCTACTCGATATTCAGGCCGATGAAACCCTTAATGATAGAGAGAAGTTAGTCTTGAGTCTGTTGGCACCAGTTGCAGGCTCTATGGAAACTCAAAATCGTTCAGGTACCACATTACTCAGTGCCAACCCTGGCATTTTCATGTTTGCCAGTGAAGCGCAACAAGCAAGGCTAGAGCTGATTGTGACTCAAATTCGTGGCATTGTTTTAGAGTTCTGGATAGCACCGTTTAAGCAAGGCCATATCGAGGTAACTCAAGATGAGATGGAAGAGGTAATGGCTTCTGTTTTCCCCTATCAAAGAGGCTGTGTCATCATTCCGCAAAACGTGATGACGGCAGGTAAGCATATTAACTATACCTTGCGAAAAGTATTTGAAAACTTACTGAAATTGACAGAGGCATTAAATTGGTGTGAAGAGCATGCTAGTGTCGATTATGAAAAGACGTTAATAGCCATTGGAAGACATAAGAAAGCGGGCATGATAGCGTGCTAGTTGCCTACTTTGTGGGGCTGACTCAACTGGGGAGTGAGGTCGTGGGCGCACTCCTACAGCCTTCTTAACAGCATAAACCAAGATATTCTGTACGTTATCTCTGTTACTCGCCACCCTACCGATTTAACATTGGAGTCTCAGAGGCCCTACTACCCCCATAGGTTCAGCTCTTTCACTATGATGTCATTGGATTCAACTAACACATCTAGATAATCCTTAAGTAATAATCCCCAGCCTAAGTAGAAGTCAGTTTTAGCGTGTTCGATTGTTAGTTCAGCCACTCGATATGCCCAGGGAGCTAAATGCTCGGCTACGATAACTTTTAGCTCTAAGCTCTTCTCTTCCTGCAGGGTAAACTCCACTAGTTGTAGAACTAGTGATATGTGATCGGTAGGCTGGTTGTCACCATCGATTGTGCTGAGTGCTATGCCGAGTGAATCGATGCGTTTTTGTAGTCTCTGGGTACTTGGCCCACACAGTAAGTTATCTTCACTCAGGTAGTATGAACCCCATAATGGTACCTTCATTTTACCTGGACCAATAAACAACTGATTGAAATCTAATAGTAGTGCTGGCAATTGCTCACTGGTGTATTGAGTGATGTAATTACTCACCAATGCAACACCTTCGCTGCGGGTCTTGCTCTCTGTCAATAGAGGGTAACACTCGTTAAAGTCATGCTCTTTATAGACCTCAAGAGTTTCATCGCTCGGGTCATGGTACATATTGGCAGCTAAGGTAGGGGTAATTTCAGCTAGTGCTTTATTCATATTAACTCCGAAACAAAAAGAAAGGCGACCAGAAGGCCGCCTTAATGATATACCTACTTGTCTAAGCTAGGCTCATATTGGTAGAACTCGAGTCCAGAAGTCGGACCAAGGTTACACCAAGTTGACGTACCGAAGTACAGCTTGTCATCGATATCGACGACGTTACGGATACCGTTAGAACATTCGTTGCCGAAACCGCTAGTGGTAAGCTTACGTGCAGAACCGTCAGCTTCGATCATCAGTAGATCGCCACCTGGAACAAACTCTTCAGCTAGGCCGTTAGCATCCATTTCAGTTTTAGCGTAATCGTACATCCACATGGCTGGGTTGTTAGCCATTTGGTTCTTCCATTCAGGGTTCTGGAATACGATACCGTCGAATAACATGTACTCACCGGCATATGCATCGAACAGTAGGTCATGTAGACCAGAGAATGCATCGAAGAATCCCCAGAATAACTTGCCATCTTTTGCAATTGAGGTCCAAGAGTACACGTTACCAGGGTTACCCATACCAGCTTCACCATGGATAGGCTTCTGGCCTAGTTTGTTAGGTGTAGCCTTCCAGCCGTTACCATCGTTAACCTGCATAGTCTCGTAACCGTAAAGTAGCTCTACCTTAGAGGTGTCGCCAGCGCTTACAGCATCGATATTTTTAAGGTCTATACGGAAGATTGAAGTGGCGCGCCACTCGTTAATCATAAATTCTTTATGACCAGCTTCTTTATTCGCATCAATAACAGAGTAATCGTGTGGATCAAGACCTGTTAGCTCAGTGAATAGCTCTGGGTCTGCCTTAGCGAAGTGCTTATAAGCAGCATCTGTACCTTGGTGGTAAGTACCGAAGTACATGAAACCGTCGTTAATCGCACTCGTACCCCATTTAGCTCCCCAGCGACCTTTAGTATCAGGATCGTATTGATCCATACCGAATACTTCACGGAAGGTTAGTTGCTCTGTTTTACTGTAACCAGCAGCAGGGATAGGATCTGAGATTAGGATTACTGACTCTTTGTACTTATCATTACGCTTGCCTTCCTTGTAAACGAAAGGATGTGCCGAGGCTGACATGATAAGACGCTCAGTATCATCGCTATGGGTGAATTGACGCCAGTCACCGATCATACCGTACTGTACGCCACCCGGAGTTGTATCATCATCCAGTTGAGTCGAGACAACATCCCAGCCAACAGTAGTTAATGGATCAAGATCCATACCGTAACCCGAATCAGCGTTACCGCCTGCGAAAGGCTTCTCTTGGGTACCCACCCAACGAAGTAGCTGAGTCGGGCCGCTACCATCTTGAGTCATACCAGTTTCTGCACCTACGATAGTGTAGAAACCAGTCGTGCCATCAGCATGCTCTAAAGTACGGAAGCGACGTGTGGTATCACCGACGATATCACGGTAACCGACGAACGAACGTTCTTTAGCATTGAATACGAATAGACGTAGACGACCTTTATCTTCAGTTGTTTTCCAGTGACCTGCAACAAACACGAGATCACCGACAGTTCCTGCAGCGCGGAAGCCATAGGTATTGTTAATAGGTTCGAACGCTTCAGTAAACTGAGGACCGCCTGATGTTAGCATGCCTTCATGAATCACTTCCTTTGCGCCAGTGCGGAAGTTGTAGATGAAGATCTGTGATGGAGTACCTGTAGTGCCTGGAACTGAACAGCCTGTTGTCTCACTCTCGTAAGTGGTCAATTCAATTGGCATACCTATGTTCTGGTATGGCCATACACACCAACCATTCGAGATAGTACCCATCCATAACTCTTCGCCATTGACTGCTGAATCATAAACAGTGGTTCCCCAAGGGTACGAAGCATTACGCATCTCTTGGTATCCTGCAGGCATAGTATTTTCCCAGTCACGTAGCGGGTCATACTCGTTGCTAGGGCTAGTGGCACTGTAGAACGCGCCATCGATGATAGTACGAGCAGCATGTACGAACGGGCCATCTACTACTGGAGGCACAACCGGATCTGTTGGGTCAGTAGGATCTGTCGGATCCGTTGGGGTCGTTGGGCATTGCTCTGGAGCAGAAACCGTATCGCCATTTTCACAGACATATATGGTTTCTGAATCATCGTCAGAACAACCGGTTACCATAGTACCTGCTAGCAAGATGGCTACCAGAGAAAGTTTAGTATTCATGTTATACCTCATTTGGATTTACTACTGAGCCGGCGCCTGAACCTACAGGTTGACCGTCAGGGTGTACTCTAAGAATTAAGTTTGGTTTGGTGATGCTTGCTGATGGCAACGGGGCAATTTCTGCCGTATCGCCATACTTAGCACGTAGCTCATCGATAGGACCGAAGTCCAATGCTCGATGAATACAGCTATCAACACACATTGGCTGTTTGCCAGCGTTAAGCCTGTCGATACAACCGTCACATTTAGTCATCTTGCCTCGGGCTTCATCAAGCTGAGGGGCGTCATAAGGGCACGCCTGTGCGCAAGATGAGCAACCGATACAGATGTCGTCATGAACCATGACCAAGCCATCTTCAGGGCGCTTATGCATAGCGCCTGTCGGACAGGCCTTGGTACAAGCTGGGATGTCACAATGGTTACAAGAGATTGACGTGTAGTAGGCAAATACGGATTGGGAAAACACGCCATTGCCATTATCCGTACAGCTGCCACCTGCGTATTCATATACGCGGCGGAAGTTACGCCCTACATTCAAGTCATTCTTATCTTTACAGGAGACCATACAGGCCTTACAGCCCGAACAGATTTCTGTATCAACATAGAATCCTAATTGCATATCTTTCTCCTATGCCGAGTAAACTCTGACTCGGTTAGTATTAGAGCGGAATGACTTAGCAACCGGGCTAGGCTTACTATCGGTCAAGGTATTGGCACAACCACCAACATCGATGTCACCTTTCATACGGCGCCATTGACCTTGAGGCATAGCGACGACACCTGGGACGATACGAGGAGTGACGCGAACGGTTATTTCTAGCTTGCCTCTACGGCTTTCTACGATGACCTTTTGGCCATTGATAACGCCGATCGCACCTGCATCTACTGGGTTTAGCCAGAGGTGATGCTCTAGCACTTCATTGAGCCAAGGTGTGCTGGCGTGAATGCTGTGGGCACTGTGTTTACCGTGGTAGTTAATGCACTGGAACGGGTACTCAGAAGCGGTAGCATCTTCATAGGACTCGTCGCAAGCAAAGTACACTGGCAGTGGATTGATCTCGTCGGTACCTTCGGCTTGGCTCTGTTTACTTTCAAAATACTGAGAGTAAATCTCGACCTTGCCGCTAGGAGTTCCTAGGGGGTTGTTCACTGGATCAGTAACGAAGTCGCGAAGTTTGCCTACGTTAGGGTGCTCTCCAGCTGGGCGGCGCTGAGGACCGAAGCTGACGAACTCCTCAAAGGTGTCACCTTGGATCCATGAATTGCTTTTCTTAAATTCAGCGAACACCTTGCGGACTTGATCTAAGTAGGTCATGCCACCATTGGTGAACTTGCTACCTATGCCTAACTCATTGGCGATCATGTGGCAGATATCGTATGCAGGTTTGCATTCGAACATAGGATCAATAGCAGGTGTGATTCCATAGGCGTACATGAGTGAACCGCAGTCCATCTTGTTGTAGCTTTGGATCACATCGTACATCTCAAGCCAGCTCACTTCCGGCAAGATAATATCTGCATATTTGGCCGATGCTGTCATATGCTGCTCAACGACAACCACAAAATCCACTAAGCTTTCGTCGTTAAGTAGACGATCGGCACGGTTGATATCGCCATTCTGGTTAGCCAACATATTAGAGGATGCTAGCCACAAGAAACGTACGTTAGTCTCTAACGGAGTATCAGCATCCATCAAGCTTTTATCAGAGTAACGAACGTCATGGGTGCTTGGCTTCATCTGAGTGCCGAACTCTATGGCATCTAAGTGAGAAGCTGCAGGGATCGTAACGTCCATGATTTTCATGTTCATCAGATCTTTGAGCGAATCTGCCGGCATCATGGCGTAATGGGATAAACCATCATTACCAGGCGTACCGCCATGGTTAGTTCCTGCGCCACTGATCTTACCGACGAGTATCGGTAGCATCATCACTGCTCGTGCGTTGTTTTCACCGTTACCTTGACGTTGAGGTCCGAAGCCCTGCGTCACGAAAGGAGCCGATGCAGTACCTATAGCTTGTGCAATCTCACGAATCTTCTCTGCAGGAATACCGCAGATGCTTTCAGCACGTTCCGGAGTCCTAGCGATACCATCAGTTACGCCAGTGATATACTCCTCGTACTTATCATATCCATAGGTGTATTGTTCAAGAAATGGGATATTCGCGTATCCATCCTCTATCAATACGTAGGCAATCGCTTCGCATAATGCAGCGTCAGTACCTGGACGGATAGGTACCCATTCATCGGTAGCGGTGACTGCAGTATCGGTAAAGCGTGGATCGATATAGTATGTCTTGAAGTTGTTCTTCTTCTTAACATTCAAATACTCATAACCAGAACCTGCACCACCTAAGCGTGCTTCCATTGGGTTATACCCAAAACACACCATTAGGTCGCTGTTTTCTAGACTACGTAGGCTAGAGCCTGTGTTCCAAAAACCGACGGTATCGCCATCGTTAGAGGCTAGATATCCGTACATACCAGCAGAACCTTCACGGTACTGAGATGCTGAGTAATCGTTATGGAAGAATAAACAACCGCCTGCCATATTTAGTAGACGTACACTAGATTGCGTCACACCTGTATTTAGATCGTGAGAGCCGCCACCTAGAGGCATGAATATGGCGTTTTTACCGTATTCAGCGTATGTTTTTTGCATAGCAGCGGCGACACTAGAGACAGCTTCTTCCCAGCTAATACGAACGAACTCATCGGAGCCTCGGCGTCCTACGCGCTTCATTGGGTACTTGAGACGATCGTGGTTGTAGACCTTCTGACGCATAGAGCGGCCACGAGGGCAGGGGCGAATTTCGTGATCGAAACTATCCCAATCGTCGGTAGCCTTACCTTCAGTTTCAATGCGCGTGATCACGCCATCTTTACTGTGGACCTTAAGTGGACATGCTTGCCAACAGTTAGTGGCACATGAGCCCCATGTAACACCTTCTCCAACTGGAGGGAGTACTGGTTCACTCGGAGTCGGCAGAGGATCGCTGGCACTGCTGCTTTCACAGCCAGTAACAGTTGCAACCGCAGCCGCCGCTGCAGAGAACTTTAGAAACGTGCGACGTTCCATAATTATTACCTCAGTTTATGACCTTGCGGCCCTTACAGCTTTATTGTGAAAAATGCACCGATCTTGTGGTCGGTGTAATTTTGATTAAGGTCTTCAATACTATTGATGGCTTCAATCGGTTGGTTGGCGTAGTTCGTGTCGTAGTTACGTTCATAGCTGTAAGTAAAACGGGTCGAGATACGCGCATTGATGCGGTAATCCATATGGATTTCAGCAAGGTGTTGGTACTGGTAGTAGTCACCCATTTCGGTGCTATCTACCGCAGTGTCACTGCCCGAAAATGAGAAGGTGTAGGAGGTGCCGAGTGCCATATCTTCATTGATTTGGTACTTATTCAGCCCAAAACCAAAGTAGGTGAACTCATCGCTTACTGTGGTGTTGTGTATCTCTAGGCTGTCGATGGTCTGAGTACCGGCATAGGCATTCAGGGTCATCTGCTTACTGATAAGGTAGTAACCGTCGAGGTTGACTGACATCTCATCAGACTCTTGCAGCGCCGAGCTGTTTGAGTACTCATCACTGGCTAAAACCACTTTCAGGTTGGCGCCGTAGTTGTTTTGGCTATAGCCAAGACCCAGTTGTGTGCTGACACGGTCGCGGTCGGCTAAGTAGTACTTTTGAAAGATATCGTCGCCGATACGGTACTGTGAGCCAGTGCGTTCGCTGCTGGTGAACTTAACGTGGGTGCTAAGTTGCTGGTAGCGGTAGTCGACACGGCCAAAGATTTCACTCTCTTGAGTCTCTTCACGGTCTGAGTCTGAGCGAACACGGTCGTTTTGCTCGAAACCAGCGCTGAACTTAGTGCTGCCTAAACGGTAGCTGGCGTCGACGCCGTAACGTGTCTTGCTGCTATCGATTGGGGTGTTGATGGCTTCGAAAAACTCATAAGAGCCACTGACATTATCGCGGTCACTGTAGCTGTAAAAACCTGCGACCTTGATGCCTGCAAAGCGAGAGCTAATGCGGGCACTGTAGTCGAGCGTTTCGACTTCACCGTCGAAGTTTGAGATAGGCACTAAGGAGTTTTCTTGCTCGATAGGACCATCTTGTATCATCTTGCCCGAAGCAGCGCTGACACTTAGGCGCGTCTTGCCATAGTTCAGGCCGGCTTTAACACTGGCTTGCTGAGCGCTGTTATCGGCATCGATACCGGCGTTATCAGTAAAGTCAGAGTTAACGGCTGCAAGACCGACATTCCAAAAGTCACCATGGAGTTGTACACCGGCGTTCATCACTTGGGTGGTGTGGTCGATGGTCTCTAGGAAGTTAGTCGGTTTTGGGTCAACGACTGAACTAATACGCTGACCCTGCTTGTCTTCCGAGCTTGCTTTCACAAAGGCGGTAACGAGCTGAGTCTGATACTTGGCCGCGGCCGATAACTGCTGACGCTCGGCGCCGATGTCGTTATCGTCGAGGTTCCAGCGGTTAACATAAGCCAGCTCCAGGGCGAAATCGCCTAGGTTGGCTGCCGCTTTTAGATGACCATTGTCAGCGCCTGCATTTTTAGCATCGATAGTGTAGTTTTCACCACGAATATCGGCATTGGCGCCGTATTGGCTGTCTAAGTGAGTGCGCTGCTCGGTCATCAGACCGACAGTGTTGCTGTGCTCGGGAGCGACACAACGCTTACAGGCATAGTCATTATTAATATTTTGCGGTACAGCGAAGTTTGCTGCGGTAGCATTGGCTGAGAGAACAGCGAGTGCTACTAAAGTAAGTTTAGCGTTCATCATCGACTCCTATTTCTCAAACAAGTGGCCAGAAGGGTGGTTCGAGCCATGTATCTTGCTGTGACAGTTCATGCAAGATTGCCCTTGAGTGAAGCCATTTAAGCTGTTGTGCACATCACCTGGGTGACCGGCTTGGTTGTGACAACTCTGACAAAGCTGAGGTGCACGACTGTTAAGCAGGTTGTCGTTGACCGAGCCATGTGGGTTGTGACAGGTGGTGCAATCTTCAGTGACAGGCGAGTGCTCCCAAAGTGCAGGTCCACGCTTCTCGGCATGACAGCTGTAACAGGTGTCATTAATAGATAGCGGCGCTTCTTCATGTGGGTTGTGGCAATCGCTGCAGGTTAAGGTGCCTAAGTGAGTCGAGCGCTTAAACTGGGCCGAGTCTTGCTGGCTGTGACAGTTTGCACATTGAGCTTGTGGCTGCTCGGCAACTAACTCAGCTTGGTGAATGTTGTGACAATCACTACAGGCTTGGTCATGGAAGGGAGTGTGCTCTTGGCTGTGGCAAGACTCACAGACGCTGTTGCGACCTTCGACAGAGAACTCATCCCCGAAAGTGAGCATGGGTTCGTTGTTACCTTTGTGCTTACCTTGTGGTCCATGACAGGCTTCACATTGAAGTCCAGCCATTGGGCCCTTGTCGGTATTGCCGTGTGGCGTATTGAAAATAGCCATAACGGATGGTGATTTTTTGTGGCACATCAGACAGGTGTCAGCACCTTTCTTAGAGTAGTTAGCCTCCGTGAATTTATTAACCAGTTGCTGCTCCAAAGGAGTAGCGGTGTCATTTGCCAGTGCGCTTGGCACTGAGAGGACTGTAGCGGCGATAAACGCAGTTAGCAGGCCGATTTTTTGTAAGATTCTCATCACTTCTCTCACACTCGTAGTTTCTAAAGGAAACGATATTAATGTTTTCGTACTTATTTTTAGGTAATTATATAGACACATGTACAAACAAGTGTGTGATATTGATCTGTATTGATGAAAATGACCTGAATTTGATGATGCCGTTGTGATCTGGGTGCTATTTGTTGAGCTTTGCGTGACAAGGCTCGCCTACGCAAGTTTGAGCCAACCTCACAAACTCACCAAGCCAGATATAGCTCCTGTCACATCTAACTTAATAATTTAGATCTGGATATAAGTTTAACCGCTCGGGTTGATTGCTGTCTTGACAGCTGTCTAATTGGTGGGTAATCTGAGTGTGATTATGTTGTTCCTCATTATGATCTCTATATCTTAAGTATTAGATATGGACCATGTAGTTAAAGTTATGCTCATCTTTCCCTGCAATGTTGGATGCCGCTCCATGGTCCTTTTTTAATAGCTCTCATCGACAGGCGAATTTTAAAATCAATATATTCCAAGCCCTCCTTAATGTTTTTACATGGGTTAGTTTTCGGTTGTTTATTTATATTAGAAAAGTATTAAGTACAAGGTGGAGTTATGAGTAAGTTAGATCGAGAATCACAACTACTGGAAGTCGCGCGTGAGTTGATTCTTGAAGATGGTATGGTCTCTTTTAAATTTGCAGATATTGGCAAGCGGGCTAAAGTATCAAGAGCTACTCTGTATAAACATTTTTCAGGTAAGGAAGATGTGTTAGCTAGGTTATTTATCCGTGATGCCGTTAATACTCGCCAGATGCTGATAGATATCCAAGATCATGAATGTTTGAATGATCGTGAGAAATTGGTAACAGCACTGCTAGCTCCGATATATATATCATCAGGTACAAAAAATCGTTTAGGAATTGCTTTTCTCACTGCTAATCCAGCAATCTGCCTTTTTGAGGGGGGAAGTCAACAGAGTGAGCATGAGCAAGTTATTGAACAGCTGAGAAATATCCACATTCAATTCTGGATGATACCAATGAGAAAGGGCAATTTGATTGCGACACAGGAGCAAGTTTTTAGAGCTATGGGAATAGTTTACCCCTATCAAAGAGGTTGTGTGTTGCTCCCTAAAAAAATAATAACCTTAGGCAATTACATCAATCGTTCACTATTAGATGTATATGAAAACATGATGCTTTTTACCGATATGCTTAAGTGGAGGAAAGATCATGAGTCTGTTGATTATGATAAGCTATTAAAAGTGATCAGTGATTTGAGCGTGAGAGTATGATTGCTAGCTCAGTATATTCAAATGTCTATTAACGAAAATCGCTAAAAGAGCAAGAAGAGCTTGTTGGTGCTGGGGGATTTGAACATCCCCCCTAAATATTACCGCTATTATCTTTATTCAATTTTTGTTTTGCCCTTTCAAAGATTAGCAAACTTCAATTACCTGTAGATAGGTCTTTGGCTTGGGATGATATTCAGCTCATTAATCAGAGTATCGACAAAATCTTCTATTAGTAGGGAAAAGCCTCGGTAATAGTCACTGTTGGCGTGCTCAAATATTAGCTCAAACACTCGGTATACCCAAGGGCACATATGCTCGCCTATCAAGATGCGCAGCTGGTTTTCACCGTCTTTACTATCAGGTGTATTCAGTAACAGTTCCATCGCTGCAAAGATAAGCCCTAAGTGATCCACTGGCTGGTTTTCATTGAGTTTAAAGTCGATATTGTTACGCTTAAAGAAAGCCTTTAGCGCTACGGTAGAGTCACCATTTAATAGCTGATCTTTAAATAGGTATACAGAACCCCAAGGCGCTGCAGGCATAGTTTCTGGGCCGATAAATAGTCGATTAAACTCCACAGTTAGTGGCAGATTACTCTCGATTGTATACTCATTTAGATAACAGGCTAATAGGTCTAGCCCTTGCTGGCGTTTAGGACTCTGGGTTAATTTTGGCCAGCTCGTTGCTATCTCATTTTCGATCAGTGTCTGGATAAAACCATCACTAGCCTCACTATATAATGTGCTGCTGGCAATGCGGGAAATGGCTGCATATTCTTGATTCATAATGTTTTCCTGAATGTTTTCTATGCTGAGTGTGCTTGCTTATAGTTTAAAAATGTAAAGGCTAGCTAAAACGAAAAAGGTAGAGCCCTTAGGCCCTACCTTAGTGTTAAACTGCTAGTTACTTCTTATCTAGCTCAGGCTTGTACTGGTAGAATTCAAGACCCGCTTTGTCTGAAAGGTTACACCAAGTTGATGTACCAAAGTAAAGCTTGTCGTTGATATCTACTACGTTACGAACGCCGTTTGAACACAAGTTGCCAAAACCATCTTTGGTCAACACACGTGCAGGGCTGTTCACATCATCGAATACCACTAGGTCACCACCAGGAGTGAAATCGTCTAGTGTACCATTGGCAGTCATCACCTCTTTGGTATGATCCATCATCCACTGGCCAGGACTATTTTTCATCATATCTTTATAGTCTGGGTTAGGGATTGGCATTGGTACACCTGGAATCATCACATCACCTGCGTAGGCATTGTTTAGCAGATCATGCATTCCTGAGAAGGCATCGAAGAAGCCCCAGAATAGCTTGCCATCTTTACTGATCGAGGTCCAAGAGTAGACGTTACCTGGGTTACCCATACCGGCTTCGCCGTACAGTGGCTTCTGACCTAGTAAGTTAGGTACTGACTTGTATGAAGCAGTTTCCTTATCGACGATATTCATGGTCTCGTAACCGTAAAGCAGCTCAGGATCTTTCTTGCCTTCACCAATCGCTTCAAGATCAGCAAGCTTCATACGGAAGATTGAACTTGCACGCCACTCGTTAACCTGGAAGGCTTCAGCACCTTCACGGGCGATTACATCAGCCATTAACTGAGGGGCAGCCTTCTCGAAGTGCTTGTAACCCGCATCGTTGCCCTGGTGGTAAGTACCGAAATAGACATAACCATCTAGAATCGCACTGGTTCCCCACTTATGTCCCCAACTTGCAAGTTCAGCAGGGTCGTAGCGGTTCATGTTGAAGATCTCGGTGAACTCCATTGGATTTGCTGCAGTGAAGCCACCCTCTGGGATCGGGTTAGACAGTAGAATAACTGATTCACTAATACCTGGGTTACGAACCTGCTCTTCACCATTGCCATACTTGTAGACATGCGGGTGAGCTGCTGAGCTCATGATTAAACGCTCAGTACCATCGGTATGAGTGAACTGACGCCAGTCACCTATCATGCCGTGAGTCATAGCAAATGACGCATCAGAAACCACTTCCCAGCCTGTTTCAGCGCCTTGAAGTCTATCATCCGTCACGTCACCACCGGCAAAAGGTGCATCTTGTGTACCCACCCAACGTAGCATCTGAGTCGGACCATTACCGTTCTGCGTCATACCAGTTTCTGAGCCGATAATGGTATAGAAACCATCATTACCTTTTGCATCGGTCAGGGTGCGGAAACGACGTGTAGTATCACCGATGATATCGCGGTAACCCACAAATGAGCGCTCTTTAGCGTTGAAGACGAATAAGCGTAGGCGTCCTTCGCCGCCAATGTTCTTATAGTGGCCTGCGGTAAAGACTAAGTCACCGACAGTACCCGAGGCACGGAAGCCGAAGGTGTTAGCAAGTTGAGGCTCAGCGTCAGAACCATAGTTACGTGGAGTGAAAGCCTTTAGGTATTCTTTTAGGCTTTCTTCATCCAGTACATTCTGAATCACTTCCTGCTCACCAGTTTCGAAATCATATAGATAGAACTGTGAAGGTGTACCGGTTGTATTAGGTACAGAACAAGCGGTGTACTCACTTTCGTAAGTAGTAGTCATCAGGTCCATGCCGATGTTCTGGTATGGCCATACACACCAACCCTGAGCGATGGTACCAAACCAAAGTTCTTGACCGTATGTTGTCGTGCCCCATGGGTATGCTGCAGTACGCTTACCTTCATAACCTGGTGGTAGCATGTTTGCCCAATCGTTATTAGTTGGGTCGTACATGTTGCCGCTGCTGGTGATACCGATATAGGCTTCATCGATCTTAGTTTGAGCCGCTAAGACAAATGGCGCATCAATCGGTGTAGGTACGACTGGATCTGTTGGGTCGCTTGGATCTGTGATTGGACAGCTATCTGGGTTAGAAACCTCAGTACCGTCATCACAAACGTAAACATATTCAGTTTCAGTGTCGTTACACGCTGTCATCGTCAGTGACGCAAGGATCATTGCTGCCACAGTAGTCATTCTAGTTTTTATCATCACGTTCTCTCTTATCAACATTCGTTAGGATTGATTACGGTGCCAGCAGTAGAGCCAGCAGGTTGCGCTTGAGCATGCAAATTGATCACTAAGTTAGGCTTAGTGACACTTGCTGGTGGCAGCGGAGCGATCTCTGCGGTAGCACCATACTTCTGACGCAGCTCTTCAATGGGGCCAAAGTCTAAGGCTCTGTGAATACAGCTAGCAACACACATAGGTTTGAGGCCGACATTGAGTCTGTCCTGACAGCCATCACACTTAGTCATCTTGCTGCGCTCAGTGTCCATCTGCGGTGCATCGTATGGGCAAGCTTGTGCACATGCGTTACAGCCGATACAGATATCGTCATGGACAAGTACTAGGCCGCGCTCAGGTTCCTTATACATAGCGCCTGTTGGACAGGCTTTTGTACATGCTGGCGTGTCACAGTGGTTACAGGCCATAGAGACGTAGTAGGCAAAAACAGACTGAGACAAGACGCCGTTGGCATTCTCGCTACAGCTACCACCGGCATACTCATATACCCGGCGGAAGTTACGTCCTATCTCTAGATCTTTGTTGTCTTTGCAAGACACCATGCAGGTTTTGCAACCTGAGCAGGTGGCGACATCAACATAAAAACCATATTGTTGGGTCATCTGCTAATCCTCCTAAGCTGGCTGAATACGAACACGGTTCGTATTCGAGCGAATTGATTTAGCCACAGGGCTCGGCTTACTGCTGGTTAGGGTATTTACCGCACCGCCAGTATCGACACCATCGCTGCGTTTCTTACGCCAAGCACCCTGAGGTAGCGCGACTACGCCAGGTACGATACGAGGGGTAACACGTACGGTGATTTCGATTGCGCCACGCTTACTAGTGACTCGAGCCTTCTGACCATTGATAACGCCTATCTTGGTGGCGTCATTTGGGTTAACCCATAGATGATGCTCGACCACTTCGTTGATCCAAGGTGTGCTGGCATGAATACTGTGGGCACTGTGCTTACCGTGGTAGTTGATACATTGGTAAGGGAAGTCATCTTTGAAGCTTTCATCTTCATAGGACTCTTCACAGGCATCGTAAACAGGGATAGCGGTGATCGTGTCTCCCTCGGCTGCATGTTTAATTTTGGCCGCGAAGGTTTGCGAGTAGATCTCAATCTTGCCTGATGGCGTACTTAACGCACCTTCAGTCGTATTATCGAATTCCGGATGTCTAGGATTGGTATTGATGAAGTCTCTCAAGCACTGAAGATTTGGATGCTCAGGTGCTTCCTCACGCTGAGGGCCGACTTTAACAAATTCATCGAAGCTGTCGCCCTTTAGCCAAGGGTTGTTCTTCTTGACGTTCTTGAAGATATCTTCGACCCACTGCTTGTAGGTCTTGCCACCTTCAAACTTGCCCTCTGTACCCAAGTGACGTGCGATACCACGACAGATATCGAAGGAGTGCAGACACTCAAACATCGGCTCCATAGCAGGCTCGATACCGTAGATGTAGCGCAAGCTACCATCATCGTACTTGCTGACACTTTGAATCACGTCATACATCTCTAACCAGCTGATCTCAGGCAGTAAGATATCGGCGTACTTGGCAGAGCCTGTCATATGCTGCTCGAACACCACGACGTGATCGATATACTCGCCAGGATTTTCCAGTAGACGATGTGCACGGTTATGATCGGCATTTTGACCGGCAATCATGTTCGATGAGGTCAGCCACAGCATGCGCACATTAGTCTCGAGTGCATCATCGTTTGCCATTTTGGTCGCATCTGAATAACGAACATCATGGCTGCTTGGCTTCATTTCGGTGCCAAATTCGATGGCGTCTAAGTGAGAGGCTGCCGGAATCGAGACATCACCAAAACCGAGATTCATCAAATCTTTCAATGAATCGGCAGGCATCATCTTGTAGTGAGCGAGATCTTTTGCACCCGGTGTACCACCGTGGTTAATGCCTTTACCGACAATCTTACCGATAAGGATAGGTAGCATAAGTACGGCTTTGGCGTTGTTCTCACCATTACCTTGACGTTGCATACCAAAACCTTGGGTAACAAATGGTGCATTGGCATTGGCAAGCGCATCGGCAATTTCACGAATTTTTTCGGCTGAAACACCAGTAATTGACTCGGCCCACTCAGGAGTTTTCTCTATGCCATCAGAGCTTAAACCCATAATATGAGAGTAATAATCTCCATTAGCTGGAGCACCTTCAGGTAGGGTGTCAGCAGTGAAGCCCATACAGAACTTCTCTAGAAACTCCTTCTCATGAAGGTCGTTGCTGATCAGGTGGTGTGCGATACCTTCACATAGCGCGGCATCAGTACCTGGACGGATCGGTACCCACTCATCGTGTGCAGCGACAGCAGTATCGGTAAAGCGTGGATCGATATAATAGGTTTTATAGCTATTTTTCTGCTTCAGTTTGGCATTTTCATAGCCAGAACCCGCGCCACCCATACGAGCTTCCATTGGGTTGTAACCGAAACAAAGCATCAAGTCGCTGTGCTCAAGATCACGCAAGCGGTTACCGGTATTCCAGAAGCCTACGGTGTCATTGACCTTGTAGTGCAACCAGCCGTACATGGAGGCTGAGCCTTCACGGTACTGAGATGCCGAGTAATCGTTGTGGAAGAACAGACAGCCTTCCCAAGTCGATAGTAGGCGAAGTCCCATAATCATGGCGCCAGCAGATAGGTCGTGAGACCCACCACCGAGCGGTACATAGATAGAGTTTTTACCGTAGTTGCTGGTGGTCTCTTGGATCATACGTGCAACTTCTGAGAAAGCTTCTTCCCAGTCGATACGTACAAACTCACCAGATCCACGGGGTCCAACACGCTTCATCGGGTACTTGAGACGGTCGGCGTTATAGGCCTTTTGACGCATAGAGCGACCACGTAGACATGGGCGGATCTCATGCTCAAAGGTATCCCAATCATCATGCTCTTTCTGCTCGGCTTCGATACGGGTAACAACCCCATCTTTGCTATGCACTTTAAGAGGGCATGATTGGAAGCAGTTACTGGCACAGTTACTCCAGGTGATCTTCTCACCTGTTGGCGGCGTGACCGGAACCCCTGGATTGAGGATTGGGTCTTCAGCGCTAGAGCTATCACAACCTGTGATTGCTGTGGCTGCCGCAGCTGCTGCGCTTACTTTAAGAAAGTCGCGACGTTTCATAGTTGTCCCTTACAGCTTTATTGTGAAAAATGCACCGATCTTGTGGTCGGTGTAATTTTGATTAAGGTCTTCAATACTATTGATGGCTTCAATCGGTTGGTTGGCGTAGTTCGTGTCGTAGTTACGTTCATAGCTGTAAGCAAAACGGGTCGAGATACGCGCATTGATGCGGTAATCCATATGGATTTCAGCAAGGTGTTGGTATTGGTAGTAGTCACCCATTTCGGTGCTATCTACCGCAGTGTCACTGCCCGAAAATGAGAAGGTGTAGGAGGTGCCGAGTGCCATATCTTCATTGATTTGGTACTTATTCAGCCCAAAACCAAAGTAGGTGAACTCATCGCTTACTGTGGTGTTGTGTATCTCTAGGCTGTCGATGGTCTGAGTACCGGCATAGGCATTCAGGGTCATCTGCTTACTGATAAGGTAGTAACCGTCGAGGTTGACTGACATCTCATCAGACTCTTGCAGCGCCGAGCTGTTTGAGTACTCATCACTGGCTAAAACCACTTTCAGGTTGGCGCCGTAGTTGTTTTGGCTATAGCCAAGACCCAGTTGTGTGCTGACACGGTCGCGGTCTGCCAAGTAGTACTTTTGGAAGATATCGTCGCCGATACGGTACTCAGAGCCAGTGCGTTCGCTGCTGGTGAACTTAACGTGGGTGCTCAGTTGCTGGTAGCGGTAGTCGACACGGCCAAAGATTTCACTCTCTTGAGTCTCTTCGCGGTCTGAGTCTGAGCGGACACGGTCATTTTGTTCGAACCCTGCGCTGAACTTAGTGCTGCCTAAACGGTAGCTGGCGTCGACGCCGTAACGTGTTTTGCTGCTATCGATTGGGGTGTTAATCGCTTCGAAGAACTCATAAGAGCCACTGACATTGTCGCGGTCACTGTAGCTGTAAAAACCTGCGAGCTTGACCCCCGCAACGCGAGAGCTAATGCGGGCACTGTAGTCGAGCGTTTCCACTTCACCGTCGAAGTTTGAGATAGGCACTAATGAGTTTTCTTGCTCGATAGGACCATCTTGTATCATCTTGCCCGAAGCGGCGCTGACACTTAGGCGCGTCTTGCCATAGTTCAGGCCGGCTTTAACACTGGCTTGCTGAGCGCTGTTATCGGCATCGATACCGGCATTGTCAGTAAAGTCAGAGTTAACGGCAGCAAGACCGACATTCCAAAAATCACCATGGAGTTGTACACCGGCGTTCATCACTTGGGTGGTGTGGTCGATGGTCTCTAGGAAGTTAGTCGGTTTTGGGTCAACCACTGAGCTAATACGCTGACCCTGCTTGTCTTCACTACTTGCTTTAACAAAGGCGGTAACGAGCTGAGTCTGATACTTGGCCGCGGCCGATAACTGCTGACGCTCGGCGCCAATGTCGTTATCGTCGAGGTTCCAGCGATTAACATAAGCCAGCTCTAGGGCGAAATCCCCTAGGTTGGCGGCTGCTTTAAGGTGGCCATTGTCAGCGCCTGCATTTTTAGCATCGATACGGTAGTTTTCACCACGGCTTTCACTACGAATATGTGCATTGGCGCCATATTGGCTATCTAAGTGGGTGCGCTGCTCGGTCATCAGACCGACGGTGTTGGTGTGCTCGGGAGCGACACAACGCTTACAGGCATAGTCATTATCAATATTTTGCGGTACAGCGAAGTTCGCTGCGGTAGCATTGGCTGAGAGAACAGCGAGTGCTACTAAAGTAAGTTTAGCGTTCATCATAGACTCCTATTTCTCAAACCAAGTAAGTGCCCTGAAGGGTGGTTCGCCTTCATCATCGACTCCTATTTCTCAAACTTTTAAGTAAGTACCCAGAAGGGGGCTTAGCCCTCATCATCGACTCCTATTTCTCAAACAAGTGGCCAGAAGGGTGGTTCGAGCCATGTATCTTGCTGTGACAGTTCATGCAAGATTGCCCTTGAGTGAAGCCATTTAAGCTGTTGTGCACATCACCTGGGTGACCGGCTTGATTGTGACAACTCTGACAAAGCTGAGGTGCACGACTGTTAAGCAGGTTGTCGTTGACTGAGCCATGTGGGTTGTGACAGGTGGTGCAATCTTCAGTGACAGGCGAGTGCTCCCAAAGTGCAGGTCCACGCTTCTCGGCATGACAGCTGTAACAGGTGTCATTAACTGAAAGTGGTGCTTCTTCATGTGGGTTGTGGCAATCGCTGCAGGTTAAGGTGCCTAAGTGAGTCGAGCGCTTAAACTGGGCCGAGTCTTGCTGGCTGTGACAGTTTGCACATTGAGCTTGTGGCTGCTCGGCAACTAGCTCAGCTTGGTGAATGTTGTGACAATCACTACAGGCTTGGTCATGGAACGGAGTGTGCTCTTGGCTGTGGCAAGATTCACAGACGCTGTTACGACCTTCGACAGAGAACTCATCCCCAAAAGTGAGCATGGGTTCGTTGTTACCTTTGTGCTTACCTTGTGGTCCATGACAGGCTTCACATTGAAGTCCAGCCATTGGCCCTTTTTGGGTATTGCCGTGTGGCGTATTGAAAATTGCCATAACCTCAGCACTTTTCTTATGACACATCAGACAGGTGTCAGCACCTTTCTTAGAGTAGTTAGCCTCCGTGAATTTATTAACCAGTTGCTGCTCTAAAGGAGTAGCAGATTCATTTGCCAGTGCACTTGGCACTGAGAGGACTGTAGCGGCGATAAACGCAGTTAGCAGGCCTATTTTTTGTAAGATTCTCATCACTTCTCTCACACTCGTTGTTTCTAAAGGAAACGATATTAATGTTTTTTGTACTTATTTCGAGGTAATTGTATATACACCTGTATGTACCGGTGTGTGACGCAGATCCAATTTGCTGAAACAAGCATAAACTTGATGATGTATGTGTGACTTGGTTAATCTTTGGCTGGATTATGTGATGGGGTTTGCTCGTGGTAAGTTAATGTGATCTTTATGAATTTATCTTGTTTTATATGTACTTGTTCACATTTCTATCTATGTATACGATCCAACTATGAATTTGACTATAAGGTCTGACCGCTGTCTTGACAGGTGTCTAAATCGGGGCGTAGTCTGAACTGGCTTTTTGTTGTTCCCATTATGATTTATATATCTTAAGTATTAGATATGGACCATGTAGCTAAAGCGATGCTCATCTTTCCCTGCAATGTTGGATGCGGCTGCTTGGTCCTTTTTTCTTACAGCATGAGATTGGCGGAGGTGGGGAGGTAAAGCGAGTATTCAGCTAAAATGAGATAGAGGGAGTGCAGATACAGTTTGAAGAGTGGTTAAATGAGAGATTAGTTAAGCAGGTGTACTTGCTCATTGATAGAGTGTGATTGACCAGTTTAACGCAGGATAAAGATAATAGAGCCTAACACTCCAGCAATACTTTCCCCAGCAATACAACCTGCTGCAATGGCGAGCATAAAACGCTGCGACCATTTAGGCGCGAATAGCCGCAGAAACCAAGCCAAAATTGCACCGATAAACAGCATGATACTGATATGAGCTGGGAGTACAAAGGCGAGTCCCATTGCCGACATGCTTGGCAGATATCGATGCCACTTCTCTTTCACTACCAGTAGCAGTAATTCATTAACTGTAGCAGCAATAATGCCGATAAACATGGCATATCGTGCCGATTGAGGTATCGCTTCTAGCCCCTCGGTGAGTGCTATTGCTATCACCTTCCAGGTTGCCACCCCGGGTGCGGGCCACTGCTCTGTCATCAGTTGTTCTGCAGGATTAGGGATCAAAAGCATAAAGATCCCAGCACTCGTTAAACAGCCAACCAAGATCCCCATAGATTGTGCAAATACTTGATGTCTTGGATTGGTTCCAAGAATATGCCCGGCTTTAAAATCATTGAGTAGATCGGTGGCTTGGCCGGCAGCCCCCCCCGCTACGTTAGCTGTCATTAAGTTGGTTGTCACGCTGCCAGGGCTGATAATTGAGAAGGAGAGTTGAGACAGTTTTCCTAAGGCGCCAATAGGCGGAATACCCGTTTCACCGACCACTTGTGCGGCGACGATGGCAAAAACAAAGGCGAGGGGGACAGCGAGTATGGCGGCAAACCAGCTGATATCAAATAAGTAGATCTGGAGAATAACGATAACTGGGGTTAGCGTGCCTAATAGTAGAAATTCTTGCCATCCCCACATCAGGGATAGTCGATTTTTCCTATCAGATTTAAATAGGGTGATCGCCGTTGTAGTGATGGCTGAGGCTAGCATCATGGCAACACCAGGCCAAACTAACCACTCTATGATATAGCTGAACCAGTTTTCATCGATAGGCCCAGCTTGCTCCCAGCCTTGGCCGAGAATATAGGGGCCTAATCCGAGCCAGGCAATCAAGCAACCAACAAAAAGACTAATTGCCGCTTTAGTGCCTATGATAGTGCCGAAGGCCAGCAGCATGTAAGAAGGGTCGATGATAAAGCCCAGATTTTTAGCACTGATGCTGGTGCCGGCCATGGCGTTTTGGCCAGGAATTGAGAAGCCTAGTGGGATTTTGTAGCTGACGGGAATTAATATACGGTGACTGATGGCGACAGTCATGGCAGAAAGTAGGGCAATCATTCGGTGGCGGGCGATACGACCACTGCTAAACATATCGGTGATCACCTCTGCAGTGGCTATACCGGTAGGGAATCTGAGGCGTTCATTGTTGAGCATGGCTGGACGTATAGCCGAGGCGACACATATCCCAAGTAAGCTGATGGCTATCATCCAGAACACCATGGGCCAATATTCGAATTGTGTCTCTGTGATAATAAGATAAGCAGGAATAGGTGCGACTAGGCCTGCCGATACCGTACCTCCAGCCGCAGAAGCCGCAGTCTGTTGAATATTGGTTTCTCTTGGGGTCCAGGCTCGGCAACCTATGGTGTTTTCTACGGCTTTCCAACCCACAAAGCCGAGTAGCAATGCTAAAACAGACATATTCATAGACCAGCCAATGCGTAGCGCCATATAGATATTACACAGAACTAGCAGGCTACCGAGCGTCATGCCTGTTAAGATCGCTCTGATGGAAAGAGGCTGAAAATTATCTGATGTTGGCATTGATCCTAATCTTTCTACGTTGCTGTCATTGAGCTTGGACAATGAATGATCCTGTCATATAAGGGTAAAATAAAACCGTACAGCGTTCACAATACTTTAGCTTTATTTTGGGGTTGTGACAGGTGTTGCATAGTGATTTTAGTGATATTCATCTACAAACTATACGTATGTGTACTTGTCTGTAATTTTATGTAAAAAATCACGCATAAGATCACAATCTGTTCTATCGTCTCTGTTTAAATCTTCTTAGTTTGGTACTTTAGACATGTATTAAATATAAGGCTAAAGCAAGCAATGACGAAACTAGAGCGAGAATCACGATTATTAGAAGTCGCCAGAGAACTGATTCTTGAAGACGGTATGGTGTCGTTTAAATTTGCCGATATTGCCAAGCGGGCTGAGGTCTCTAGAGCTACCTTGTATAAGCATTTTTCAGGTAAAGAAGATGTGCTGGTATCTCTGTTTGTTCGTGATGCCAGCAATACGCGGCAGATGCTGGTAGATATTCAAGACTATGAGCCACTGAACGATCGTGAGAAATTGATCACCGCACTGCTTGCGCCAGTGTCTATCTCATCGGGCACTAAAAACCGCTTAGGGATCACTTTTCTTAGTGCCAACCCGGGTATCTATCTTTTTGCAGGCGAGAGTCGGCAGGAGGAGTTGGAGCGGATCATAGATCAACTGAGAAATATCCATACTCAGTTCTGGATGACCCCAATGAGAAAAGGCACACTGATCGCGACTCAGGAGCAACTCATTAAGGTGATGGCGGCGGTGTATCCCTATCAAAGAGGCTGTGTCCTCATTCCGCAAAGCATAATGACCTTAGGTAATCATATTAACCGCTCACTATTTGATGTGTATGAAAACTTAATGCTCTATACCGATAAGCTCGAGTGGCATGAAGATCATAAAGTAGTAGAATATGACAAGGTATTGAAGGCTATTGGCAAGTTTGAGCGTGAAAGCATGATCGCCTGCTAAACGAATATTAGAATTTAAATAATGAGCCGACCAAGTGTCGGCTTATTTGTGTCTGGCCGTAAATGTTTCTTCGTTAACAGTGACTCGGCTCAAGTATCAAGCTTCGCTCTAGTTCTGAAATCCATATCATTGAACATATTTAGAACCAATTATATCGAAAGTCAGTATTGCTATTGAGGCTAGGATTGTTACTTTAGCTGCTATTAATGGATTACTGACTTAGGGTTATCGATGAAGCTTGAGATGATTTGTACTGGTGAAGAGGTGTTAGCTGGACAGATAGTAGATACCAATGCAGCTTGGTTTGCTAATGCGCTTATGGAAAAGGGCATTGAGTGCCAGCGTCGCATAACCGTAGGTGACCGTTTAGAAGATTTAGTGGCTGTATTTAAAGAGCGTAGCCATGAAGCGGATATTATTATGGTTAATGGCGGACTAGGCCCAACCAGTGATGATCTCTCGACTGAAGCTATGGCTCTTGCTATGGGAGTGCCTTTAGTCGAAAACAAGGAGTGGCGTACTAAGCTCGAAGATTGGTTTAGCCGTAACTCAAGAGTGATGGCTAAGAGTAATTTGAAACAGACTCTATTACCCGAGTCGGCAATCATGATAGACAATCCTGTCGGCACTGCTTGTGGCTTTGCAGTTAAGTTAAATCGTGCCTGGTTGTTTTTTACACCGGGTGTGCCATTTGAGTTTAAGCGCATGGTAACAGAGCAATTCATTCCCTTTCTTGAAGAGAAGTTTACCGCTTCAAGTTCAGTTGCCTTAAAGAAGCTGCTGACATTAGGCAATGGTGAATCTGCACTGGAAGATAAATTAAGCGCTATTTCGCTGCCGGAAGGAGTGACGTTAGGTTACCGCTCTTACATGCCATATATCGAAATTAAACTCTTTGCCCGAGGCCCAAGAGCTATCGCTACGCTACCTGAAGTTGAATCAGATATTAAACAGTTACTGGGTAATGCTATCGTTGCCGAGAATGTGACGACATTAGACGAAGCCATTCACAATAAGTTGCTTAATTCAGGACTCAGCCTCAGCGTTGCCGAGTCTTGTACCGGCGGAATGATCACCAGTGGCTTGATTGCCTTTGCAGGAAGCTCAACCTATTTACACCAAGGGTTAGTGACTTATAGTAATGAGGCTAAGGTTAAAGTGTTAGGCGTGAAGCCTCAGACCTTAGATGATTACGGCGCTGTTTCTATAGCAACAGTGGAAGAGATGGCAAGAGGAGCTCGCAATATTCTCGATAGTGATTATGCCTTAGCGACAAGTGGTATCGCCGGTCCTGAAGGAGGCTCTGATGAGAAACCTGTTGGGACAGTGGCCATTGCACTTGCGACTAAATATGGTGTCCATAGCCAGATGTTGAAACTGCCCAGTCGTTCACGTGCATTGGTGAGAACATTAAGTACTGCAGTGGCTTATGACATGCTAAGGCGAGAGTTGCTCGATGAGGCTGTTATCGTCGATTACTCCTCATTTAGCCGATTTAGCAAGTAGAGAATACCTTTAAGCTTGCTATAACTGTGATAAAAAACGGTGCAATTGAGTTGCACCGTTTTGTTTTACCCTGCTTATTTTCGATGGGTATTATACCGATTGGTATTACTCATCAAAAATGAGTTTCAATTTGCCTGGCTTTACTTCAATGCGTTTAGTCATCTCTGCAATTAAGGCTTGATTTGATTCATCTGTATCTAAAACATAGACAGGTTGAGTTTCTAAAAACTGCGTTAAGAAGCGCATCAGTTGGGGAGAAAACTGCTTAATGGCTTTATCTAGATCTTTCGGGCTAGATTGTATGTCTACTAAGGTTAGATCTCTCAAATACACGCTATGATCTGTCGCGTCATACCAAGGTTTAGCCTCAAAGGTAGTATTTAATTCGGCTTTAAATGGCATTAAAGGGTTACGCACCTTGATGATGCTGATTGCCGATACCGACATCGTATCTGCTTTATGACCTAAGGTGACATCGATATTATTGATACGCATCTCTACGCCAAAGAATTTATTACCCTCTTTGATTTCAAAATGGATCTCATCGGATAAATAATTTTCTAATTCAGCTTCGCTAATGCTGTATTGACTGACACAGCCAGTCAATAACAGGAATAACGAAGGCAGAATGATCTGCCTTAGTCGTTTAATCAACCAGTGTTCCTCATGCCTGCTGCGACACCTGCAATGGTAAGCATTAATGCGAGCTCGACATTCGTTGAAGCATCTTCTTTTCGGGTACGGGCTAAAAGCTCAGCTTGCAGAAAGTTTAGCGGATCAATGTAGGGGTTGCGTAGGGTTACCGATTCCCGATTCCAAGGCGTGTGGGCCATTAGTGCCTCAGATTGAGTGAGGGCTAAGACCGCGTTGACACCTGTGGCTAGACGCTCACGTAATGTGTGACCTAAGTGATGTAGGTTTTCTGGCACTAAGCAGGTTTCGTAGTATTTGGCTAGATTAGGCTCGGCTTTAGCGTAAACCATCTCTAGCATAGAAATACGTGTTTTAAAGAAAGGCCACTCTTGCTCCATCTCTTGAAGTAAGGACATTTCACCTCTGTCACAGGCTGCTTGAAGTGCCTCTCCAGCCCCTAACCAAGCGGGGAGCATAAGACGATTTTGAGACCAGGCAAAGATCCAAGGAATGGCACGTAATGATTCAATACCCCCATCGACTCTGCGCTTTGCCGGACGACTACCTAATGGCAACTTCCCTAGTTCAACTTCGGGAGTCGCTGCGCGGAAATATGCGACAAAGTCAGGCTCTTCTCTAACGATCGAGCGATAAGCTTGTACTGATTCTTCAGCGAGTTTCTGCATGCACTCACGCCATTCAGGCTTTGGCTCTGGCGGTGGAAGCAAGGTCGCTTCCATGACTGCTGAGGTATACAGGGCTAAGCTTTGTACGGCAAGTTTAGGTAAACCAAACTTAAAGCGGATCATCTCACCTTGTTCTGTGACACGAATGCGTCCATCTACCGAACCTGGAGGTTGAGATAAGATTGCTTGGTGAGCAGGTCCGCCTCCACGGCCTATTGTACCGCCACGGCCATGGAATAAAGTCAGTTTTATATCGGCTTGTTTACTGATCGCAACGAGTTGTTCTTGTGCATGGTATTGAGCCCAGGCAGCCGCCATGACGCCAGCATCTTTTGCCGAATCTGAATAGCCAATCATCACTTCTTGATGACCTTTGGTGTATCCACGATACCAATCGATGGCGAATAGCGCCGTCATACAGCTAGAGGCATTATTCAGATCGTCTAAGGTTTCAAACAATGGCACCACACGCATAGGGTGCGGACAACCAGTTTCTTTTAGCAGTAGTAAAACAGTTAATACATCAGATGGCTTACTGGCCATAGAGATAACATATGAACCTAGAGCTTGTGCAGGCTGTGTTGCCACGAGTCGACAGGTGCTCACGACTTCGGCGACATCTGCGCTAGGCTGCCAATTGGTTGGAATTAGCGGGCGCTTACTGGTGAGCTCACGTAGTAAGAAGGCTTGTTTCTCATTTTCATCCCAGTGATTAAAATCACCCATGCCTAAGTAGCGAGTAAGCTCTGCAATGACATCACTGTGGCGTTCGGCATCTTGTCTGATGTCTAACCTGAGCATATGAATGCCGAAACAGGCTATACGACGGAGCATATCGAGTAATAGCCCATTAGCGATCAAGCTCATACCAGAATCAGATAGACTCTTGTAAAGCATCATCAGAGGTTCTTTCAGATCGCTTTCGTGCCAAATGATCAAGCTGCGATCGATTTCTGGATTATGACCTTCTAAACGTTCATTGAGGTAGTCGATTGTGTTTCTGAGTTTTTGTCTTATCTCTCTTAATACATCTCTATAAGGTTCGTGACTATTGTTAGTCAGTGCTAACAACTCATCATTGGCTTCTTCGACAGACAGTTCATTGACGAGTAACACGACATCTTTTAAATAGAGGCGAGCCGCAGTGTGGCGATTTCTGTCGAGCACTTCTTGAGTCACTTGTGCGGTGACAAAAGGATTGCCGTCACGATCGCCCCCCATCCAACTAGAGAAACGAACTGGCGCAATATCCGTTGGCAGTTGTTTGCCTGTACGCTCTTCAACTTGCTCATTGAGCTGACGTAAAAAGTCAGGAATGGCTTGCCAGAGAGAGACTTCGATTGTGCTTAAGCCCCACCTAGCTTCATCGACAGGGGTTGGACGTTCGTTGCGGATCTCATTGGTGTGCCAGATCTGTGCGATGAGCTGTCTTAGCCCCAGATGATGCTGTTTCTGTTCTCGTGCTGATAATTGTGGGTTTTCTAAAGCGGCAAGGCTGTCGATCACTGAAGAGTATTTTTGGATCAGTGTACGTCTGGATATTTCAGTTGGGTGAGCGGTTAATACCAGATCGATATCGAGTTCCTGTAAGCATTCGAGCATCTTCTCTTGATCGATACTGCTGCTTAATATTTTACCTAGCAGTTGTTCGACCGGATCGGGCACACAGACAAGCTCGTCACAGTTGCGACTAATGGTATGAAACTGCTCGGCGATATTCGCTAAATTCAAAAATTGGTTAAATGCTTTGGCAAAAGGAACAAGCTCATTGTCAGGAAGGGCTGTGAGTAGTTTAAGCATCTCTTCGCGCGCGGCTTCATCCCCTTGGCGAGAACTCTTTGCTAAATGACGGATCTGCTCAATCTTTTCAAGAAAGGCATCATCTAAATTGGTGCGTATCGTTTCACCTAAAATCTGCCCTAAAGTACCAACGTTGGACCTTAAAGACGCATACATATCAGCCATACTTACTCCATACCAAAATTTACGCTAATCAGCCACAATACCTAGCCTTCTGGGTTAAGGTCAACATAGAAGACTGAGATATTGTGAGCTTATGTGTGCCAAATCACTCTGGGCATGTAGTGAAACAGCCATAAATGATTTTTAGATAACTAGAGTGCTACTTTATACACGCGTGATAGATCAATTTTTTCAATAGCTCGACCGTTTGCTTTAAGTAAGCAGTGTCGAGAAACTCATCAGGTTGGTGCGCTTGTTCTATGCTTCCCGGGCCTAAGACCAAGGTCTGGCAACCGAGCTTTGAGATATAAGGTGCCTCAGTTGCGTAGTTAACAACTTCGGGAGCACTCGCTGATAACTCAGCAACTAATTGGCTCCAACTACTCTCTGCTTTGCCTGCGAAAGGTTCCGCTCCTGGATAAAGCGGTGCAACTTGTATACTGCCTGGATGCTGACTGCTAATCGGCTCAAGGTAATTAAGTACTAACTGCTCGAGCTCCTCTAGTGCCAAGCCAGGTAAAGGGCGGATATCGATATGCAGATCGCAACATCCACAGATGCGATTGGCGGCATCGCCACCATGCACATGGCCGAAATTCATGGTCGGGTAAGGCACACTAAAAGCCTCTTCGCGGTAATTATCAGCTAAATGCTGTTTAAGCTTAAGAAGCTGCCCCATCACTTGATGCATTATCTCTATCGCATTTAACCCTTTCGCTGGATCTGAAGAGTGGCCACTACGTCCTGTCACTCTTATTCCTTGAGTCAGGTGGCCTTTATGCATATAAACGGGTTTTAAACTCGTCGGCTCGCCGATGATAGCGTAATCGGGAGAGATAGATTTTGCTTCGGCAAATGCCTTAGCGCCATTCATTGTCGTTTCTTCATCGGCGCTAGCTAATATGTGTAGAGGACGCTTAAAATTCTGCAGTGGCATATCTTTTAAGGCCTCTAATATGAGCGCAAAAAATCCCTTCATATCGCATGTGCCTAAACCATACCAGCGGTTATCTTTCTCCGTTAGGGTGAATGGATCTTGGCTCCAGCGCCCTTCATCGAATGGCACTGTGTCTGTGTGGCCAGCGAGTAAGAGCCCACCGCTGCCAGCACCAAATGACGCGATTAAGTTGTGCTTAGCACGAGAATTCGCAACAGGTTGAACCTTACACTGAAAGCCTAAATCACCGAACCAAGTATGCAGTAGGTCGATGACACCTTGGTTACTCATGTCTTGCTCAACTTCCAGAGCGCTGATTGAGGGCGTAGCAATGAGCTGACTAAAAGTTGTTTTTAGATCCGGAACTGAGTTCATATCTCACCTGTAAAATATATATTCAAATATATTGCATAAATAGTTTGTTGTGATAGTCTAGCAAACAGCTAGAACGAGTACCAGAATACAGCGCATTTATTGAGAGTGAAAATGATTATTTCAGACGCTAAAATTAACAAAACAATCACATTAAAAGACTTCCTGCGACGATAAACTTGTCAACATTGGTGTTTCTGCCAGGGCTTAAGTTGTGCCCCCTCTTTTTATTTATATCGTTCAAACATTAAGAAGTCTTAGATTATGAAAAGCATTGCTATTATTGGCGCAAGTGGATACACAGGCGCACAGATCACCTCTCTCATCGATGCAGATGTAAACCTGAATATTCAAGGTTTGTATGTGTCAGAAAATAGTTTAGATAAAGGTAAGGCGTTATCTTCGCTTTATCCTATATACAGCCATATCTCGTTATCTCTATCGCCATTATCTCAAGAGGCGAAGGAGTTGATTGTCGACGAAGCCGATGCCGTTGTGCTAGCAACTGACCATGCAGTGAGCTTGCATCTGGCTGCCTGGTTTTATCAACAAGGGCTAGCAGTGTTTGATCTCAGTGGTGCTTATAGGTTCACAGACAAAGCACAATACCCGCAATGGTATGGTTTTGAACATGATTATCCTGAAGTATTATCGAAAGCTGTTT
Source organism: Shewanella eurypsychrophilus (assembly GCF_007004545.3). NCBI lineage: Bacteria > Pseudomonadati > Pseudomonadota > Gammaproteobacteria > Alteromonadales > Shewanellaceae > Shewanella > Shewanella eurypsychrophilus. The sequence goes on along the minus strand of NZ_CP045503.2, from coordinate 5,464,927 downwards.
ATGGTTTAGCCGAGTGGAATAGTGCTGAAATTGCAGATAGTAAAATGATTGCCGTCCCTGGTTGTTATCCAACAGCATCTCTGACTGCGCTCAAACCCCTAAGCCCTATGTTAACCAGTACACTTCCTGTGATTAACGCTGTGAGTGGTGTGACTGGCGCTGGTAGGAAAGCTCACCTCCATACTAGCTTCTGTGAAGTCAGTTTAACGCCCTATGGCGTCTTAGGTCATAGGCATCAACCTGAGATAGCGACTCAATTAGGGCAAGAGGTGATATTCACCCCACATCTAGGTAATTTCAAACGTGGCATTCTAGCGACGATTACGGTGCAACTTACTGCGGGAACGACAGAAGAAGATATTAAACAGGCCTATTCATTTTATGATGACGCCCCGCTAATCACGGTTAAACATAACCAATTCCCTAAAGTTGACGACGTCGTCAATACCCCCAACTGCCACCTTGGATGGAAGTTTGATCCTAAGACAGGTTACTTGGTGGTAGCGAGTGCCATTGATAACTTGATGAAGGGTGCAGCCAGTCAAGCTCATCAGTGCATAAAGATTCATTTTAAATACTAAATTGATAGATGAGTAGATAACAATGACAAACAGTAATAAAACCTTAGTGATAAAAGTTGGCGGCGCTCTGCTTCAGTGTGAAATGGGCATGGCAAGATTGATGGATACTGCCGCAAAGATGATTGCCAAAGGACAAAAATTGATACTCGTTCATGGCGGTGGTTGTTTAGTCGATGAGCAGCTTACTGCCAATGGCATGAAAACCGAAAAATTAGACGGATTAAGGGTGACACCCGCTGAACAGGTTCCTGTGATTGTTGGTGCCTTGGCGGGGACTTCAAATAAGCTGCTACAAGCCGCAGCGATAAAATCTGGTGTCACCGCTATCGGTATGAGTTTAGCTGATGGGGATATCATCACAGCAAAAATAAAGGATCACCGCTTAGGCTTTGTTGGTGAGGTGATGCCTAAAAATCCAAGTTATCTTGAGTTTATTTTATCTCAAGGTTGGTTACCTATCGTTAGCTCGATTGCTATTGATGAGTGTGGTCAACAGCTCAATGTTAATGCGGATCAAGCGGCGACTGTTTTGGCGAAGTTGGTCGATGGTCAACTGGTACTGTTATCGGATGTTTCCGGGGTACTCGATGGCAAAGGTCAGTTAATTAAAAGCCTCAATAGAGCACAGATAGAAGAGTTGACTCATATCGGTGTTATTGAGAAAGGCATGAAAGTAAAAGTTGAAGCGGCATTAGAAGTGGCTGAGCTGATGGGTCAACCGGTACAAGTAGCTTCATGGAGAAGTGCTGAGCAGTTAATTGCCTTGTCCAATGGGGAAGCTATCGGTACCCAGATAAAGCCGAACTAGTTTCAAATATAAATAGTCACAATCAGATTTGAGAAGGCAGCATAACGGCTGTTAAATAGCATTGAAAGGCCGGAGTTCGACGTTGGCCAGAGGAGATAAAAATGGACCACTTGTTATCAATTAAAGACCTGACTCAAGAGCAACTCAAAGAGCTACTGTCTCTTGCGAAGAAAATTAAAGCTAATCCAGCAGAGTACCGCCATGCGCTAGATGGTAAAAGTGTCGTTATGCTGTTTGAAAAGCCATCTTTGAGAACTCGAGTCAGTTTCGATATCGGCATTAACAAGCTAGGTGGACATTGTCTTTATCTCGATCAGCAAAACGGTGCCCTAGGCAAACGTGAGCCAGTTTCTGACTTTGCTGCTAACATTTCATGTTGGGCCGATGCGATCGTTGCCAGAACATTTTTGCATTCAACCATTGAAGGTCTTGCCGAGCATGGCTCTGTTCCTGTCATTAATGCACTGTCAGATCTTTATCACCCATGTCAGGGATTAGCAGATTTTCTGACTCTGTCGGAAAAGTTTGATGATGTCAGCAAGGTCAAGTTGGCCTACATCGGCGACGGCAACAATGTGACACACTCTTTGATGTACGGTGCCGCATTACTTGGCGCTAAGATGACGGTAGTGTGTCCTCAAGGACACTTCCCTGATGGTCAGGTTGTTGTTGAGGCACAAGAGATCGCTGCAAAACATGGTGGTGAACTGATTTTAACTTCAGATATCAATGCTATCGGTGAGCAAGATGCCATTTATACCGATACTTGGATCTCTATGGGTGACGGTACCGATATGGTGGATATCAAAGCTAAATTCGCTCCATATCAGATCAATACAGCTCTTATGGAGAAAGCAGGAGCTAATTACTTTATGCACTGTTTACCGGCATATCGTGAAGTGGAAGCCACAGCTGAAGTCGTTGATGGCGAAGGCTCGCTAATTTTACAGCAAGCAGAAAACCGTATGCACGCACAAAATGCAGTGCTAGTAACCTTGCTAGGCCAGTAATACCAAACGGTATAAAAGTCAGCCCAAAATTTTTATTTCGTTGATGTGTCGACGAAACAATATCCAGAATTAGGAAGTTAAGATGTCAATTACAGCAAAAAAAACAGATATAAAAAAAGTGGTTCTCGCTTATTCAGGCGGGCTGGATACCTCAGCAATTATTCCTTGGTTAAAAGAGACCTATGATAATTGTGAGATTATTGCTTTTTGTGCGGACGTAGGCCAAGGCGATGCTGAGCTCGAAGGTCTTCACGATAAGGCGATCGCATCAGGTGCCTCTGAGTGTTATATCGTCGATCTTAAAGAAGAGCTTGTTGCCGATTATATCTATCCGACTATTGCTACCGGTGCGATTTATGAAGGGACTTATTTACTCGGTACTTCGATGGCAAGACCTATTATTGCTAAAGCTCAGATTGAAGTCGCGCGTAAAGTCGGTGCCGATGCCGTGTGTCATGGTTGTACCGGTAAAGGTAATGATCAGGTTCGTTTCGAAGGATGTTTTGCCGCGTTAGCACCAGATTTAAAAGTGATTGCTCCATGGCGTGAGTGGGAAATGGTCAGTCGTGAAGATCTGCTCGATTATTTGGCCGAGCGTAATATCGAAACCACGTCTTCATTGACAAAAATCTACAGCCGAGATGCCAATGCATGGCATATCTCTCATGAAGGCGGTGAGTTAGAAGATCCTTGGAATGAGCCATCAAAAGGCGTATGGACTATGACTGTGGCGCCTGAAGATGCGCCTGATGCACCAGAATATCTAACGCTAGAGTTAGAGCAAGGCAAGATCACTAAGGTGAATGGCGAGTCACTCTCTCCTTATGCAGCGCTTATGGTGCTCAATGAAATTGCTGGTGCTCATGGCGTTGGCAGAATCGACATTACAGAAAACAGACTGGTCGGCATGAAGTCTCGTGGTTGTTATGAGACACCGGGTGGAACAGTGATGTTTGCGGCACTGCGTGCAATCGAAGAGCTAGTACTTGATAAAACCAGCCGTGAATGGCGTGAGCAAGTTGGCGCTCAGATGGCTCATCTTGTTTATGATGGCCGTTGGTTCACACCACTATGTGAGTCCTTGCTTGCAGCCTCTGAGCCACTCGCAAAATTAGTCAACGGTGAAGTGGTTATAAAACTTTATAAGGGACAAGCGCAAGCCGTTAAGAAGCGCTCTCCTAATAGCCTCTACTCTGAGGAGTTTGCAACATTTGGTGACGATGATGTCTATAACCAGAAAGATGCCGAGGGCTTTATCCGTCTTTATTCACTTTCTAGTCGTATTAGAGCGCTAAGCACTAAATAGCCTAATCATTTAACTTATAGAATTAAACGGGGCGCTAAGCGCCCCTTTTTTTACAGAATAGAGAGGAAGTCAGCATGGCATTATGGGGTGGCAGATTTAGCCAAGAAAGCAGCGCACTGTTTAAATTATTTAATGACTCTTTACCCGTCGATTACCGCTTAATTGAGCAAGATATTCTGGGTTCGATTGCCTGGGCTGCTGCGATTACTCAGGTCGGTGTCTTGACTCAAGATGAGTGCAATAACCTGCAGCAAGCCTTAAAGGAGCTGCTAAGTGAAGTAGAAGATAAGCCTGAGTTGATACTGGCGTCGGGTGCTGAAGATATTCACAGTTTTGTTGAGCAGTCTCTTATTGAAAAAGTGGGTGATCTGGGTAAGAAATTACATACCGGTCGCTCTCGTAACGATCAGGTTGCCACAGATCTTAAACTCTGGTGCAAGAAAGAAGGTCAGCAGCAGCTGGTATTACTACACAATTTGAAAAAAGCGCTGCTTGCATTGGCTGAAAGAGAGCTTGATGCCGTGATGCCTGGTTATACCCATTTACAGCGTGCTCAACCTATTGCTTTTGGCCACTGGTGCTTGGCTTACGTAGAGATGTTTGAACGTGATATTAGCCGTTTAGAGGATGCTCTGAAACGTGCGGATACATGTCCACTTGGCACTGGTGCACTCGCTGGCACAGCCTATCCGATGGACCGGTATAAATTAGCTGAGTCATTAGGTTTCTCTTCGCCGACTCTGAATAGCCTAGATACGGTGTCTGATAGAGACCACGTTGTTGAGATCTGTAGTGATGCCTCAATTAGTATGATGCATTTAAGCCGTATGGCGGAAGATCTTATTTTCTTTAACAGTGGCGAGGCTGGCTTTATTGACCTCGATGATGAAGTCACCTCAGGCTCATCATTAATGCCTCAGAAGAAGAACCCCGATGCTTTGGAGCTGATCCGTGGTAAGACTGGTCGAGTATACGGGAGCCTAATTGGCATTTTAACCACCATGAAGGCGCTACCACTGGCATATAACAAAGATATGCAGGAAGATAAAGAGGGCTTGTTTGACGTCATGGATAGCTGGGCTATCTGCTTAGAGATGGCGGCGCTGGTTCTTAGTGGTCTTAAAGTTAATCGTGAAAATACCTTAAGGGCTGCGCAGCAAGGCTATGCTAATTCTACCGAGCTGGCTGACTACTTAGTGGCTAAAGGAATGCCATTTAGAGAGGCGCACCATGTTGTGGGAGAAGTGGTCGTTAAAGCGCTAGCTGAAAAGAAACCTTTGGAAGATTTCGCGTTAGAGGAGCTGCAAGCTTTCTCCGCAATCATTACTGATGATGTTTATGCATGCTTGACCATCGAGTCTTGTCTTGCCAAGCGGGAAGCATTAGGTGGTACCTCACTGATACAGGTTCGTGCGGCACTCGCGAGTAAGCTAGCGCAATAAATGTTCAAACAGACAGTGATTAGAAAATATTTTTTTGTAATGTCAAAAATAAGTCACTAATTTTAAACATTTATACATTAAAAAAAGGCCCTTAAGTAAATCACTTAAGGGCCTTTTTTATTTAGTCGTATATGCTGTAAAAACGACGTATGTGAGTTATTGAAATAGCTCTTCAGCAGAATCATCGATGAATATATCGTTGGACTCTATCGCCTCTGTGGCAAACTCTTTAGGCTCAGTGCCTGAGACAAAATACTCAAATGAACTGGTGTAATCTGTTTTACGGCTTAACTTTCCAGTCGCCAGATCGATTCTTACTGAAACAATACCTTCTGGAGGAGTGCTAGGGATTTGAGCTGTTCCAGCGAGAGCGTTTTTCATAAACTCGTTCCAACCAGGACCTGCTGTCTTAGCACCTGCTTCTGCCGCTGAGATTTGATCTTTAGCACCATTCGCATTCCAACTCGTTCTGCCTAATTCTTTGCTATGGTCATCAAATCCGACCCAAACTGTGGTGGCTAGTTTAGGGTTGAAACCACTGAACCAAGTATCACGGGATTCATTTGTCGTACCTGTTTTACCTGCAATATCACGGCGTTTGACTACACGGGCGGCGCGCCAAGCAGTACCATTCCAACCAGTACCTTTACTCCAGTTACCGCCTCCCCAAATAACACTCTTTAGCGCTTCAGTGACTAAGAATGCGGTTTGTTCAGAGATTACCTGTTTGGCGTAACGGGCTTCGGGGCCTCCACAAGCCGGCACATCACTGATCTGCTCAGCTTGTCTAAACTCTTCCGCCATAGCGGCAAAAGGATCGTCATTTTTTTCAGTCGGAGTCGGGAGAGTCGGCGTGCAAGCCAACGTTGGATTTGATGTTTCTATGACAGTGCCATATGAGTCTTCAATTCTCTCGACAAAGTAAGGCTCTACCTTGTATCCGCCGTTAGCAAAGGTTGAAAATGCAGTCACGACTTGTAATGGTGTGACTGAGTTAGAGCCCAAAGCGATAGATTCATTTCTTGGAATATCATCGCGTTCGAAACCAAACTTAACTAAGGTATCGATTGCCATATTTAGACCGGTATAGCGCATTGTTCTTACTGACATTACGTTAATAGATTGTGCCAGTCCCATACGTAATCGAGTTGGCCCTGTATAGCGATCTGGTGAGTTTTTAGGGCGCCATGCAGTACCCTGTCTGGTGTCGGCATTGTTAATGGGTGCGTTATTGATTAAGGTCGATAGGGTATAACCTTTCTCAATAGCTGCAGTATAAATAAAGGGTTTAATATTCGAACCTAACTGACGTTTAGCTTGAGTCACACGATTATATTGGCTGGTATGGAAGCTAAATCCACCGACTAATGCTTGTATTGCTCCATTTTGTGGGTCGAGCGAGACTATGGCGCTAGAAACGATAGGTATCTGAGACAGTTGCCAGAAATCCCCGTTATTACGTAGCCAAACTTGCTCTCCTACAGTCAGAATTTCTGCAGCCGTCTTTGGCGCCTTGCCTTGTCGCTTATTGGTGATGAATTTTCGTGCCCACTTTAAGCCTTGCCATTCTACTTGTAAGGTTTCCCCAGCAGATGTGAAAAGCGTAGCGTTCTGGTCATCGATACTTATGACTGCTGCTGGCACTAATCCTTGAAAGGCTTTAGTTTGCTTAAGTCTAGTCATTAATGATGATGTTTCAAGTGGCGTGTCAGTCCATAACACATCAGTCGCTCCACGATATCCATGGCGTTCATCGTAGGAGTAAACGTTGTTTCTTAGGGCTTGCTGGGCATCTTTTTGGAGCTTAGAGTCAATGCTGGTGTAGATATTATATCCGCCAGTATATGCTTCTTCCTCTCCTAGCTTGTCGACCAGGTAGTCCCTTGCCATCTCTGAAATATAAGGCGCATATAAGGTTATTTCTGCTCCATGATATCTGGCTGAAACCGGTGCCTGAAGTGCTTCCTCATACTGAGTTTGAGTGATATTTTTCTTCTCCAGCATGCGGCTAAGAACCCAGTTTCGTCTATTGGTCGCTCTGCTTGGATTGCGTATAGGGTTTGCTGCCGATGGTGCTTGAGGCAGTCCGGCAATCATAGCCATCTCTGGCAGAGTCAGCTCATCTAACGTTTTACCATAATAAACCTGTGCAGCCGCTCCTATCCCATAAGCACGGTTGCCCAAAAAAGAACGGTTTAAATAAAGTTCTAAGATTTGTTCTTTTGATAAGGCTTTCTCGATTTTTATGGCTAGAAATATTTCTTTAATTTTACGAATGTAAGTTTTTTCTCGAGAAAGGAAAAATCCACGGGCCACCTGCTGGGTGATTGTACTGGCACCTTGGCTCTTCTTCCCTGTGGTTAGCAAAATGATCGCTGCTCGGGTTATGCCAATGGGGTCAATGCCATGATGTTCAAAGAAACGAGCGTCTTCGGTATCTAGAACTGCATCGATCAGTGTAGGTGGAACATCTTGAAAAGAAACAGGAATACGTCTTTTTTCACCAAATTGAGAAATGAGTTTGCCATCATCACTGTATATACGTAACGGGGTTTGTAACTTGACGGTTTTTAATGTGTTGACGTCAGGAAGATCTGGCAACACATAAAAATATGCTCCAGCAATAGCACCTATCGCTAAAAGAGCTAAGCTAAAAAGGGCAATGACAATACGTTTAAACCACTTCACCAGATGATTCCAATATTTATAACAGGGACAATAGTATATAAGGCGATAGCCTATTGGTGAAGTTAAAAATAGTTGTCAAAAAAATGGCAATTGTAAAACTATGAAACATTCTGTACAAATATCTATAACGAGTTGATTTTGTGCTAATCTAATTCCTGAAACTATAACAAAAAAGTGACTTTGGACTATGCTTTCGAAATTATGGAAGCGTCAGGCTCCGCAGATGGTTGGGATCGATGTAGGTTCTCACGAGATAAAGGCAATACTGCTGAGTAAGACGACTGACGGTTATAAAATTGTAAGTCATGCTGCAGTACCCGTAAAAAAGGGTGCCGTTAATGATCATGAAATCAGAGATAATGATGCAATTATTGAATCATTAAGGCTGGTGAAGCGTAGTCTTCCTAAAGGGACTAAGTTTGCTTCTGTTGCCGTTTCTGGTTCCGCAGTCATGACTAAAGTTATCTACATGGATGCGTTGCTTAGTGAAGAAGAGATGGAAGCTCAGATTGAAATTGAAGCTGACAACTTGATCCCCTATTCTTTAGATGAAGTCAGTATTGATTTTGAAACCTTAAGTACCAATAGCACCGACCCGACAAAGGTTGATGTATTGCTTAGTGCATGTCGTACAGAAAATATTGATGCACGAGTCGATGCGCTAGATGGCATTAACTTAGAGACTAAAGTTGTTGATATTGAAGGGTATGCCTTAGGTCGATCTTTTGAAATTGTCGCGGCGCAATTGCCGGGAGAAGCTGAAAATAAGGTTGTGGCTTTAGTCGATATCGGAGCCAATATCACCACGTTTGCCGTCGTTGAAAATGGTGAAACTAGCTTTATTCGAGAGCAGGCCTTTGGTGGAGAACTGTTTACTCAATCTATACTATCATTTTATGGCATGTCTCATGAACAAGCTGAAAAGGCTAAGTTGGAAGGTGACCTCCCACGTAATTATATGTTTGAGGTGCTATCTCCTTTTCAAACTCAGCTTCTACAGCAAATTAAGAGAACGCTGCAAATTTACTGTACTTCTAGCGGCAAAGATAAAGTCGATCATATAATTTTATGTGGTGGAACATCGAAATTGGAAGGTATGGCTAATTTGCTGACAAATGAATTAGGTGTTCATACCATAATAGCCGATCCATTTCAGGGGTGTTTACATGCCGATGATGACGTGAAAGAGCTGTTACATCCTAATATCAGTAAATATATGGTGGCTTGTGGCTTAGCGCTGAGGAGTTATTCTCAATGGCGAACATAAATTTATTACCTTGGCGCGAAGAAGCCAGAGAGAAACAAAAGAAAGATTACATAGGTTTACTAGCGTTAGTTTTTTTAGTGTCATCCTTGGTGGTTTATCTTTCGTTGGGGTTCGTCGAGATGATGACGGACAACCAAAAGTCTAGAAATGCATATCTGCAATCGGAAATTAGTCTGCTTGAAAAACAGATTTCTGAGATAAAAGAGATAAAGACCAGAAAAAGTGATATTGAACGACGCACTGAAATTATACTGAATCTTCAGCAGTCTAGGAACTTGCCCACTCATGTATTGGATGAGCTTGTGAGAGTTGTTCCACCAGGGATATACCTTTCAAGTATCGAAAAGAAAGGTAGCTTATTGTGGATCGAGGGGCGTAGTGAGTCCAATAATAATGTCGCCAATATGATGAGGAAAGTGAAGACATCATTGTGGCTACAAGATCCCAATATGCAGTCTATTGTCTCGCAAAGTGAAGAACTCAGACAGTTACAGCGATTTAGCTTAAAAGTGACAATAAAAGAAGTTGAAATTGAAACGGTCCAAGGAGCGAGTAAATGAACCTCGATTTGGAGCAGTTTAATGATATAGATTTTGAAAATGTGGGCGGATGGCCACCACTGGTTAAAATAGTATTTGCGGCTTTATTAGCAGTCTGTATTTTTGTGGCAAGTTACTTTCTATTTGTTTCTGACGCAATAGATGTACTCAATAGAGAGCAAAGGGCTGAAGTTACACTCAAAACTGACTTTAAATCAAAGTATCAGTTGGCTGCAAATTTAAAGCTATATCGTGAACAACTTGCCGTAATGGAAGTGCAATTTGCTGAATTACTTAAGATGCTACCCTCTCAAAATGAGATGCCTGGCTTAGTCGATGATCTCACTTTTGTCGCCACTGATTCAGGTTTGAAGATTGATAGTTTGGATTGGCGTGAGGAGATCCAACGAGATTTTTATATTGAATTTCCTATCGGCATGTCGGTTAGTGGTGAGTATCACGAGTTAGGGCAATTGGTGAGTGAAGTCGCTAAATTGCCACGCATTGTGAGTTTGCATGATTTCGTCATTAAGAAAACCGAAAGTGGCGCCTTAGGCATGGAGATATTAGCCAAAACATATCGCTTTAAAGAGGGGGCTCAATTGCCTCCGGAAACGGCAAAAGTAGGAGGAAAATGACGATGAGATTTATTTTTACTTGTTTCTCTTGTCTTTTTTTAACAGCTTGTGTTGGCGACCGCAGCGATTTAGAGTTATTTGTTACCACGACGAAGGCGCAACATGTTGCACATATTCCGCCTTTAAAGGAAACGCCAAAGTTTGAACACTTTGTCTATCAAGCTGATTTGATGCGTAGCCCATTCGTTCCTCCTTCGAGAGAATTAACTGAAGAGGTTATTGATACGACGAAAAATTGTACCCAGCCCGACCTTAAAAGACGTAAAGGGCGCTTAGAGACGTATGCACTGGATAATCTAAAAATGCGCGGAACTCTAAGTGAGTCCGAGTCGATATGGGCCTTAGTTGAAACTAATGATGGTAGCGTTTATCGATTAGGTATTGGTGAGTATTTAGGGCTTTATAATGGCCGTATAGCTAAAGTTACTCAGCAAATGGTCGAAATTATTGAATTAATACCAGATGGTTCTGGTTGCTGGACTGAAAGGTTGAGCAACATGGAACTTTCTGGCGGATAACAAGCGAAGGATGAGGGAATAATGGAATCTTCTGCCGCGATAAAAAACTTTTTAAATGTGTCTAATTTTGCCAGAACTTTTGGTGCTTTTGCCTTAATTATAAGCGCTTCCTATGCTTCGGCTGAAAATCGTTTGGTGGATATTAAGTACCACTCAGTTGTGGATCATCAGCTAGAATTACAATTAATTTTTGAAAATGAAGTTACGTCTCCGGAAATTGATCTTAATGCTTCACCGGCTCAAATCATTCTAGGTTTTAGCGAGAGTGTTTCAGGATTAGAAAAAGACAGTCTTCCTGTGAATACTGTTGGCGTCGAAAATATAAATGTGACTCAGGTCGATGGCATGATGCGAGTTATGGTCGCATTAAATAAAGTCAAAGCCTATAAAGGAAAGCTGGTTGGTAATACTTATAACCTGACTATTAATGACGAAGTGGCAGAGCGAGGCGAGACTGCTGCAAATCCATTTATTAATGGCATTAAAAATATTGATTTTCGTCGGACATCGGAAGGTGGTGGAGAATTACTGGTTCAGCTGAACAACAGAACGGTTGCTGCCAATGTACAGCAGGTGGGCTCTAAATTAGAGTTGCAACTGTACAATACTGATATCTCTTCAGATTTTTTATATGTTATGGACGTTCAGGACTTCGCTACACCGGTTCGCAGTTTTGAAACCTTTAAAGAAGAGATGACCACTCGAGTCGTGATCGATATATCTGGCCAATATGAATTTAATTATAAGCAGGAAGGAAGTCTATTTCGGCTTAGTATAAAAAAATCCGAGAAGTTAAAAGTTGCAAAAGAAGAAAAAAAATATGACGGTCGCTCTCTTTCTTTGAATTTTCAGAGCATCTCAGTGAGAACTGTTTTGCAAATTATTGCCGATTATAACAACTTTAATCTAGTCACTAGCGATACCGTTGAAGGGGATATAACCTTACGCTTAGATGATGTACCTTGGGATCAAGCGCTGGATCTGATTCTACAGACTAAAGGCCTAGATAAGCGCATCGAAGGTAATATATTGATGATCGCCCCTAGCGAAGAGTTAGCCATTCGGGAGAGCCAGCAGCTAAAGAATCAGCTGGAAGTAAAAGAGTTAGCGCCATTATATTCTGAATACCTACAGATAAATTATGCTAAAGCCTCTGATATCGCTGAATTGTTGAAGAGTGAAGATTCGAGCCTGCTGACTTCTCGGGGAAGTGCAGCCGTCGATGAGCGTACCAATACTCTGTTAGTCAGAGATACCGAAGAGACGTTAGAGAATGTACACCGGCTAATCGAGGTGCTGGATATTCCCATTCGTCAGGTCCTTATCGAGGCTCGAATGGTGACTGTGAAAGATGATGTTTCCGAAGACTTTGGTATCCAATGGGGGATAACTGATCAGCAAGGTGATAAAGGGACTTCAGGTAGCTTAAAGGGGGCGGAGGATATAGCTAACGGACTTATCCCCGCCTTAGCTGATAGGTTAAATGTAGCCTTACCTGCACCTGCTGGAGCTGCCAGTATTGCATTTCATGTGGCTAAGCTTGCTGATGGTACAATACTCGATATGGAGCTAAGTGCTTTAGAGCAAGAGAATAAAGGTGAGATCATCGCCAGTCCGCGAATTATGACCTCGAACCAGAAGGCGGCATACATAGAGCAAGGTGTTCAGATCCCATATGTGGAGTCGAGCTCGAGCGGTGCGTCTACGGTTAGCTTTAAGAAGGCAGTTTTGTCACTGCGGGTGACACCGCAAATCACTCCGGATAATCGGGTGATATTGGATTTAGAGATCACTCAAGATTCTCAAGGTAAGGTGGTTGCTACGCCTCTGGGTGAAGCCGTTTCTATCGATACGCAGCGAATCGGTACTCAGGTGCTCGTGGACCATGGAGAAACCATAGTCTTAGGTGGGATTTATCAACAAAATTTGATCAGCCGTGTGAGTAAAGTACCTATATTGGGCGATATCCCCTTCGTAGGTTTTCTTTTCAGGAGCACTTCAGACAAGAATGAAAGACAAGAGCTCTTAATTTTTGTTACACCCAAAATTATTTCTGAAGAGCTCTAAGACGCAGCTGTAACGGGGAGAAAACCAGTAATTACTATGCTGGTTTTTTCTTGCCTAAAGACTAATTTTACAATATGTGTGTCACATAGCTTGCCTTAGGTGGGGTTTAACTGAGATAATCAGCGGTCAAGTCTCATTAGAGCAAGGTAACAATTTAGGTCGATTTTATTTTTCGAGTCGACATCGACAAACTTCATATAAGATTTAGATGTAAAGCAATGGCTGAGAAACGTAATATTTTTCTAGTAGGCCCTATGGGGGCTGGTAAAAGCACAATAGGCCGTCATCTAGCACAGATGCTGCACTTAGATTTCCACGATTCAGATCATGAAATTGAAAAGCGCACTGGTGCTGATATCGCGTGGGTTTTTGATGTAGAAGGCGAAGAAGGCTTTCGAGTTCGTGAAACTCAAGTTGTCGCAGACTTAACCGAGAAACAAGGTATTGTTTTAGCGACGGGTGGCGGTTCAATTCAAAGTAAAGAGATACGCAATAACCTCTCTGCCCGAGGTATTGTTGTCTATTTAGAAACCACAATAGATAAGCAAGTAGCTCGTACGCAGCGAGATAAGCGTCGTCCACTATTGCAGGTAGATGACCCAAGAGAAGTCCTGGAAAATCTTGCTGCTAGTCGTAATCCTTTGTACGAAGAGATTGCCGACGTCATAGTAAAAACTGATGAGCAAAGTGCAAAAGTTGTTGCGAATCAGATTATTGAACAGTTAGGTTTTTAGGCGGAAAAATGAAACAAATTCAGGTTGAACTCGGAGTAAGAAGTTACCCCATTGTTATTGGCCAGGATTTGCTGAGTTGTGGCGAGCATTTTGCTCGCTACCTCCAAGACAAAAAAGTACTAATTGTTACGAATGACACCATAGCGCCTCTTTATTTAGAGTCGTTACAATCAATATTATCTAATTTTGACTGTGTTGAACCCGTTGTATTACCTGATGGTGAGCAATATAAAACACTGGAACAATTGGATGATATATTCACCTCATTGTTACAGCAAAACTTGGGTCGGGACACTGTTCTCGTTGCCTTAGGTGGCGGTGTAATTGGTGACATGACAGGCTTTGCAGCTGCCAGTTATCAAAGAGGTATTGATTTTATTCAGGTCCCAACGACACTGCTATCGCAAGTAGATTCTTCTGTTGGCGGAAAAACAGCAGTCAATCACCCATTGGGTAAGAATATGATAGGTGCTTTCTATCAACCTAAATTTGTGTTGATAGATACTAACTGTCTGGATACGCTTCCAGCCAGAGAGTTTGCAGCAGGCATGGCAGAGGTCATTAAATATGGCATTATTTGGGATGCTGATTTCTTTCAGTGGTTAGAAAATAATGTTTCCCAATTAAAGTCATTGGATAAAGAAACCTTAGAGTATGCCATCAGCCGTTGTTGTGAGATAAAGGCTGATGTAGTTGCTCAAGATGAAACAGAGCGAGGAGTGCGAGCACTGCTTAACCTGGGACATACTTTTGGGCATGCTATCGAAGCTGAAATGGGCTATGGGGTTTGGTTGCATGGCGAAGCAGTTTCTGCTGGCACAGTACTTGCTGCCAATACTGCAAGACTGATGGGCTTGATAGATGAGTCAATTGTTTGTCGAATTACTAATTTGTTCGAAACATTTGATTTACCTATTTCTCATCCTGATTCAATGAATTTTGAACAGTTCATTAAGCATATGCGGCGAGATAAGAAGGTTCTTAAAGGTCAAGTTAGGCTCGTGCTTCCCGATAGCATTGGGAAAGCTGGAGTTTATAGCAATGTGACCGATGAGATACTCGAACAGGTTATTCGTCGCCCCTAGATATTTGTGGTGTGTGAGTGACTTATTACGATTCAATTTTATTACCTAGCCAAGAAACTTTAGTACAGCGACTACAGCATGTCAGCCTTTATAGCCAACAGCTTATCGCCGTTACTGGAGGAAATGGTTCGGGTAAAACAACTCTAATTACTTCACTTCTTACTGAGCTCGAAGAATACAGCTCTGCACTAGTCACATGTCCTAAACACTGCTCAAGCAGCGAAATTCGCAGAAAAATTTTAGTTCAGTTGTTCTCCGAACCGGTTTTTGATGATGAAGTTGCGTTACCGGAAACGGTTCTTAGACTATCAAAAGCAATGCCTCAATCGTCTTTTATTGTTTTAGATGATGCGCATTATCTGCCAATGGAGCTGATCGCCGAATGTATCATATTGAGTCAACTGACTATTCCTGGAAAGACTATTTCCTTAACTCTAACTTGTAGTCAGGCATTTTTTAATGAGTTAGAGATGGGGTTATCTGAAGATCTGCAAGAATCACTTTTATCAATTAGTATCGATCCTTTATCAAATAAGGAAAAAGAGGCTCTCTACTACACCTTACTGAGTCGAAGTGATGAAGACCCATTTACTCCACGTGAGATAGTAAAAACACAGTTAGAAAAGCAGCTTGGTACTCCCCAAGAGGTGGTTAACTTGCTTGAGTTATCACTCAATGGCCAAGTTGAAATTGTTACTGAGCGAAAATGGACCAGAGCAATAGTCACAGGAGTTCTAGCGTTATTTATTGTTTTGCTGAGTTGGAGTCTTTTTAAACCGGTGCAGAGTGTGCCTCATCCCACTGTAGATGAAACGGTGACTCAGCCAGAGCCTAGGGTGTCATTATTATCATTATATGGTGAGCGCGTGCTGTTAGGCTATTTCATGCAACGTCAACCAGTGACCCAGAACCACCAAGCGGTAGAAGTGACTAAGAAGGTTAAAGGGCGTGCTGACTCAAATGCCGATATAGCCATTGAGGAAGATCCCAAAGCAATAGTTGAGAAGCCATTATCACAAATTGGCGCTGATGTTGAGGACGTAATAGGATCTGAAGATGTGGTTAAAACATTTGAAGGCCTTGAAGCCTTTGATTCGGCAGAGGCTCAGTCTATTGAGGTGGCCGAAGTCAGTACACCAGCGTTAACGGGGTTTACCTTGCAGTTAGCGAGCGTTCGGAAACGCAACTCGTTACTGAACATATTGAATGAGATCGAGAATGAGCCAGACGTTCATATTGCGCGCCATAATAAGCGCTGGGTTGTATTGCTCGGAACTTTCTCATCACTAAGCTCGGCTCGTCAAAAAGCGAGTTTATTGACTCATAAATACCACTTGAAATCACCTTGGACCCGCCAATGGAAAGATTTAGCCGAATATGAGCTGCAAGAAGGCTTCACCATTGATGATATTCGTCAATAAACAGAGTACAATCGACGACTTCTTTTTTTATAGCAATCAATCAATTTAAATGATTAAAAAACAAAGAGCCTTTCTTAAATGGGCTGGCGGAAAATTTAAACTGATTGAAGCACTCTCAAAGCATCTTCCCGAAGGTGATCGCTTAGTGGAGCCCTTTGTTGGAGCAGGATCTGTATTTCTTAATACAAACTATTCCAGCTATCTCCTATGTGATATAAACCAAGATCTGATCAATCTCTATAAGTTGGTTCAGACCGATCCTGAACGCTATATTACCGCCGCTAAAGCCATGTTTGTGCCTGAGATGAATGATAAAGAGGCATATTACAAGGTTAGAACCGAATTTAACCTCACTAGCGATCCTTTTATACGCTCAGTTTACTTCCTCTATATGAATCGTCACGGATTTAATGGCTTGTGTCGTTATAATCGTAAAGGCGGTTTTAATGTGCCGTTCGGCTCTTATAAGAAGCCTTATTTTCCTGAAAAAGAGCTACGTGCTTTTTCTGAAAGTGCGAAAAATGCAGAGTTTAGGTGTATTGGCTACGAGCAGGCTTTTGAGTTAACCAAGCAAGGTGATGTGGTTTATTGTGACCCTCCTTATGCCCCTCTATCGACAACTGCAAGCTTCACCACTTATGTAGGTGCCGGTTTTAGCTTAGATGATCAAGCATTACTTGCTAGAAAATCGCGTCATACGGCTATTGAGCGTGGTATTCCGGTACTGATCAGCAATCATGATACGCCTCTCACCAGAGAGCTATATCACGGTGCGAGTTTGGATACGATTAAGGTGCAGAGAAACATCAGCCAAAAAGGCAGTGGACGCAAGAAAGTTGATGAGCTTATGGCCTTGTATGATGATCGCTACCACAGTGAAAATGACTAGCAGAAATAGTTGAAGCAGGTTCAGTATCAGAGAAAACAAAGTGGTATTATACCAATCAGTATAAAGATGTGATCGCTCAGCGAGAGTTTAGCGCTTCAGAGGTAAGGCAACGAGTGAAGAACATAGTTATTCTACGTTTTAGCTCGTTAACGCAGCATCTGATGCGCTAAAACTCGCCTTTCAGGAGTGTTTTTGGCTGCCTACTTCTTCGTTGAATAGCCTCACAAGGGATAACCATTCCATCACCTATTCACCTTGAATTAGTTTGCCAAAAATAACTCTGAGTAGATCACTTTCTTATACTGATTGGTATTAGCTAAGTACTTGTTGAACAATAAAAAGCAGAGAAATAACAAACACAATCGCTAAGATTATTCCCATTATGATGAAAGGCAAAGGAGAGCTAGTTTGAAAGTCTCTTTGTCTATTCTGCTCGCTTTGCACCCCTAAAAATGCAGCAAAAGTACTTGAGAATAGTTGCCAGAATTTAATTAACATAGAGGTGTTGATTAAAAGCCGTTTTGTTGGCTATTCGCTGGAGTCACCTCATCAAGCGGAATTTCGCTATGTCCGTAAAGTAATTCCAACAGATCGACAAAGTGTAATTGGTTAGATCGACTCTTACCTGCAAACCAATTGGTCCAACTTAAATCTTCGGTCTGGCGAGCACAGCGGTTATTGGGATGGCTTGCTGGCAAAGAAGGGTTATAGCTGGCTGTTGAGTTGCTACAGACACAGGCCGACGCAGACTCAGAGGCAGAAAGGTTCTGCATAGTCATCGCGGTAATAGCTATTACACAGGCAGAAGCTGCAAGAATACCTGCAGACTTTATACTCGCCGTGAGCTTTTTTCCCTTTTTCATTCAATTTCCCTTGATTAAACAGCCCTCACAGGTCGCATAATTATAGCAAAGTAGTTTACATTTTGAACATATTTTTTAGAAGATTGATAATATCATATAAAGGTATGACTTTTTTGTGGCTGATCGAGTTTAATTTTGCCTCGGCTCTAGAGGCTTATGCGAGCAGCAGGTAGAATAGCGTACTTCTTAGACACTGTATGAGTTTGCTATGCGCCCGTTTCTTATCGCTCCTTCAATTTTATCTGCCGATTTTGCCCGTTTAGGTGAAGATGTCGATGCTGTGCTTAATGCCGGCGCAGATGTTGTTCACTTCGATGTTATGGATAACCATTATGTACCGAACCTGACAATAGGTCCTATGGTATGTAAGGCTTTGCGCGACTACGGTGTGACTGCCGAGATAGATGTGCATCTAATGGTTAAGCCTGTGGACCGCATGATTGTCGATTTTGCCAAAGCCGGTGCATCGATCATTACTTTTCATCCAGAGGCCACTGAGCACTTAGACAGAAGTCTACAACTGATTAAAGAGTCAGGCTGTAAGGCTGGTCTAGTGTTCAATCCAGGTACGCCACTACATTGTCTCGATCATGTCATGGATAAGTTAGATGTTATTTTGTTGATGTCTGTAAACCCAGGCTTTGGTGGACAATCTTTCATTCCATCAACATTAGATAAGCTTAAGCAAGTGAAAAAACTGATTGATGACAGCGGCTACGACATCAGGCTACAAGTCGATGGCGGTGTAAAAGTCGATAACATTGCTGAAATAGCTGCTGCGGGTGCGGATATGTTTGTGGCAGGTTCAGCCATATTCAATAAACCTGATTACAAAGCTGTTATCGATGAGATGCGCAGTGAATTAGCTAAGGTTGATGAATAACTGATGACACCTTGGAAACATTTAAAGGCCATTGCATTTGATCTAGATGGAACACTTATCGATAGTGTTCCAGATCTGGCTGCTGCAACTCAAGCGACTTTGCTTGAGCTTGATTTACCTAGCTGCACTGAAGGACAAGTGCGTACTTGGGTAGGTAATGGCGCACGGGTATTAATGAGTCGTGCGCTTAGTTTTGCTTTGAATCGTGAAGTTGAGCAAGATGAGTTAGATAATGCCATGCCTAAGTTTATGCATCATTATCAAGAAAACTTGCAGCAACACAGCCAGCTATATCCTGATGTAAAGTCGGTATTAGAGCAATTATCAAAACTGAATTATCCTCTTGCTATTGTGACTAATAAGCCACACGAATTTACGGTCCCACTCTTGGAAGCATTCGAGATCAGACATTATTTTTCGAGCATTTTGAGTGGTGATTCGTTGGCAAAAATGAAACCGGATCCGATGCCGTTAACTCATCTTTTATCTCATTGGCAACTTGAGCCTAATGAGCTTTTGATGGTTGGGGATTCAAAAAATGACATTTTAGCCGCAAAAGCCGCTGGTATTACCTCGATAGGCTTGACCTATGGGTATAACTACGGTGAAGATATCGGATTAAGTGACCCAGATGCGGTCTGTGAGCAATTTAGTGAAATCATGACGCTGGTAAACAGTAGCCATAAAGCAACGGAGCAAGAAACGTATGACTAACCCCGCAAAACCCATAGTACTAAGCGGCGCACAGCCGTCAGGTGAGCTGACCATTGGCAACTACATGGGCGCATTGAGACAGTGGGTCGCTCTGCAAGATAGTCATGATTGTCTTTATTGTGTCGTTGACCTCCATGCCATCACAGTGAGGCAAGATCCTAAAGCGCTAAGAGAAGCCTGTCTGGATACCTTGGCCCTATACCTTGCTTGTGGCGTCGATCCTAAGAAGAGTACCGTTTTTATCCAGTCTCAGGTTCCTCAGCATACTCAGTTAGGTTGGGCACTGAATTGTTATACCCAGATGGGTGAACTGAATCGTATGACTCAGTTCAAAGATAAGTCGCAGAAGCATGCCAGCAACATTAATGTGGGTCTGTTTGCTTACCCAGTATTGATGGCGGCCGATATTTTATTGTATCAAGCCAATGAGATCCCTGTGGGCCAAGATCAGAAGCAACACCTAGAGTTAACTCGCGATATTGCAACGCGCTTTAATAATGCATATGGTGACACTTTCGCTATCCCTGAGCCATTCATCCCAGAGCTAGGTGCTAAGGTGATGTCGCTGCAAGATCCGCTTAAGAAGATGTCTAAGTCTGATGATAATCGTAATAATGTTATCGGCTTACTTGAAGATCCTAAAAAGATCATGAAGAAAATTAAGAAGGCAATGACAGATTGCGATGAGCCACCAGTTGTGCGTTTCGATACAGAAAACAAGCCAGGTGTATCTAACTTGCTTAGCTTAATGTCTGGCGTATCAGGCAAGAGTATTGCTGGGTTAGAGGCTGAGTTTGAAGGTAAGATGTATGGTCATTTAAAAGCGGCAACCGGTGAAGCCGTTGTTGCGATGATTGAACCGTTACAAGCTCGATACCGCGAATTCAGAGAAGACACCACATTCTTGCATCAAGTGATGAAAGATGGAGCAGAGAAAGCTCAAGCTCGCGCCGAAGTTACCGTGAAAAAAGTTTACGAAAAAATTGGCTTGATTGTGTAACTGCTAATTTTGTTATATCAGCCGACTAAGAGTCGGCTTTTTTATGCAAGTTAGATTAGTTTTGCGTACAGATCCAAGTAATAAAAGCGGCAATAGCGGGCTCCTTTACCCGGCTTTTCTTACAGCTGAAATTAAACTCAAAGCCAGTATATATATCGGGTAAATTAAGGGCGATAAGACGTTTATCTGCAATATCATTCATCACCATAAAATCAGATGCTAGCGCGACTCCCTGTCCTGCAATTGCCGCTTCTATGGCAAGTAACACATGGCTAAATATATGCTCCTGTTGAGAGGGAGGAAATATAACCTGATTAGCCTGACTCCATCGTGGCCAATCTAGTCCTAATGGTCCCTCATCCACGGTGAGCAATGGCTGTTTAAACAGTGAAGTCACTTCGATGGTTTCACCTATATCAAATAGCTCTGGCGCACACACGGGGATAAGCCTCTCTTGGTGCAGTAACTTATGCCAAAACCCGGGATGCCCATTTTGTCCGCTGATAAACATATCTGCGACACTGTCAGAGAGTTCCGGATCGTCAGTGATCATATTCAGTCTGATTTTTATATCGGGATACTGCCGTCTAAAGTGGCTTAGGCGGGGGATCAGCCACTTGACGGCAAAAGAGCTGTATACCGCGAGCCTAAGTTCCTGGCTTTCCCCTCCAGAGACCTGCTGATTTAAGCTGCTTAAGCTATCAAAAATCTGGGTGAGTTCTTGATAAAGTAGTTTTCCTTTTGAGGTCAGCTTTAACTGTCTGCCTTCACGTCTAAAAAGCTGCTCAGAGAAATGCTCCTCTAAAACCTTAACTTGATGTGAAACAGCACTTTGAGTGATACATAGCTCTTCAGCTGCTCGGGAGAAGTGTTCCTGCCTGGCTGCTGCTTCAAATACCTGTAATGCACGTAAAGGAGGAATTTTTCGCATATCTAGCACTGATCCATATCAAGGGTTAACAATGAATCTATGAATGTAATTCATATAAGATTAGAAATCATCATTTTAACTAAAGTTAACTCCCGGATATGATGCGCTCAAATAATGTTGTGTGATCAGAGAGAAGCAAGATGAAACCTAACGTAATGATGGCATTAGGCTTATTGATTATTGGGAATGTGTTTAGTGCACTCTATGATGTATCGATTAAGTGGCTACCGGAAGAGACTAATGCCGCGACATTTGTACTGCTTCGTCAACTGACCTCAATCCTTATGTTGTTACCATTTTGGATAATGCTTGGCAGGCCTAAATCCAGTCATAACAAGCTTCATTTTGTCAGGGCTAATATCGGTGCTTTCGGCGCGCTTTTATTGGTTGTCGGCTTGATGTCTCTGCCTCTGGCTACGGTAAGTTCACTTTTTTACTCAGCACCTTTAATGATCATGTTTATGGGGGCGATATTTTTAAAAGAAAAGATAACCCCAGTGCAATCTATCTGCGGTTTATTAGGCTTTATAGGTATCGTCATTATTCTTAGACCCAGTGAAATGAATCTGTTCGGTGTGCTGGTATTAGCTGCTGCCATGACATTCGCGATCAATCAGTTATTATTGAAAAAGCTATCTGCCGATGAATCACCAATTATTACCTTGGTCATGTATAACTTGTTAGGCATACCATTAGCTATGGTATTTGCTGCTTATCAAGGCATCTCCGGCTTGAGTTGGACACTACTTGGTATTGCTGTTGCTAGTAACCTCTTTTTACTCTTATACCAGTGGCTTTGTGTATTAGCCTATAGAAGAGCCATGGCTAGCGAAGTGGCTGTTGCTGAATATACGGGGCTGGTGTTCTGTGTCTTGTTTGGTTGGCTATGGTTTGGAGAGTGGTTAGATGGTTTGAGCTGGATTGGCGCTGGGTTCATCGTGCTGCCATCTATTCTTTTACCTTGGTTATTTGCTGGCGTCAGCAAGCGTCAGGTGATAGCTCGCATCGGTCAATTTTATCCAAGCCATAGACGAACTTGAAAAACTAAACATATTTAAATTAAGTATCTTAAAACTAGGAGTATTCTAGCTTTAGTGCGTTAAGAGCTAGGAGATACGAAAACCTTAATGACTTT
This sequence comes from Shewanella eurypsychrophilus, assembly GCF_007004545.3. Taxonomy (NCBI): domain Bacteria; kingdom Pseudomonadati; phylum Pseudomonadota; class Gammaproteobacteria; order Alteromonadales; family Shewanellaceae; genus Shewanella; species Shewanella eurypsychrophilus. Next base: position 5,442,408 of record NZ_CP045503.2, on the reverse strand, counting down.
GCGAACGCCGGCAGTATTTCGTGCGACATCGACAGCAAGTTCAACTTGATCTCTTGCTACAACACCGAGTAGAAATACCTCACCGTTTTCGGTGATAACTTTGATTCGTGTGACATCTAGGTTATCGGTATTTAGCATCCGGCTTTTGACTTTGGTAGTGATCCAGGTGTCGTTACTTCTTGTGGTAAAAGAGGTTGGATTGCCTATACGGATCTGGTTATGGATCTTACCGCCGATTTTTAGGCTTTGAACCGCCCGTATCGCCTTATCTCTTAACATAGAGTTAGGCGATTGACCGATCATCAAGGTGTTACCGTTCATGACTACGCCGGTAATATTGGCTTGATTATTTACATCTTCAAGTTTAGCTAATTCGCTGGAGATCATAAAATCGGCATTAGTATCATCGAGCTGAGTCTGAAAGCTTCGCTCATCGTTGACCATCATTGCGCCGCCGACTGCACCGACCATAACGGCCCCTGCGCAGCCTTGCAGCATGAGAAGTACTGCCATTATTGGTAGTAATCGACTCATACTGTGAACTCCTGAATAAGCTTATTGGGCATTACTGCTCATCCTGAGGGAATAAGGTGCGATCGATATTGTCACATAAACAATGAATCGCAAGCAGATGTACTTCCTGAATACGTGCGGTACTGTTTGAAGGCACACGGATCTCAACATCATTGACGCTTAATAGGCCTGCCATTGCGCCACCGTCTTTACCGGTCAAGGATACGATTGTCATATCACGACTTAGGGCTGCTTCCATGGCTTTAATGACGTTACCTGAGTTACCGCTAGTTGAAATCGCAAGCAAGATATCTCCAGGCTGACCTAGTGCCATAATCTGTTTAGAGAAAATTTCGTCGTAGCTGTAATCGTTAGCTATAGCGGTGATTGTTGAAGTGTCGCAACTAAGGGCGATAGCAGGCAATGGTGGACGCTCAATTTCATAGCGGTTTAATAGTTCTGCAGAAAAATGCTGAGCATCACCGGCACTGCCACCATTACCACAGGCTAAAATCTTATTGCCACCTAAAAGACATTGGACCATCATTTCTGCAGCCTTCTCAATAGATTCAGGCAATGATTCAGAAGCGTCAATCTTGGTTTGAATCGAATGGGTAAAACTATCTTTAATACGTTCTAACATTAGGTAAATCCTTAACTTTAAGATCTGTCGCTATCATGCCATAAGTTGATTTTTCACTTATGAGATGAAACATTAAATTTGTTTTAAAATGCGTTCTTTAGCCAGTGTATCTGTCCGGTATCAATAGCAATAAGATCAAAGCGACAGATCACATCCATCTTGTTGACTTGCATATAATGCTCGGCAGAGCGCCTCAGCCTCTGAATTTGTTTTTTACTCAGCGCATTGACTGCGCCGCCAAAATGGCTTTTTGAGCGGTATTTTACTTCGACAAAGATAACTTCTTTGCCTTGCTGCATGATGAGATCAATCTCACCAAAAGGGTATCTAACATTTTGGTCGACAAAGGTTAGTCCCTGTTGTTCTAAATATTTTCTGGCTTGGTTTTCACCAAGCTGACCTTGCTCATGGGAAGCTTGAGCTTTATTGCCTATGTTAAATGCCATTATTGTGGGCGTAAACTGCCTCTTTGATAACGGCCCCAGCTGAGCTTTCTATTTACAGTGCCATCGGGAGACACTGACAGCATGCCGCTTCTTCCCGAGAATTGATAGCCGGGTAACGCACGCATCTGGGCAAGTTTACCAACTAATTCAAGTGCATCATAACCCATGATATAGAGACGTTTTCGACCATAGCTCCAAGTTGGCCATAGCTTTTCGACCAGTTGAGTTTCGTCATTACTGGCTATTAACCATGGAATATCGCTAATAATAAGATTATTTAGCTCTTGAGACACTTCTCGTGAGTTATCTTCGACTCGAGCTCGGCTGGTAGTATAAAGCGGTACAGGCTCTGCGAAAACACTAAAATTAACATCAATAAAAGGTTTTAGCAGTGGGAGGTCTCGATTACCCGATATCATATAAATAGCATCTATATCACGGCGAGAGCGAAAATCTGCTTTGACTGTATTACCGATTAGAGCCTTGATACGCGCGATACGCTCCTTACTGTCGATAACGCCGAGAGATTTTTGTACCGTCACTTTCATTTTGTCGCCAGGGTCATAAAAATGAATTTCGGCAGGTGCTTGAGTTAACTCCGCCCAAGCCTTACTGAAACTATCAGCCATTCTATGGCCCACGGCGTTATTACTGGCTAAGACGAGCGGTGTCGTTATACCGTCGTCAAACATTTTCTCTGCAGCATCGCTCGCTTCATGCGCCGGTGAGAGTGCAAAATAGAAGCTATCGTTACTTGGTGAAAAGTCATCTACATGATTAAGAAATAATTGTGGTACAGGTTGAGATATTAAAGATGGGTCATTATCTACTGTAGGCTTATTGGTCGGTGTAGCGCTTTGTAACTCTTCAATTTCAGATTGAAGTAGCGGACCGATAATAAACTCTGCTCCTGCTGCCATAGCTTTCTGATAGGCAAGGGATGCTCCTTTAGCCGTATCGAAAAAATTTATTGATACATTATCATCAGGATTAGTCAGGTAACTGGACATAATACCGTGCTTTACTGTGCTAGCAATATTGGCTCTTGGGCCTGTTAACGGCAATAACACAGCGATGTTGTTTGGCTTGTAAGGTTTGGTAGTTAACGCTTTTTCAAGATCTGTCGGTAACTTGATAGAAGCGGGATGTGTCGGGTTTACCTGTTGCCAATCACCTAGGTGCTGTACGAGTTTATTAGGCGTTATGGCGTAATGTTTTGCTATGTAGGCTAGCTGTAGCCAACCAGCAAACACTGAATTAGATGGATCCTTGCTAAAAGTCAGTAATGTTTGCTCGTGCAGTGGTTGCAAGATCCGCCAAATACTGTCATTTACTTCGCTGGCTTGCTCTGCTGGTAGGTGAGTACTTAATAGGCTTAATTGTCTAACTTGTTCGATCGGTTGCTTAGTAAATTGATACAAACGCGCTTTAAATTGGTAATAAGCCACCATCTGCCAATCGGCAAGTTGCCATTGTGAGGGGTAATTTAGCTCATTGAGTGCTTGATCATAAGTCGATGTTAACTCTAATGCTCTTGCTGTTAAGTATTTATGCTCCGCCAAGAGTTCAGGTTTTTGGACTAAACTAGTTTTGATAGAGGTTAGTGTCTTGACGGCTGAATGAGCATCACCCTCATTGATAAAGGCATGTGCAGCGAGTAATACGTATCGGTTTTGTTTTTCCTGGCTGCTGGCCGTTGACGCTTTTGCTAGGTAATCCGTAGGCTGCAGAGGTGCACTTACTAAAGATACTTGTGTGACCTTTGGCTTAACTTGGCTTGGCGTAGAGCCACAACCGAACAATAGCGTAGATAAAATCGCGATAGAAATAAATTTAGTTGTATTTAGTCTTTTCAACATACTTTTTTTCAACACAAGAGGCCACTCTGGTAAGATGCAGCCAATAGTTTAACCTTCTCTTACGCTTGACGAAAGTCTTGTGATAGTCAAACCGAGGTAGATATGGATCTGGCGGTCGCTCTTTACATAGTTCCAACCCCAATCGGCAACCTTGCCGATATCAGTTCTCGTGCCATAGATGTACTTAATAATGTCAAATTAATTGCCTGTGAGGACACCCGTCACAGCGGAATACTTCTGAGTCACTTCGGCATCGAGACCAGAAAAACAGCGCTCCATGATCATAATGAGCGAGACAGAGCCGATTGGATCATTCAGAAATTAAGTAACGGTGAGCCAGTGGCGCTGATTTCAGACGCAGGAACCCCACTCATTTCAGATCCTGGCTACCACTTAGTGACAGCGGTTAGAGCTGCTGGTTATGAGGTCACACCTCTGCCTGGGCCATGTGCCGCTATTACAGCGCTAAGTGCATCGGGTCTTCCTTCAGATCGCTTCACTTTCGAAGGTTTTCTACCTTCGAAAGAGAAAGGACGTTTAGACAAGTTGACTGCACTGAAAGAAGATCCCAGAACGCTGATTTTCTATGAATCGCCTCACCGCATCGTTCAGAGTCTCGAGTCATTTTTGGTGGCTTTAGGTGAGGACCGACAGATTGTAATGGGTCGCGAAATCACTAAGACTTTTGAAACCTTTCTTTCGGGAACAGTGGCTGAAGTGCTTGAGATAGTTAAAAGTGACCCTAACCAGCAACGAGGTGAGATTGTCTTGATGTGTCATGGTTACCGTAGCGACACCGAAGATACCGGTATTCCAACCGAAGTGGTGAATACACTTAAGCTTCTTGTCGAAGAGTTACCGTTAAAGAAAGCTGCCGCGATTGCTGGCCAAATCTATGGCATCAAGAAAAATGCCTTATATAAATATGGTTTAGAGATAGGGTTATAAAAACTGCTGCGAGTTCGGCCTAGGTTATTAACTCTGGGCATTTAATTGCTTGCCGTCATCGCCAACACTCGCTATAATCCGCGCCGAGTTGGCCAGACAGTTGCCGCGTTCGCAAGAACGGGGAGGAAAGTCCGGGCTTCATAGAGCAGGGTACCAGGTAACGCCTGGGCGGTGTGAACCGACGACAAGTGCAGCAGAGAGGAGACCGCCAATCTTCGGATTGGTAAGGGTGAAAGGGTGCGGTAAGAGCGCACCGTGCGACTAGTAATAGTTCGTAGCAAGGTAAACTCTACCCGAAGCAAGACCAAATAGGGTTCCATACGGCGCGGCTCGCGTTGGAACCGGGTAGGTCGCTTGAGCCTGTGAGCGATTGCAGGCCTAGATGAATAACTGTCCACGACAAGACCCGGCTTATCGGCCAACTCACCTAATAAAAGTATAAGGCCTCACAGCAATGTGGGGCCTTTTACGTTTCTGCCTGTAAGCATTGGCTTATCGGGCATAAATGTCACCTAATAAAAGTAGAACCGCATCTCGCAAGAGATGCGGTTTTTAACTTTCTGCCTGCCGAGCAGGGCTTATCGGGCATAAATATCACCTAATAAAAATAAAAGCCCACTTATCTCACGATAAGCGGGCTTTTTGTTGTCTGCTAAATCATTGCGAATGCTAGGCCGAAGTCATCTGTCCGGTATAGAGGATAAAGTTTCGCAGTAATAATACGCCTATCAAGCTAAAGCTTGCAGTCACGGCAACATAGGCAAACTTCCTGTCTGACGATACGTTCATCCAAAGATTAAATGCCAGTGGTAAGGTCAAACCAATACCTACGACTCCCCCCCAGAAGATCCAGCCCCAAAACCCTTCTCCTATCGCATTGAGGGCAGCGACTTGGCTTTGCCCGCCCGATAAAATTAAGCCCGCGAAGAAGGTAAACAGTAAAATGATCTCCACTAAAATCATGGGGATCTCAATTTTATGAATAAACCTCACTTCAACGCCGTTGGGGTTGCCTCTAAGAAAAATACCACCCAGCAAGGTCGAGGCGGCGCCTGATGATAAGCCTGAAATCAAAAACAGCAGTGGTAACACTGGATTGTTCAACAGCGGGAAACCTATCAAGGCCGATAATAAAAAGCCAGTATAAGCACCCAGTGATAAGGATAAGATAACCAGCACGCCAGTGATGACCTCTTCTTGCTTCATTAGCGCCACAATCACTTTGTCTAATAATGGCCAGCGATGAGCCAGCCATCGCTGCAGAGGCTCACCAAATATGCAGCCAATCCAAGCAAATAGTAATAGCTGGTAAGCCATGAGAACCAGTACTCCCATCGACATCACTGAACTTGTATTGTAAAAAACTAATATCTTCCAAAAATCGAATGGTTTAGTCAGATCCAGCACTAGAATTCCCAATCCAGCACACACGGCAACAGGTGCAATAATTGCTGCTGCTTGGACAAAGGGGGAGAGATAGGCCCGCTCTGCTAATTTAAAGTGTTTGAGCATAATGGCAAAGAAAGCCGCCCCTGCTGATAATCCCGCGAGAAAAAGGTAGATAGCGATTGGCCAATGCCAGACTAGACCATCAAAATGAAATGCACTCATAATACAAGCTCCCCATCAATTGTCTGAATGTGGAATAATTTGGGACGGGTGCCTAAATCTACTTTTTCACGATAGCTAGGCTTAGACTTTAATAACTTAACTAACTCAGATGTCGGGTCTTTGATATTTCCAAACACCAAGGCCCTTGTTGGGCAAGCCTGCACACAAGCTGGCTGTAAACCTTGTGATAACTGGGTTTGTTGGCAAAAGTCACATTTATCAGCAGCCTTGGTTTCTGGATTAATAAAGCGTACTTGATAAGGGCAAGCTGCAATACAGTATTGGCAGCCTACGCAGCGATCTTCATTCACTGCGACTATACCTGTTTCCTTATCGATATAAGCTGCACCCGTTGGGCAGACTTTTACACAAGGTGCAGATTCACAGTGTTGGCAAGAGTGTCGGCGAAAGTGATAGCGCTGATCTGGATATTCACCAAATGGACCAGTACGCAGGATCTTGAGCCTAGTGACTCCCTCGGGAACCTGATTAACCTCGCGACAAGCGTCCTCACAAGCAAGACAGCCTATACATAGGCTTTCGTCATGCACCATGGCATATTTCACTTGGGGTTCTGGTTCACCGTTACTTGCCAGTGGCGATTTTGTGACGGTATAGACAGATATACCCGCAAGCAAGCCACCACATCCCTTTAGAAAACGTCTCTTTGAATTTTCCATGGTGCATCTCCTATCTCTTGGCTTGATGACAAGTTATACATAGCTGACTGCGCTGAGATCCTTGCAGGTTTAATATGGGATCATTTTGTGGGTGCAGTTGATGGCACTCACCACAGCCAACATTATTGGCATGTACGTTGTGAGTCCAATGAGCTCTGGCAAGTTCTTGATGGTCATGACATGTAAGGCAAGTGGCAACTTGCTCAGTTTTTGCTGTGCGGCTGTCGGCAGTAAATGCTTTAATGGCAGAACCTTTTTTAGGATGACGACCTTTTTCACCGTGACAATCTTCACAGCGGATATCGAGTCCGCTATTGGCGTGTAAGCCTATCATCAGGCCATTACGCTTATGGCATTTCATGCAAGTACGGCTGGTCATTACGTTCGCTTCTTCTTCTGCTGATGCGGGCAGGGGGAAGCTAGCCCACAACAAGAAGAACCACACGACATAAAGCAATATAGCGCCGTAACGGTAAGTAATGGACATCAGGGATCCTTACACCGAAAGGTGAATACAAAACATTAAGGGAAGTGAGCGCCAATTGTTAGCATTGGCGCTAGGATTGTTTGTGGGTTGTTATGCGGCGAGCGCGTTCATTATTGAAGCTTCATTGCACTGTTTATTCTTGTCTAGTTTGATGAATTGAACGCCCACATAGTCTAAACATTTTTCTACAAATTTAGTCTGTTCAGGCGAGCTTTCATCGGAATTACTAATGACTAGCTTCACTGATGATGACTCGTTATCTACTACGACATAATCAAGATGACAGTGCTCCATAAAATCTTGTACTTCTTCATGATTTTTAACTGAGTCGTCAATATCAACAACGTTGACCAGTGATGCGCCATAGAGAACATCATAGCGATTGTTTGTCATTGCTTTTAAGGTTTTTAGAAAATGCATTGACTCCTTATCTAACCGATGTGGTTTGACGCTGAGCTCTGTCATCTGCATACCATTCGATCTAAAGAACTTAATACAAGTCATTACAAATGTTACGATAACCAGAGGAACAATCAAAAACAAAACAAAATATATAAAAGCATAACTGAATATAACGGTGGCGTTCATAATAAACCTCCTGGGTATTATTTTTACTTTATTTATTTTTATCTCGTATTAATTATTACTCTTACATATAATTTCGTGCAATAAATATCAAAATCAATTTATTTGAAATCATAGTTTAGTCACAGTGTTAACTTGTAGAATTATAAGTTTCAGAAATCCACTAAGTAATAATATCAGTTTCATAAGGTGGGATTCTTGAATGTGAAAAGTGCAGATTAATGGATTACTATTTTAATGCGATTTAAATCAGTTGCTTGTGATTTTCTATTCGTGATTATACTGCGGTGGGTTTGTGTGTGTTAATTGCTTTGTGTAATTGGTCTTTATTACTAATATTATTTACCAAAAACAATATTTAGTATATTGTTAATTGTGAAGCCTTAAATGTGTAGAGGTGTTTAATATGCGCGATGTGACTCTAGATGATTTGGATATGCTGAGTATAAATATATTAGTCAATCTATATGAAAAGCACTCAGCCACTTTTGTTGCTCAGCAAATGAATATTCCTGCGCCAAAGGTGAGTCGTTGCTTGCAGCATGCTAGAGTTATTTTTAATAACCCCTTATTCATTAGGAAAAAGCATGGTTTGATCCCCAATGAATTTACCCGGAAGCTATATCCAATTGCTAAGGAACTTGTCCAGTGTTCACAGCACCTTTATCAGCTCAATGAGCTCGATAACAATAAAATGGATAGTGCGATAAATATTTTTGCTAGTGATATGCTGATCCAACATTTCCCACAGCAACTTAGTCGTGAAATCTATGATGCCCATCTGCCCTTAAGCTATAAGCTGCACACTGACTCTGACAATATTTTTAATGAAATAAAACAGGGAAGGATAGATCTAGCCATATTGAGTGAGTCAAATCAGCAACGGTTTCACTTTTATGTTGATTCATTGGATATTATTCCATTAATGCAGCTGAATCATCTCTACCTAGTGTGCGGACTTAACCATCCTCTGCTAAAGCAGGAACTGGATTTAGAGACGATCGCAAGTTATCCATACTTGAGCGCAGTTGACCTGGCGATACCCTCTTCAGTCGATCCATTTTTATTGTATTGCCAACAACACAAACTCTTGTGTCAATTAGCCAACATTGACGACATTGACTGTAAGTTAACTTTTCATGAGATCTATCAGTTCCTTGCAGATAGCAATAGCGTTACCTTGTTACCTTATAATAAGGTTTTCGATCAAAGTAATTTGTTACCAGGGCTGCATGTTTGTTGTTTATCTGAAATCGAAACTAAGCGCCTGTATCTGTCACAGTCTTATCCGACTTTGTATCTGGTTAAGGCGAAAGGAAATGAATCAAATCATATTGATTGGTTAACTCGGACTGTGACGAAGATTATTAAACAAAGCGTACATTAGTGTTTAACGAACAGTTTTAAATCCTAGCTGGCGAGTCGTCGGTGTTTAAACTGTCTCTGGTTCGGTATTATTAAAATGATGGCAGTCAGTATGGCACTCTAAACCAGTACAATTATTTTTTGAGCAGCAGGTTGAAATCACATGAGTGTCAGCGATAGATTTTATCGTATTATCATAATGAGCTTGCATCTCGCGCAGCTTGTTGGTTAACAGTGACTCTAAGCAGCTAACTATCTGTGGTAAAACAGTTTGGTGACAGTGTAAATAATAGCTATCACAAGTGAGGCCAAACGTTTTTCGCCAGTCCGATGATATATCAGTAAAGCCCACGTCGGTGCGGTTTTCAAAGTAATAAAAAGACATTGCCGATGATAGTATGCATACATCCTCGGTGTTACTGACGTGATCGATAATCATGTTCACGCTTGGACTCTTAAGTACGACTCGAATATCGATGTCATTAGCTTGAGCGTACTCCTCAATGGGATGCTGCTGATTATTCTGTAAATTAGAATTAACTAAACCGATATTGTAATTAAAAATATCAACCAGAGGTTGGGGTGACTCAAGTAAAGGGTGTCCTGCTCTAGCAACGATAAAAAAGTGCGTGATGTCACCAATTTTGCTATCAGTTACCATGGGGTGATTAATCGGTGCAATCGAAATACTGCAATCAATCTTACCTTGGCTCAGGCGTTGGCCCACATTTTCTGACCAAGGTAATACATTAACGTGTACGCCTCCTTCAACGCAGCGACAAGATTGCTGAATACAATTAAGTACCATGAACGACCAATGTTCATAAGCTGCGACAGTTAACTCGTAGGAGGAGATTTTTTTATCTGAAGTGGCAGCAATAATTTTATCGTATTGCTGCAGAACAGCCTGCACCATAGGGGTTATCTTTAAGGCGAGTCGATTGGGTTCAAAACCATACTTCTGTCGCACAAATAGCTCATCACACAAGACTTCACGCATGCAACTAAGTGCTCGACTGACTTTAGATTGTGTTGTGTTCAGTTTATCCGCTACCGCACTGCCATTTTTTAGTTCAACTAAACCAATGAAGACCTGTAAGGTAAAATAATCAAGACGACTCACTTGTTTCATTAACAGACCCTTTCTTATTGTTGAACCTTTATTGGAACGTAAAGTCTTGCTCCACGTTTGTTCGCCTTTGAATGAACCTTTATCGATTTGTTCAGAAAGTAAGCGAGAATGTGCAAGCATCATTTTTATCACTACCATAAATAAAAATCTAGGAAGTAGATCAATGAACTGCCCATAACTGATTGCTTTTGCTAAATAAGAGGGCGCTTATAGACCTGTTCAAGCGCGCATTGTCTCGACGGTTTTGAGCTCGATAATCTTGCACTGATTGAACATTACCTCCTGTCAGAGTTGGCAAAATGACTCGAAATCCTAGCGGTTGGTAACAATTCAGACTTTTGTTAGCTTTTGTGAGTTTGAAATGTGCTAACAATCACGATTAATCAGCGCGAGTTAACTTTATCGCTACATCTTACGTTCTCGATTGGATCCTAGTGGCCACCAATTATTAACATTGGTTACTGGTTTTGGGGCTTAGCTCCCGCTTGATCAGATTGACTGGAATGCAATCGAGGCTATCACACTATATTTTCCATCGATTCGATACATTTCACTTGCCCCAGAGAAGAGGGCTTATATATAAGTGAGTGGAGTTGATGATGAAACGAATCGGTATGAAGGTTGCTACATTAGCAGCGTTCATCGGGTTAGCCCTGACAGGGTGTTCCGGTGATGATGGACAAAATGGTAAAGATGGTGAGCCAGGTCAACCAGGTCAGCCAAGCATTCCTGTTGCAACGGATGCGAAAGTGCTCACTGTTGAAATGGGAAAAATTTCGGTAGGGACTCAATCTGATATTACTTTTACAGTTACCAATGAGAAGGCGTTGCCGGTTGTTGGGTTAGAGAAGTTTGGTTTTATCCTATCGGGACTTGAAGAGGGCATGGAAGGTGATGCCAGCAATTGGAGCCTGTTGAGCTCTGAAGCTTGCCCCGCGAGTAAGTACTCTGAGTGTGGCACCTTGACTGATAATCAAGACGGTAGTTACAGATATAGTTTCGTTAAAGATGTCACTGCTGAAGCTGCCTTTGATATCACAGATGAAAAGACGCTTAGACTCGTCTTACGTACTGGCGGGGAAGCCGTTGGTTCAACAGAAATTTCCTATGCCAACACTCACTATGACTTCAGAGGTCAGGGAGAGGAAGCGCTATACAGTAAAAATGTAGTTAATAATCAAAACTGTGCCGGTTGTCATGATGATTTTGCTATTCATGGTGGTAAATACACAGAAGTGGAAACCTGTGTCTCATGTCATACCGATAATAAGATGGGCGATGCGAGCAAAGTTTTCCCTATGTTGGCCCATGAAGCGCATATTGGTGTTATTTCTGCGCCGGTTGGGGGCTGTGATAATTGCCACTCAGAGAATGAACAAGCTACAGATTTCGCTAACTGGCGTGAGGTACCGACTGCCGAGACGTGTGTGACTTGTCATACCGAGGTGGACTTCAAAGAGGGAGTCAACCACTGGCCTTATGCCGATAATTCTCAGTGTGCAAACTGCCATACGCCAGATGTTATCGAGAGCTTACACCTTGGTACCTACCAGGGACAGAATGAGCGACGTAAGAACCTCCACCTAACAGTGACTGACGCTAAGATGATTTCTCAGCCGCAAGCTGAAGAAAATCAGGGTAAAGAGGGCTCATTCGTTCAGGTTACTATCGATATTCTAGATAAGAATGGTGTCTCGCGTAACGAACAGTTGGATAAAGTTAACTACCTCTACTACGCCGAGTTTTATATCAACTGGGGCGATCATGACCAAGGTCTAGGATTTGGTGAAGGTGTTGCTGACGGTCGCGGTAAGGTATTGCGCGTACACACTAATAAAGGGCCATATGAAGGTTATTCAGAGAAGCCAATTGTTGTTGGTTATAACAATGGCAAGACGACTTACGAGATTGGTCCCTTCTCCATGGAAGATAAGTTCAAAGGTGATGTGACGGACTTATATGGCACCATCTCTCCGCGTATCTGGTTCTGTATGGATGCTGCAGGCGAGAGCATTATGGACTGTGACGGTGAGACTGATTGGAGTAACGGTGCTGCGGGTTACAACTGGTTAGAGTTCTTTAATACTGAAGGTCTGATGGAGGAGCGTCCACGCCGTCAAATAGTGACTAACGAGCTATGTGGTGATTGTCATGGTACGACAACATCTGCAGATGGTTTTGTGCAGATGACGCTTAACTGTCGTAACTGTCACTCTAAAGCGGGTGATGGTGAGTTCCACGGTACAACTTGTGTCTCTGGCAATGTTGATAGCAATGAGCAAATTTTGTTGAAAGATTTGATGCCTCGTGGCGAGCGTGATTGGACTACCGCCTCTAATGCTGCTGAAGAGTGTATGGCTTGCCACAACGCCAACGTGGTGCCCACTCAGGTTATTCGTGATGCACATACCAAGCAAGGTGATAAGGATTATGTTGAGCAGTTGACCATGAGCCATCCAGATCAGAAGGTTTGGATCCACGCAATGCACGCTAACAACCGAGCTAACCAAAGTGGTGAAGGTTGGAGACGTAACGTTGAATACTCCGCAGACCTAGCGAATTGTGCCAAGTGTCATACAGAAGATAGTTTCGATGCTAAATATCTAGTCGGTCGTAAGCCTTTGGCATTAGATCTTGATTATATGGACACCTATACCGACCCAACAAACCCTGTGAACGGCCGTTATGCTGTTGATGGTGTCGCGGATGCGTATGTCTCTCCTACCGCTGCCGTATGTTTAAGTTGTCACGGTAAGCGTGCTGCAGAAGAGGGCGAAGATCGTAAACAAGTACGTGCTGAGGTCGTTGCTCATATGAAGCAGAACGGTGCGCAGTTTGGCGTCACACTTAACGAGTACACGGGTGAAGAGTCTTGCTCCGTGTGTCATGACCTTAATAATTTGAAGGAGTCGCATAACCTGAAATAGCTAAGTTACATCTCCTGCAAAGTTTTGACCCTAGCACTGAGCTAGGGTCTTTTTTTACCGAGATCACAAATATCAATAATGTATCGCCTATTTAGTCAGAACCCGGAATCATATCAGCGCTGTAAATAGGTAAATCGTATAGCATGTTCTGCTAGTGAGACTAGATAAAGAGTCGTGGTTAGGGGGAGATTATGAAGATTACAGAGTTTTTAATTATAGACTTAGATGCCAGAGATTTAGTTGATCTTAAAAGTTCAAACCGCAGCCCACTGTCTCTTGCTGAATTCGAAGTGTTAAAGTGCCTAATTAAGCATGCTGGAGACGTTGTTAGCAAAGAGGCGCTAAATGCAGCTGGCTGGCCTGGAAGGGTAGTTGCGCCCTCATCTCTGACTCAATGTATGAGCAGCTTAAGAAAGAAGCTGGCTACACAACAAGAGATCGAACTTAAAAATATTCCCCGCTATGGCTATAGCTTGTGCATTGTCGATACCAATGGGCTCAAAGAGCATGCGCTTAGTGTTGATGATAGCGGTAAACTGAGAGATGGTGAGCACAACCCATCAGTGATAATACCTGCAGAAGAAGTGCAGATATCTACCAAGATTCAAGGCAGAAAACGTGGTGTTTATCGATGGCTTTCTTTGGTCGGATTGTGCCTAGTTATCGCAAGCTTACATTTTTCCGGCGGTCTTAAAAAAGCAGTTAATATTCTCTCATTAATCGCAGAGCCTGAAGTGGCCTCGATAACAGAGAGAAGTTTCATCTTGGCTGAAAAGCCGTCCTTGGTGAATACGGTACAACTAGATAATCAAAATAGCCCACAAATACCCGTTGGGCACCTATTAGATAATTGGTTTAACTATGATGCCGTTTTGAATAATAGCGCTGAAAAACAGATGTTTATGTATGACAATGGTCGTTATGAGTCGGTAGCTCTTTGTAATGAATTTGATAAGACCTGCGGTGATCATCAGCCGCTAAACCTAGTTCGCTCTATGACATTCCCCATCGCTCCTCTCGATATTCAATGGTTAGCTAATACCAAGCTAAGAATGGAGCAGGTGACGTATAACAAGATATTGTTGGATCAATTTGAAGGGGGCGATAAGGGGCTCATTGAGGATATATTCAGGGCCGATGTTTATTACTATTCTGATAGCCAAAATGTGGTACGCGCCGATGTACGTTTATCTTTGATTTTTGACTCGGAGAATAGAGGGAAACTGGTTGCTGCAGCCTGTATCACCGATGATTTGCTCAAAGAGATCTCTATCCGATATCAATTTAGTGGTGATTTTAAGCTTAAACAATCAAAAGTTGATGGTAAAACCGTTAAAACCTTCTTCGTTGATATCGATGAACGTTCATTTACCCGTCCACAAACACTATCGAAAGAGTCTGCCACCATCTATCGAGAGATCCGTAAAAATGTGCTGAAAAATGAGAGTATGGTGCTAAGACAGCTGTATCAAGATGATGATAGTGGTGTATGGATGTTGCCTTTGTGGGGCGATACTATGGTCTGGGCACATCGCGAGCAAGTGTCATTGTAATTTGCTGTAATTTAATACAACAACCAATTATCTATAGAACATCTTCTCCACTAAAAAGCCGCTCACTTGTTGTGATGCGGCTTTTTATGATTCAGTTTTCAAACCTGCTTACAAGTAATACCAGTCTGGATAAGTAAGTGTTCATAAAATTACGCAGGAAAAACCGCTTAGAACAAGGCTTGAGTTGCTGTTAACTAGTTATTCTAATTGCAAACTCATAACGTAGTGATCAGCGGTTTTAACAAGTAAGAATGATCAAGTACTTATGTAGATTGGTATAACATCTCGAGTGAGCGCTTTACCAACTAGCTACTGGGCTGGAAAATACACTTCAACCTTTTAGCTATGATCAAGCGTGACATAGTAAACAGGCCACTGACTGTCTTTTGATGCAATCGAAAGATGGTGTCATAGAGTCGGCGAACTAAGCGTCCCTTTAAGATTAACCTGTCATTCATCATGGTGCTGATGGCAAAATCATGGCCTATTGCGACTACCATTCCGCCATCTTTATAGATAAATGGAGTCAGCTCCTTGCCTTGCATTAAGCCGGTTAAATTTTTTGCTAAATGCACTGCGGCGCGGTTGGCTGCTTGTGCTTTAGGTGGCACCATAGTGCCATCACCTTGTGGAATGGAGGCGCAATCTCCCAGAGAGAAAATATTGGGATCTAGCGTCGTGGCTAAAGTCTGTTGCACCATCAGTTGATTAGCCTGGTTGCTCTCTAAGCCGCCAATATTTTTTAGCCAGTTTGGCGCCTTGATACCAGCGGCCCAAAATTGAATATCGGCATTCAATGTCTGTCCATCGCTGGTGGTCATGCCTTGTTGATCAACACTGGCAATACGCGTGTTGAGCATGACATTGACCTGATACTGCTCTAACTTTTTATGAGCTTGCTTAGACATCTCAATCGGACTGTTTGGTAAGACTCTATCGCTTGCTTCAATCAAGTTGATTGTCAGTCTCGCTGCATGAGGATTCTGTGACAGTTTACCGCTTACTTTGGCAAGTTCTGCGGCTAATTCTAAGCCAGTAGCACCAGCACCGACAATATTGATGGTACGCTTCTCACCTGAACGCAGTAATGCGCTAATCTGTTGCCAGCTATCTCTGGCTTGTTCTGGGGTATCTAAAAATAGGCAGTGATCTAATGCACCTTTGGTAGCAAAATCATTGCTAATTGCGCCAATGGCGATCACCAGATAATCGTAAGATAAGGTGTCAGTTTCCCCGTTAGGTTTATAAACAATAATCTGCTTATCTTCACGTTTGATATCTGTCATTCTGGCCTGAAAGTGACGGTAGCCATTTTTTGCACCATGACTGAAATAGCACAAGGTGTCGAGATCGTTATCGAAGGTGCCGGCGGCAATTTCGTGAAACCTAGGTTTCCAATAATGGTGAGTTTCACCTTCCACTAAGATGATTTCATCCTGACCGTTAACAGAGCGACCTAATAGGCTAGCGAGTTCCAGCCCAGCAGCACCACCACCGACTATGACAACACGAGACATAATTTTTCCTTAGCGCAATCTAAACGATGCGTTATTAATAATTGAAGTAATTGGGCCTTAACTGTGATACCTGAGGTATTGCATAGAAAGGGGAGGCGTATTTGATGACGGCTATTATAATTCCCATCTTGATAGGAACAATCATCTTAAAAGGTAAATGACTTTTCCAGCTAGGTAATAATGATGCTTGGTGTCGACTCAAGCCTTTAAATCATCGTGTAGGCAAGTAGGCAAGTAGGCAAGTAGGCAAGTAGGCAAGTAGGCAAGTAAGCAACAGTTGCCCGAGATTTAGTGGGGTTTTAGATGTTCTTTTTAATCGAATAAAGAGATACCGAACTTAAGTTCGGTATCTCTTCTTGATTCATTTATCTTTGTTGCTTGAGTTTGGCTTTTTTGCGTCTTCGTTTGTGCTGTCGTTAGCATCATCACCTGTGTAGAAGTCCGCTAGCACGTCGGCCAGGTGAGTACGGGAAAGCTCACCTTGTAAGTCGCCATCGGCATCGACTACAGGCAGAGGAAAGTCTGATTCCATGGTTGCGGGTATGATGCTTTCGAGCAGTGCATCCGGCGATATCGGCTCCAACTCCTCTACCTTGAACTCATCCATCGGCGCTTCTTTATCTGTTTTAACAGCATCTTCCAGTGCTACCTGACACACAACGCCCTGAAAACCCTCATCGGTAACGTAATAAGCATAGTTAGCCGGGATACGTTTCATTTGTTTGAGGGCTTCGCCTATCGTGTCGGCGGTTAGGCGATATGCGGGCGGCTTCATGACGGTCTCGACAGTTAGCGCTCGCGGTCGATTTACGTCCTTTACGAAGGCTTCGACATAGTCGTCGGCAGGATTGAGCAAGATGTCCACCGGCTCACCCACCTGGATAAGGTTGCCATCTTTGAGGATCGCGATGCGATCGCCAATTCGCAGCGCTTCATCGAGATCGTGGGTAATGAAAATGATGGTTTTATGCAGCTCTTTTTGTAGTTCAATCAGTTGGTCCTGCATTTCACTGCGTATCAGAGGATCCAGTGCCGAGAAAGCTTCATCCATCAAGAGGATTTCAGCATCGGTACACAGAGCTCTCGCCAAGCCGACGCGTTGTTGCTGACCACCGGAAAGCTGAGCGGGGAACTGCTGCTCATATCCGGTCAGACCGACGGTCTCAAGCCATTGTTTGGCTTTGGCATTTCTCGTGGCTTTATCTATTCCTTGTACACTGAGGCCATAGGCCACATTTTCCAGTACGCTTCTGTGGGGCATTAAACCAAAGCGTTGGAATACCATTGCCATTTTCTTACGACGAAATTGCTCAAGCTCCTTGGTATTGAGCTTCATGACATCTACGCCTTCAACTAGGATTTGCCCTTCAGTAGGATCGATAAGCCGATTGAAGTGACGGATCAAGGTCGATTTCCCCGAGCCAGATAGACCCATAATCACAAATATCTCTCCCTTGTGAATGTCGAGATTGATGGCTTTTAGGCCCACGGTATGGCCGGTTTTTGCGAGAATCTCATCCTTGGATAAACCTTCTCTAACCATAGGCATAACGCTGGTTGGTTTTTTACCGAAGACCTTAAAGAGATCCTTGATCTGAATGAGTGGCTGCATTTGTGATCCGTTAGTCATGCTGTCCACCCTGCATATGTTGCTGAGATCGCTTGGCGTAGGCTTGAGAGGTGCGATCAAAAATAATGGCCAGCGCGACGATGGCCAAACCGTTAAAGAGCCCCAAGGTGAAATACTGGTTAGTGATAGACTTGAGGACTGGCTGACCTAGGCCCTTGACGCCAATCATAGACGCAATCACGACCATCCCCAGTGCCATCATAATGGTCTGATTGATACCTGCCATGATAGTGGGAGAGGCCAGTGGTAACTGAACCCCCATCAGACGTTGAATCGAATTGGCGCCATAGGCGGTGGCAGCCTCCAGCACTTCCTTGTCTACCAGGCGGATCCCCAGGTTAGTCAAGCGAATGACCGGCGGAATAGCATAGATGACAACGGCTATGACCCCCGGGACCTTGCCAATGCCAAGTAGCATGACCACAGGGATCAGGTAAACGAAGGCGGGCATGGTTTGCATCACGTCCAGGATGGGTGTCACTACCGCCTGGGTGCGATTGTTGCGGGCCATTAAGATACCAATGGGGACGCCCAGTACTATGGCCATTAGCGTACATACGGTAATGATACTAAGGGTGCGCATGGTATCTTCCCACATGCCGAAATAGCCGATAAGCAGAAATGAAACGATGACGCCCAAGGACAATTTCCATGAACGACTGGTGAAGTAAACCAAAGCGGTAATAGAGAGCAATACTGCCCACCAAGGGGATTGCACCAACAACTTTTCAAACCAGATAAGAAAGCCGAGCAGTGGATCGAAGAAAGACTCGATAAGATCGCCATACTCACGGGAGAAGTCCCGAAAGCTGCTGTCCAAATATTTACGAATTTCCACTAACGTTTCACGATCCATTTTAGGAAACTTGCTGAACCAATCAAAGTCAGCCATGACAACCTCTATAGTTTTTAAACGTACTATCTAGATGGGAATAAAAGTGCGAGGCTCTGCTAGCCTCGCATTCTTGTTTGATTTTTACAGATCGGCGATTGCAGATTTAACCTTTGCGGCAACATCGGCGGGAACCCATTTAAGCCAGGTGTCTTGATGATTCATCAGGAAGTACTCGGCGGCGATATTGCCATCTGCCTGGTTATCTTCCATCCAAGCGAGTAAGCCATTCATTTGGGCATTGGTCAGAGAGCGTTTAGCAAGATACTCAAATCCCCGGGGTGATCTATCGGCGAAAGCTGTGGTGGTGACAGTTTGTACTAATGCCGCTGGGTACATGGTGACTTTAGGTTCTGCGCACTCAATTTGTGAGATACAGTCCCGAAAATGATCCGCATCGATACCGGTACCAAAATCCACCTTGGCCATTTTGTATTTACCTAATATCGCTGTGGGTGCCCAGTAGTAACCAAACCAAGGCTTTTCACGCTCATAGGCTCGAGCGATGGAGCCAGACAGGCCCGCTCCTGAGCCGGGATCGACAAGATCAAACCCTGCAGCATCGAGCTTTAGGGCTTGATACAAGTTTTCGGCCGAGATTTGGCAGCCCCAACCCGCTGGGCAGCCATAAAATGCGCCACGTTCAGGATCTTCCGGGTGTTCAAAGCTTTTTACTTTAGCGATAATTCCCTCAATGGTTTTCAGGCTTGGATCTTTGTCGAGCATATATTGGGGAACCCAAAAGCCTTCTTCACCGCCATCGGAAAGTGATTTACCTGCGATAGTCAGCCGTTTGTCACTGACACCTCGTGCGATAAGCTCTTTGACGTTGTTGCTCCAGATCTCCGGCGCGATGTCAGGCTCACCTTTTTCAACCATTGAGGTACTGGTAGGCATAGTATCGCCTGGGATCAACTCGGCTTCACAGCCATAACCATATTCTAGAATGAAGCGGTCAACATTAGCGATTAATGAAGCCGAGCTCCAATTCATATCTGCGATAGTGACTTTACCGCATTGCTCTTCGGCAAAAGCTTGATGTGTCGCGCTACTGAGGAGTAGACCGCCAATCAAAAGTATACGTTTCATAAGAACTCCGTGCTCGAGGTTAGATATCTTTGCGCACGTGCCTTTACTAACCATTGTTAGCGTTCAAACTTGAGGTTGTGTTTAAGCTGTTGCAGGCGACGGCGTGACGACAAACCCTTTACCTAAACAGCTATATGGCAAGTGGCTTGTTATCATTAAGTTAGCATGCCGTGCACGTTGTTAACACCCCTGTGGGCATAGACTATCGAGTTTTGGCGTCATTTTAGCCACACTTTAGTCCCTATCACTCATGGTATATCTGTTCAGTATCATAACCGTCACGGGTCTTTTTCTTGAGTCTGACAGCAGCTTCAGACCCAATATTGTTCTGGTTAACTTAACGCTTCACTGAGGTAATCAAGCAAGATGCGAACCTTAGGGGATAGGTGCCTGTTATGCGGATAGAGAGCCCAAATCCCCTCTTCTGGCTGACGATTATGCTCTAACAGTGGCACGAGTTGACCGGATTCAATGAAAGGTAAAACATAGTAATCGGGCAGCTGTATGATGCCTATGCTTTTGATTGCTGCATCGACAAGTGCATGACCACTATTGCAGCTTAAATTACCCCTGACTCTGATATTTCTTGTCTTACCACTTTCTTGGAAGCGCCAGTAGTCTAGTGTGCCTTGTAGGCAGTTATGTTGCTCTAACTCAGACAATGAGTGAGGTAAGCCATATGTTGATAGGTAATTAGGTGAGGCGCAGACATATTGCGTTCTCGAACCCAGCCTTTTTGCCATCATACTGGAATCTTCGAGTTGACCTAGTCTAATGGCGAGATCGAAGCCTTCATCGATAAGGTCGACCTTCTGATTTGTTAAGGTTATTTTTACCTCAAGTTCAGGATATTTGACGATAAAGTCATTGACCAAAGGCGCTAATGTCCCCTCACCATAGGTTACCGGTGCGGTAATTTTTAACAGACCCCTAGGCGTGCTCTGCAAGTTAGTGATAGCGCGTTCAGCTTCTTCGAGTCCATCTAACACTTGGCGGCAATGTTGATAGTAAATTTTACCGACTTCGGTGACAGAGACTTTACGGGTGGTGCGGTGAAACAGTTTAGTTGCCATTCTGGTTTCTAGCGCGCTGACCTGTCTGCTGACTTGTGCCGTCGAGATCCCCAGACGTTGTGATGCCTTGGTAAAGCTCTCGGCTTCTGCTACGGCAACGAACTCACTTACACCTTCCCAATTAAACATTATTACTCTCAAGAAATTATCTTTATTCAATATCCTCTAATTATTATCAAATTTAGGCTAAATGCAATTTAAAGTTAGCTATCACTTTAAGCTGCCATTACGTCACATCTAGCATTAAATATGGCTTGGTGGTGATATTTATTATTACTGTGCATAAAAAGTAATTTTCAATAATGGGTCATTATCAATTTATTTGTAAGGAATATAATCACTGCCATCGAATGACCTTGAGTCATCCAGCCTCCGCTTTCAGTGGTTTCATATTATCTAAAGAGGCTGCCAGTTTTTATATTATTTAAGGAAATCTAAAATGAGCACAACATTCTATATGCCTCCAATGTCTCTGATGGGCCCCAATGCCATCAAGCAATTAGGTAGTGAGCTACAGGCGAGAAACTTTAACAAAGCACTCGTTGTGACAGACAAAGCATTGGTCGAAATTAAACTCGTCGACAAGCTTACAGAGGAGTTAACCGCACACGATATCGCTTTCGCTATTTTTGACGGTGTACAGCCTAACCCAACAGAGAAAAACATTGAGCAGGGCCTTGAGTTACTTAATGTTCAGGATTGTGATTTTGTTATCTCCTTTGGTGGTGGGTCTTCTCACGATTGCGCTAAAGGCATCGCCTTGGTCGCTGCTAATGGTGGCCATATTCGTGACTTCTCTAAAGGAGTGCATCTGTCGGCTAAACCACAGCTTCCGCTCGTTACTGTGAATACCACAGCGGGTACCGCGGCAGAAATGACCATATTCGCTATTGTGACCAATGAAGAAGATGAGACTAAATACCCGATTGTAGATAAAAACCTGACACCTATTATTGCTGTGAATGACTCAGAGCTTATGGTCGCGATGCCAAAGTTTCTTACAGCCGCAACTGGTATGGATGCATTGACTCATGCAGTTGAAGCTTATGTCTCTACTGCTGCGACGCCGATAACCGATGCCTCAGCTATTAAGGCCATTGAGTTAATCGCTCAAAACCTGAAAAGAGTTGTTGATAACGGTGAAGACCGTGAAGCGCGAGATGCGATGCAGTACGGAGAGTATTTAGCCGGTATGGCCTTTTCTAACGCATCACTGGGCTATGTACACTCAATGGCTCACCAGTTAGGTGGTGTATATGACTTAGTACACGGATTATGTAATGCCATCTTGCTGCCATATGTTTCTCGTTTCAATGCAGTGGCTAGTAGTGAACGATTTGCCGATATCGCCAAGGCGATGGGCGTAGATACAACAGGTATGAATGCCGCTGATGCTGCAGAAGCTGGGATTGTCGTCATCGAGCAACTATCAGCCTCTGTTGGTACCGCCCAGAAGCTTGCTGATCTTGGGGTAAAACAGGAGAAACTCGAATTTATGGCAATAAATGCCTTAAACGATGCGTGCTCTTTAACCAACCCAAGAAAGGCTAGCACACAAGAGATCATCAATATTTTTAATCAAGCGATGTAATTAACAACCTAAGCCTTGCCAAGCAGGGCTTAGCCATATTTTTTTGGAGTAATCATTTTGAAAACATTAATTCACCCACAGGTCGATAATGGCATCCCAGCAACAGCAGAAGGTTTTACCGGAGGAACATTGCAATGTCAGTGTTCACATAATCCTGTAGAAGTTACCGTTACGGCGCAAACTGCACATAACCATGTATGTGGTTGCAGTAAATGCTGGAAGCCAGAAGGTGCTCTGTTTGCTCAGATCGCCGTGGTTGCAAAAGAGAACGTCACAGTAACGGCCAATGCTGATAAATTACAGATCATCGATGAGTCGGCGGCAATTCAGCGCCATGCTTGTAAAGAGTGTGGCACTCATATGTACGGTCGCATCGAAAACACCGGACACCCATTCTATGGCTTAGATTTTGTGCATACAGAGCTATCTAAGCAACAAGGTTGGTCTGCACCTGAGTTCGCTGCATTTGTCTCTTCAATCATCGAGTCAGGTACAGCACCTGAAACCATGGCTGATGTGCGCAATACATTAACTGATCTGGGATTGGCGCCATATGACTGCCTATCTCCAGTATTGATGGATGCCATCGCCGCTCATATTGCGAGTAACGGCTAACACAGATTGCTAGTTCGATATCCGTGAGAGTGGACATCATAAAAAGCGCTTCGGCGCTTTTTTATTTTTGATCACACAAACTTTATTACTCATAGGTAAAAGTGATTTGTTATTTAGCTAGATTATCATCTGAATGATTAAGAATATAATGGCCGCAACAAAATCAATATCCCAATCTAGGCAGCGGACTTAGTCTGCGACCACTTTACATAAAGGCTTATATTATGAGTTGGATCTTTCTTTTACTGGGTGTCATGGCCGAAGCTTTGTCTCATGTGGCGCTCAAGGCGACCGATGGCTTTAGCAGACCCTTGCCTGCTGCACTGGTGATCCTTGGGCATTTGACGGCATTTATGTTTCTCGGCCAAGCCATGAAGGGGATGCCTGTTGGGGTAGTGCATGCGTTATGGGCTGGTTTGGCCATTGTTACCGTGACTCTATTATCTGCACTTTTCTATCGTCAACATTTAGATCTTACGGCTTGGATCGGTATGGGGCTGGTTGCCGCAGGCGTGATGATGATTAATTTCTCACAAGGGCACAGCCACTGAGCAAAAAGTCACTAATTATTAGTCGTTAGCAAGATAGCTGGCGGTTTATCACATGAGATACTTATCTGAGGAAAGGGCTGCGCTCATATTACATTTGTTGCCTCTGCTTGATCGATGATCTTAGACCTTGTGTCAGTTTTATCTGACTGGTTTCCATTATTTTGAGTTGTTTACATAAGCAGCTGAGTTCATTTTCTTTATGGGCGATAAGTGTTGCGATCGAATAGGCGAGAGTATCATTACTTAGTGATAAGGCATTTATTGCCAAGCTCTCCTGCTTCGTGATGCATGCCTCTATCAATTTCATCTTATATTTAAGCTTAACTATGCAGGCTGATACAAGGTCTAGTTCGTGCTTTATCAGCCTGATCTGCTCATTGTTTATATCTCGGTATTGCTGATTTTGATTTAATCGCTGCTGTGATCTAAGCACTTCATTGATGGCAAGAAGGGGGCTTCTCAACACGGTAAGTAAGTTAACCCATGACATATAGCCTCCCACTTCCTCTGTATCATCTAGAGTCATCTAGTCTGAAAATTCATTGAGGATCTTATTCGTTTTGGCCTCATTAATCTTGCTGATTAACCTCTGACTCTCATGCTCGTCACGTAGGGTCTTAGATAGGGTAATCGTCGCGCTCACTAAAAACAGTGAACAGATGGCAAAATAGCCCTGAATGACTAATCCACCAGGCATAAAGATGATGCCTATCCCCATTGCTATGAGTGCAATTGAGAAGGAGACTTTAATAAAGAATATCCAGCTGGCCGAATTACTCTGTATATGTGAGTTGTCCATTTTGAACTCCTTTAACCTGCTTGCTGCTAGTGTTACAGCCATCATTGAGGTTCGAGTGTCTGTTATGAATGACTTGGGTGCAACAAGGGTAGGAGGTGTAGCATCTGGCGATACTCATAGGTGTTTATATTGCGACTCTATTTAGAATTTTTTATCTGAGTCACCTCTACGAAGTTTCTCAAATACTTTAGGCTCCCAAGGCCTCATGGCAATGACTAAGCTAGTGCCAAATCTTTGGCTTAATGTGGCGGATTGATCTTGGGTGTTTTGTTCACTAAAGTCATTGGCCAGACGTTTTATCTTATTAATGAGTTCTGCGTTAGAGTCCCGTGTCAGCATGCCGGAAACAAACAGCTGACATTCTCCGGGCTGGTTAAAGCGCGCGTCGAAAAATTCGGGTTGAATCGCCGAGCGGTAGAAAGATTCAATCGGCCCCCTATTTATCCACTGAAAGTTATTCGATATCATCATCTTGACCCTATTTCCTGGGAGTAGCTCGATGATCTTCATTCGGTCTAGTTTAGCCAGAAGTTGAATCCCCTGGGTTTCTGAGATGGCGTAGTTATCAGTAATATCACTGAAACGTAGGCCGTTAATAAGAAAATGTGCCATCAGTAGCAGACGAATATCACTCACTAACTCCTTCTCCTGTTTTAGCGTCAATTGAGAAGTTAAATTAATACACTCCTCCATCAATCTCACTAGATCGATGAACTCTAAATGTAATAACTCACAGATACTCTCTAAGCGTTCTAAGCTGAAAGATTCTTCGGCAAATAAGCGTTTTACACTCGCCTCCGACAGAGACAGTGCCTCGGCAACATGCTTATAGGTCTTCTGCTGCTTCTTCAATTCTCGCTTTAAGGTTTCAATTAAGAGTCTGGTTTGTCTCATAGTATTACCTTTCGATACTCTTGGTGTCTCCACTGAATACTTTATAGCAACAGCTTGTGGTTTTCGCTACTAACACACAAGATTAGTAGGCGGTATAGCCCTTGTCTGCACTGACTTTTGGCTAATGAATGTATTGGAGAGGTAGTGATGAAGACTCAATTGACTCACTCGGTAATAGATTGTTTTAATCTGTATTGGCGCCATGCTGTGCTTATCTGCACCATAGTGATTTCTTTTGTTTGGATATTCAGTCTGGACGCTATCTCGCAAGATGTGGGCTATCATCAATTTGCCGATAATCGGGGTTTACTCTTTATTCCCCACTTTCTGGATCTCGTATCAAACTTGCCGTTTTTAATCATTGGCGTGTTAGGAGTTCGCTTCTGCTTAGCGAGCGAGCGTCGCAGAAAACATGCTGAGTGGAGTGTCTTTTTTATTGGAGTCATCTTGGTTAGCCTAGGCTCAGCCTACTATCATTTTGCTCCCAGCAATGAGTCGCTGTTATGGGACAGGTTGCCGATGACGTTGGGCTTTATGGGCTTGTTCTCCGCTTTGATGAAGGAGAGCTTAGGCCTGAGAGTTGGCCGTTTCATCTTGGTGCCAGCGATTATTCTTGGGATTACCAGCGTTTTTTACTGGCGTGCAGTCGATGATCTTCGTCTTTATTACTGGGTACAGCTTTTACCTATTGTCACGATACCTTTGGTACTCCTGTTATATAAATCTGGCTCATCCCACAGGGGCTACCTATTAATTGGCTTGGCTTGCTACCTTATGGCAAAAATCACAGAGTATTTGGACGAGACTATCTATCTTGTGACCTTTGAGAGCGTTAGCGGCCATACATTGAAGCACCTTTTTACGGCTGGCGCTTGTTACTCTATTTTGTTGATGCTGAGAAGGCGGCTACAATGATTAAATACATTTAAAAAGGAATATTTAAACTAGGGTATTCTGACGGGGCGAGTGTCGGTGCTTGTATTTTCCATTGCTCAAATAGTCCATCGAACTTGCCTTGGCGTAACATTTTGTCTAAATGATGGTTGAATGATTTGATGGTGTCGTAGTCGTTGTATTGCATTTTAAAGCCAAGGTAATAATGAATTATATCCTTGCTGCTTAAGTAGCGTAAGTCAGAGAGATTCAGTTGGTTAGCGTAATAAGCACCAACGTCTCTATTGACGAAATACGCATCAAAACGTTCGATAGCTAACATTTTTAAGGGTTGTTGGTTTGCAGAGGTTAACTTAACTATTTTCATGGGTTGCAGCCCTGACTGTTGTTGTTGTTGTTGTTGTTGTTGTTGTTGTTGTTGTTGTTGTTGTTGTTGTTTTTTATCTATATTGAGTAATGATTGGTAGGTATTTGAAGGGGCGAACACACCTATAACTTTATTTGATAGCTGGTTTATTTTACTGATATTTTTGTATTTTAGTGAGTAGAAACCATACTCGGTTTCAAGAAGAGGCACTGAAAACCAGATCGTTTTTGCACGCTCTGAATTCCAACCTAAAAAATGCCCTTTAGCTAATCCACTGTGGAAAAATTGTTTGGCCCGCCTGTTAGGGAGTAGCTCAATCTCACAATCTGGTTCCCAACTACTGCAGGCTTGCTTAACTATCTCTACTAAGATCCCCGTTACTCTTTTATTTGCATCTAAATAGCTGAAAGGCGCAAATTCATGACAGACAATTTTCAACGGTTGGGCATTGGCTTCGAAAAGCAAAGAGGCGAGAGTGATGAGTAATAAGTAGCAGCGAAGCATAGAGAGGCACTTGTTGGGGCTTAGCTATGAGTTTAGTCACTAAACGTGAAACATGTTTTCATAAACATGAACTCTTACGAGTAAATATTTCAGTAATTGGCTGAGACTAGATTAGGGGGTAGAAGCTAGAAACGGTTTCTAACTTGGAAGCGCCACTCCCAGTTATTAACCTCAACTCCGGTCGTGAAGGGGACGCTGAAATCGATATGGGCAACATTGCCATAACTTGAGCGGGATGAGTAGATGCGCGCGCCTATGCCGACGCTGCCTATGGGTCCGTTGATCTCATTGTTTTCATCGGGTCCACCAAATGCTTGCCCTATATCGACAAATCCAGCCCAACCCAGTTCGGCAAGTTGATACAGGTTTATATTGGGGTAATTACGGATCTCGGAAGTAAACAGCCATTGATTGTCACCGTGTTGATAATCATTGGGGTAACCACGTATACCTGTGTCATCACCAAGTGCAAAGGGTTGATCTAAGTAATTATTGCTAGAAGTGCTTAGCCTAGTTTTTGTATAGATGGTCCATTTAGGATCTATTTGATAAAAATATTCAGCGGTTAGATTTACCTGAAAAAAATCATCTTGGCTGGTAGCAAACACTCCCTTGCCATCAAAGCCGAGAAGTAATAGCTCCTGTCCTGCTTGGTAGCCGCGTGTTGTTTTCCAATTTAGGTGGTAGCCCACAGGGGAGCTGTCTGAGGTATCTTGGGTTTCTAAGCCAAACTTTAAGTAATGATGCCAGCCCAAGTTAAAGTCTTCGTTATAGTTTATTAGGTGGACATTATTAAGGACTCGGTAGTCATCTTGAAGATACTCGTAGGCAACCCATGGATAGAGGAAGTCTCTATCTTGGGGTAACTCTGAATCAGGATATGCATCTATGTTGCCAAAAATACTCTTGTCTTGAGTGACACCTGTGATAATTCGAGTTCTTGCATCATGAGTTTTATCAATTCTCCAGCCGTAGATTAAACTATTAAAGTTCTGTAGGTGCTCGAACTCATTAATGTCCATGCCATTTTGACGTATTGTATCGACTCGCTGGTCATCGCTGTACATGGCCGAGTACATATCTTTGGTGTCTAAAGTATAAAAGGGCTTATTGAAATAAAGCTGGGTTGCTTGGCCATCGCTATTATCATGATAATTAAAGGCCACTTTAGAGTGTTTGATAAAGCTATCGAGGGGGGCTTCTAACGATAGTTTATAACCGGTTCTATCGGCATCTGATTTGTAATTTATCCGTGTGCGTATCCCATAGCCGAGTAAGTTATCCTCTTTTAGCCCTATTGCAAACTTACTCTCTCCACCACTGTGACTTAAGCTCATGGTCGGTAGCAAGGACCAGTTATCCCATGTCTCAACCAGCAGTGTGTCTCCCGCTGCTGTAATATCAGAATCTGGCGCTTTTTCGACTAACGTGACTTTTGCATCACGTATATAGGGTTCGTACCTCAGTAGACGTTGCGCTTCTTCGAGATCTTTTTGAGTGACTCTATCGCCAGCTTCGAAGTTTAATTTGTTGAGAATAACTGGTTCTCGAGTATTGATATGCAGGTAGTTCGCCCAGTGATGAATAAAGAAGGTATCGGGATCTGATTCATCGAAGATTGGATGGCTAGAGACGACAATCTTGCGGATCAGTTTACGCTCTTTAGACTGCTTTTTATTGCCTTGAAGAGAGGCCCACTCTTGGGCTGCCATTACTGAGATCGTGGGTAAAACTGAGTCGTCTCCTCTGCTTGGCATACTCACCAATAAACAAAGAATAGACAGAGATAAAATCCACTTTAATCCCATCATATAAAGGCCTTATATACTTTTACGGTATGTTTGGCAGCGCAATGAAATAATTTTAATTACAACTTAATAACACACTCGGAGTGGGAGTTAGTCAAGGTAAAGTCAAAAATAAATAGGTGATTTCTCGTCGGTGGAGTGCGTAGATTTTAGGGGGAGTCAGACTGGGTCTAGGGTGTAGAGGATAATGTAACTGGGTAAAAAACTGCCTAGCGCAAATATTGAATATAAGCGTTAGGCTGGCTTGCTAAAATTAGCGCGTTCTTCTGGGTGACACGGCAACAATATTGTCAAATATTAAGTCTGTGATTAGAGACATCACCAATCAAAGGCATCATCAATTAGAGTGTTCTTCTTGGTGGTACGGCGACGTTGGCGAAGATTAGGCCAGCAATTAATGACATAAATATAAGGAATACCTGACTACCTATGTGTGACTGATTGAGCATGGTCTCACCTAAGATAAGGGTATTGAGTCCTATGTAGGTTTTACTTCCCGGCACTAAAATAACGATACCTTGCAGCAGCGCGATAGAGGCGGGTGCCTTCATCCAACGAGCAAATAGGTTTGAGTAGACGCCAACGGCAAATGCACCGAAGAAGATACCGATAGAATCTCCGAGGTAGATGCTGCCTAACATGGATGAGAAGAATGCGACTATCCCAGCGAGTATGCCCCAGGGAGCATCCTTCATTCGGGCCTTGAAGATGATCACCAGCGCCATAGATAAAATAGGTACCGCTGACCAGATAGCCCATTGTGGAACTGGCTCTGGGTCAAAACTGATGGCATCACCAAACAGGGCTGTACCTACAACCATGCCCAAAATTACACCAAAGTAGAGTTTAAACAGCAGCATAAAAGCATCCATGATGCGTGCTGTACCTGATATGAGATCTCTGGCGGCAAGCTCGGCCATGCCTAATGTGAGTGCTAGCCCTGGAATGAAGATAATAATGCCCGAGAGGATCACCACAGGTAAATTGATGTTGGGATCTAAATGTGAAATTCCGCTTGCTATAAACGCACAGAGTATAGCGGCTAAGGGCTCTAGCATCTCAGCCATACGCTTAGACCGCTCGGCTCGATATACCAAGCCGTAAACCATAAGGCCTAGCAGTGCAGACCAAAAAACATCGTTCCAACTTGTGCCCATCAACATGGCAAAAGCGCCAGCTGAGCTACCAAAAGCGAGTAGGGTGAGCCTATTACTGTATGGGTTAGGTTTATTGGCGATCTCATCTAAGCGATCTAATGCTTCTGTGAGCGTACGCTTACCAGAAACAAGCTCTTCAACTAGCTCATCGGTGCGGGCTAGTGAGCCAAGATCTAACTCGCCAGGGTTAACTCGGGCGACATGGTTATATTCTTGATCGGTATCGTGCTGCAGCACAAAGGTCATAGCTGTCGGTGAGATAAGGAAATATCCCTCTAATCCCAGCAGTTGAGTGACCGCCTGAAGGTGGGCTTCTAGTCGGTAAGCAGGGGTACCAAATTTATGTAACGACTTTCCTAACTTTATGATAAACCGTCGTTTTGTTATAAATTCTTCGTTGTTCACTCGTTAGGCCTGTTTTGGATTAATTTACCGTTCCCATCAAACGAGCGCATATTAACCTAGTTTGTGGGAAAAAGGTTAATCAGTAGGAAAATATTTACATCATTGCTGTATCTTGTAATGCTGGTTTACATAAACAATCTACGCAAGGAAAAGGAACTCATATGTCAGTTGTTATCTCAGGTCTTTATATCAGTATCACTGCAATATTAGTGGTCGCATTGGCTATGCGAGTCGTCAAGTTGCGCCGAAAACACAAGATAGGTATTGGCGATGCAGACAATAGAGAGCTACAGCTCGCAACGCGGGTTCATGCCAACCTAGTAGAGAATGCACCTATTGCGATGGTGTTATTGATAGTGGCCGAGCTAAATGGTCTCTCTGCAGTCTTTCTTCATGTGCTTGGTGTTACTTGGGTTATCGGGCGATTCTTGCATGCAGTGGGATTAACTAAAGGCAGAGGAGGCTATCATCTCGGGCGTTTCTGGGGAGGATTACTCAGTTGGTTAACTATTCTGATCTTGGCAATTTTTAATATCAGTCGGTTTATTTTGGGCTCGATGGGCTACCTAGCTTAACTAGAGTCAAATGTTGAACCTGGCTATATCCTTACCACTTTTAGGGTTACACAATTATTTCCATCCTAAGTTAGCTTTTCTTTACTTTTGTTTGTTTTTTGTTCGCCTAGTTGCAGTGTCCCCTGCTATACTCCGCGTCCCCTTAGTGGGCGCGAATATTCTATTTTCACCGTTAGACAGCTAGGCTCTATTACTCATGCAAGTTGAATCCACTCTCTTTACTTATCCTAAATATCGCCCTGAGCAAACGAAGGCTGCGCCTTTCTTGCCTATGTCTCTAAAAGAGATGAAAAAATTAGGCTGGGATAGTTGCGACATTATCATAGTCACAGGCGATGCTTATGTGGATCATCCAAGCTTCGGTATGGCGGTGATTGGCCGTATGCTAGAGGCTCAAGGATTCAGAGTCGGGATAATCTCTCAGCCAGACTGGTCAAATAAAGAAGACTTTATGAAGCTAGGCAAGCCAAATCTCTATTTTGGGGTGACAGCTGGCAACATGGATTCGATGATCAACCGCTATACTGCCGAGCGCCGTATGCGTCATGACGATGCCTATACTGCAGGTGATATAGGTGGCAAGCGTCCCGATCGTGCCGTCACCGTTTACACTCAGCGCTGTAAAGAAGCTTTTAAGCAAGTGCCTGTGGTCATTGGTGGCATCGAAGCGAGTCTTCGTCGTATCGCGCACTATGATTACTGGTCAGATAAAGTGCGACGCTCAGTTATCTTAGATGCTAAAGCCGATATCTTAGTTTACGGTAATGCGGAGCGCCCATTGGTGGAGATATCTCATCGCATGGCCAGTGGTGAACTGCTCAGTGAGATGCACAATATTCGCGGCACCACAGTGATCCGTAAAGAACCTTTACCTGAATGGAAGGGGATGGATTCGCGTAAGATTGATCAGCTACACAAGATAGATCCTATTCCAAATCCCTATGGGGCTGACGATGTCGGATGTAAGAATCTGTCCGGCCCCTCGGATGTTAAAATTTTCGATAATGATGCACCTAAAGCCATCAGTGTACAGCCTGCTCGCCCTAAACCTTGGGAGAAGACCTATGTCTTACTGCCTAGTTATGAAAAAGTATCGGCTGATAAATACCTCTATGCCCATGCGTCTAGAATTTTGCACCAAGAGCAGAATCCTGGTTGTGCCAGAGCTTTATTTCAGCGTCATGCCGAGCGCGCGATCTGGGTTAACCCTCCTGCATGGCCGTTAAGTACCGAAGAGATGGATGGTGTTTTTGGACTCACTTATCAGCGAGTGCCGCACCCTTCTTATGGTAAGGAAAAGATCCCAGCCTATGACATGATCAAGACCTCGATCAACATCATGCGTGGCTGTTTCGGTGGCTGTTCATTCTGCTCTATCACCGAGCACGAAGGACGTATCATTCAGAGTCGCTCACAAGAGTCGATTGTGAATGAAATTAAAGATATTCAGGACAAGGTACCAGGCTTTACCGGCGTGATCTCAGACTTAGGTGGTCCAACGGCTAACATGTATCACCTAGGCTGTATGAGTGAGAAAGCCGAAAAAACCTGTCGTCGTATCTCTTGTATTTTCCCCGATATCTGTGGCCATATGGATACAGATCATCAGCCGACAATCGATCTGTATCGCGCTGCGCGAGATGTGCCAGGCATTAAGAAAGTCTTAATTGCATCGGGTGTTCGCTATGATTTGGCATCTGAAGATCCACGCTATGTAAAAGAGCTGGCGACTCATCATGTTGGTGGCTACCTCAAGATTGCGCCTGAGCATACAGAGGAAGGCCCGCTGAACAAGATGATGAAGCCGGGCATGGGGAGCTATGACAAGTTTAAAGAGCTATTCGATAAGTATTCGAAAGAGGCGGGTAAGAAGCAGTATCTGATCCCTTACTTTATCTCGGCGCATCCAGGTACAACCAATGAAGACATGGTTAACTTGGCACTGTGGCTTAAGGGGGAAAAGTTCAAGCTCGATCAGGTGCAGAACTTCTATCCATCGCCGATGGCCAATGCGACCACCATTTATCACACTGAGCTCAACTCACTTAAGAATGTGAAACGCACGACAGAGCAAGTGACTGTTCCTAAAGGCGGACGTCAGCGTAAATTACATAAAGCACTGTTACGCTATCATGATGAAGCTGGCTGGCCGATGATCCGTGAAGCGCTTATCGAGATGGGTAAAGAAAAACTCATTGGTAATGGGGCAAATTGTCTCGTTCCAGCCGAGTCCCGTCATGAGCGTGAAGCCTTGCGTAACAAGAGTAAGGCCGGTGCGAATAAGGGCAAGCAGAAGGCATCTACAGAGGGTAAGAAAGCCTTTACCCGCTTCTCGGAAGATCAGTTTGCCGATAGAAAGCCTAAAGGAAAAGCTAAATCTGGCAGCTCATCGAGTCAACAGGGCGGTAAAGCCTCCGCGGGCCAGGGAGCGAGCGCCAATAGCAAGAAGCAACGTCCAGCGAAAAAGAATGTCTGGGGCACCACGCCTAAACATCAAAGGTAAGTATTGCTTGACGCTGTTCTAGCTAATGAATATAAACAAGGGAATATCTATTGAGTATTCCCTTTTTTTATATCTACTCGTCTTCTGTGACTAAATTAACATTGAGTTAGCTGTTTTGGGCTAACCAAGCTTGGCTATTATTGATTTTAGCGCCGCCAAAGGTGAGTGATAGCATGTTCGCCGCGATAATTTCAGCACCAGAGAAGTTATGTTCTCCATATTCTAAAGCAGGCGCTGCGACGCCATCTTGGATGACTTCACACTGATAGCCCTTATTGACTGCGCTGCGACAGATGGTTTGCACACAAGCCTGAGCCATAGCGCCGACGATAACCAGTTTATCTATGCCTAATTGAACCAAAGTCTGTTCCAGCGCCGTGTCGATAAAACTATCTATCTGATGCTTGACGATGACAGGCTCCCCCTCAATCGGTGCGACACTGCTCTCTATCTCTATGCCTGTCGTATGTGGGGCAAAGAAGGGGGCGCTTTCATCTTCAAATATATGTTGAATGTGGATCACTGGCAGCTGTTTAGCCCTAAAGTGAGACAATAGCTCTTTTGCCTTCTTAGTGCTTTCGAGTGGGGTTTCTAATTCGAAGCGCCCACCCGGAAAGTAGTCATTTTGCAAGTCGACTAAGACCAATGCTGTGCGTTGCTCTTTGGCCAAAGGCGCTTCGAGTTGAGTGAGTACGCTAAAGTCGTCGTCTTCCAGATACCATTGGCCATCGTCTGCTAATACCCAAAGTTCTTTACTGATAAAACCACTGACAATGTTCATCGAAAAATTCGCCGAAAGAATGGCTGCTTTTGGATTCAAGACTTTAATTTCGACATTGCGATAGACCAGCTCGCCTGGCTTATGCTGAGCAAAGCCATGCCAAAACTCCCCTATAGCACCTATGCCTTGGAAGCGACCAAAAGGAGAGACCTGCATTGAGGCATTTATTGTATATCTGTCGATGCAAGCCTGAGTGTTGCCCTGATTAAAGTTAGCTATCCACTGTTGGCTGGCGTGCATGACTGACTGGCGTATTGATTGGCTCATGATGTTTCTCCTGGGTAATCGATTTGTTTTCCTATGCCGGGCAGTTTATTGTTATTTCATTCGATGATAATTAGCCTTACGGTGAAATCAATGTTCAATAAAACTGAACAAAAGAGGTTGGCTTATCAGATGCTGGTATTTGATGAGGTGATTAAGCAAGGCTCCTTTACTGCGGCAGCTGAGTCGCTGGGACACACTAAGTCAGCGGTAAGCCAGTATGTGAGCCAACTTGAGAGCGGGCTTGGCGTACGTCTGTTAAATCGAAGTACACGGCAATTAAACTTAACCGTGATTGGCCAAAAGCTGGCAGAACGAAGTGAGCAGCTGCTTGATCTGCTTTCTATGACGCTGGAAGAGGTTAAGTCACACGATCTTGCCCCAGCAGGTCGAATCGCGATTACGGCTCCCCATGCATTCGAAGCTGGGTTAGTGACGCCTATAATTGCGCATCTCTGCCATGAGTATCCCAAGCTGATGCCTGAGTTGGTGTTTACCGATGAGCGACTGGATCTGTTACAGCATAATCTGGATATAGCGATTTCGGTAGGGCCACAAAAGGACAGTAATTACCATGCAATATCAATAGGTACATTAGATAGCATTCTGGTGGCTTCTCCTGGTTATTTAGCTAAAAGACCAGTAAATGAGATAAGTTTGGAGTCTCATCATCTGGTCACTCTCCCTTGGCAACATCGAGCCATTCTGCAAAATAATCACAGTGAGAGTATTTTGTTTAGCAGTGATAAACAGTTGAAGGTGAACACCTCTATCAGTGCGATTAATAGCGTGAAATGTGGGATAGGCATTGGCCTTATGCCCTCTATCTTTGTGCAAGCCGATCTCGATCTTGGGCTGCTACAAAGAGTACTCCCTGACTATAGGGGCGAGATGAGAGAGGTGTATGCCTTGCATTCCTATCAGCAACAACTGCCGCCAGTGTTAAGGCGATTTATTGATAAGCTCAAGTTAGCGCTGAACCGGGCATGCTGATTCAGGTCGCCCAGTCCTAAGCAGGACGACCCGCTGCTGCGATTGTTAAGACAGCTTGAATTGCTCCACGATCAACCTGAGTTGATGGTTTGCGGTTGCTAGATTGATGGTTTCATTGCTGGTGGTCTCACCATTGACGCTATCAGCGATTTTCTAAATCCTAACAATTACTTATCTCCACAATAGTGAAATAAATGAAAAGAGGCCTCTAGTAGGCCTCTTTATTGGGGTTAGCTCTTTTGCTTTACAGCTCGCTCAATAGCGACTTAGCCTTTCCAGTTAAGGTTGAAGTCGTATCTGAAGCCTAAGGTTAGTGCTTGATCATCTGCATGCTTATCAGAGTTCTTGGCTAAGTACTCTAAGTGAACACGTACATTTGAGATTGGATTCCACTCGAGGGTCGTATTGAAGCCGTCATAGTCGGCTGACGTGTTGTCATCGATGCCATCTTTAAACTGGAAGTAGCCCAGTTTCACCTTGTAGTTTTTGGCGATAGGGTAGGCCAGCGCAGTGTCTAAGGTGCTACCACTGCGGTCTTGGCTTAAGGCATCAAGGTTATATTGTTTATCTTGGTAGCTGACAGCGACATAGAGATCGTTGCTGAAGGTGTAAGCTACAACGCCACCAATGGTTTGATCATCACCTTCGAGGCTGGCATCTGTCTGGGTGTTTTGGCTGACATAACCTAAGCCTAGATGTAGCTGGCCTAAATCGTAACCGACACCTATGTTGACCATATCGGCACCATTATCACCGCTATTACCATCAACTTGTGCACCAGCCATCCAGGTGAAATCACCGGTGACGAGTTGGTAAGTAATAAAGTTATCGACGAAGAATGGGCTCTCATGATCATAGGCGTATGGGCTGTTACCATGGTTGAAGATATCGACATATTCGGCAACTAAGGTGTACTGAGCCGGACGTTGCTTACCTATACCCACTTGCCCGTATGGTGAAGCGATAGCGGCATAGGCTTGGCGTGCCTTGCCAAAGTTCCCCGAATTGGCGATGTCTACGCTCCACTCTCCCTGAGCTATAGCGCTCCAACCATCGGCAAATTCTGTGCTGGCCTTGATACCTACACGAGACAGGGCATCACGAACATCCCAGGTTTTATCTTGGCTGTCATCCAGGTAGCTAAGTGTTGGACGGATTGAGCCATATAGACTGACCTGACTATTTTTAAATTGTGATGCTGTGGTGTTGTGTTCGAGCTGGGCTACACGCTCCTCTAATGACTGAGCCTCATCGGCATAGGCGTTATAGCTGCAAAGGGTCACGGCAATTGCCACGAGTGATTTTAGTGTGTTCATCGTATTCATCTTCTTTGTTTTTTCAGGCTGCAACTAGCCGCCATTCTCTTTAGGCAAGAGTCGGTTAGTGCAAAGCTGAACTATTTTTGGGTCAGAGCCTAAGCTCTATTTGAGATTGCTCACCACCCTATGAAGTTGATGGTGAGCAAAGCTTGATGCTAGGAATTAGCCCGTTTACTTGAGTTCTTTGAACCAAAGGTTGTGGTGCTGCTTGGCCCAGTTTTCATCGCAGTATCCAGAGGTCATGTTAGACATGCCGCCTTCAGACATCACAGTGGCCATAAAGATATGGACCACAGAGAAGGCGCTGATGATGACAGTGGAGACGATATGCGTGAGTAACATAAGGTTAGCGGTGTTCTTGCTAACCTCGAACGTGGCTGGAAACATCATGATTAACCCGGAAATTATCATGAAGCCGCCGAACAGTGCGAAGACCCAAAACCAGAGTTTCTCACCGGCGTTGGCGAAGCCTGCATCTGGATGTTGTTTCTTACCCATATTGATGTAGCCACCCAATACGGCGAACCATTTGAGATCGTAACTTGTGGGGATCTGCTTAGGTGCCCACATCAAGATCATCAAGATGTAACCCGCAATGAAGGGAAATACCATTAGCTCATGCAGTCCGCTAGACAGTCCAACTAAGGCTGCCCAGCTGGAAGCATTCATGCCTGGCTCCATATAGAGTCGACCACCCGCAAGGATCAAACCGGATAACATGAGTAAGA
This sequence comes from Shewanella eurypsychrophilus, assembly GCF_007004545.3. Classification (NCBI taxonomy): domain Bacteria; kingdom Pseudomonadati; phylum Pseudomonadota; class Gammaproteobacteria; order Alteromonadales; family Shewanellaceae; genus Shewanella; species Shewanella eurypsychrophilus. Next base: position 5,404,710 of record NZ_CP045503.2, on the reverse strand, counting down.
TGCAGGCAATTGCTCCGAGCCAGTGAACACTGACACTTAAGCCTGACCAGCGCTTGATCATCTTTCCCGAGAAGCCTTTATCCAGGCGTGAGATCCCGTTCACCATGATGAAGATGATAAACAAGGCTATTACGCCAAACAGACTGGCATAAACCAGAAATGCGATATTGTCGGTTGCGCCTAAATAGCCGAGCACGGCTTCATCGGCATCTTCTGGAATTGATGCCGGTAATAGCAATTCTGCTTGTGTCGGCATCCCTCTAAGTTCAGGTATATCCCCCGGTATTGCATGTATCTCTATCGTTTGCCATTGCTGTGGCTGCAAGGTGGCAACGTCGGTTGCCATCGCAGTTCCACAGGTAAGCAAACCGACGAGAATAAAGCTAAACCAGCGTATTGCTTTGTTCATTAATAACTCCTTTGCGACTCATGTCGCTTAGTTGGCGCTAGCCGCTAACCCCGAAATAATGGTGGATTCGGAAATTGACGGATAATGCCGTTTTACTCGGTAGCGATGAGTTAACAGGGGTTTGGACTGTTAACATCATCTTTCATCTGACTGGTAATAAAGTGATGAAGTTCTATAGCAAATTCCCGCCAAAAAGCGTGAAAGGCATGTTGGCGTATTCCTTCGCAGAAGGGAGCGATCCAATTGCCAAGATGCTTGCTGAGAAACTCATTGGCTAGCTGCTTGAGCTCTTTGAACGCATCAAGATTATTGACTTGTTTCTGTTCACAAGCTAAGGCGTGAACACAGTAGAGAAACTCAAGTTCATTACCGATAAAATCGGCTGGTTCATTAAACTTATCATCGATAACCAGGCCTATCTCTTGGTAAAACTCGGCAACTCTCACCGTTTCATCTGTGTTTATGACATGGTTGCCACTGATATATATCCCTTCATAAGGGGCTACCAGCAGTTTATATGGTCCAATGCACATGCGATTAAAATCAAACTCAAGCTCCGCAGGATCTTCGATAAACTTTATCGCTTCGGCGAGTAGTGGACTCTCTGGCCTACTTGCGCTCAGGTAGTCGATGAGGCCTTTCAACGCCTCAGTGCCCGAAGGATTAAAAATCATCGATTTATAAGCGAAGTATGCCGCTGTGGTTGAGCCATATTCAGCCTTCATTATGCACGTTCCTTAATGATCACCATGTTAGGTTTAGTGATGCAGTCGCCATAGCCTACGCCCTCTTTACTTGCCGAAGGTTTCTTGAGCACTTCATCGATACTGTCGACTTCTATGCATTGCACCGGGCAGCCGGTTACACAGGCTGGTTTCATGCCGCGGTCCAGCAGTTCGACACACATGTTGCACTTATCGGCCTTGCCATCATCTTCGCGAATACTCACGGCAGAGTAAGGACAGGCGCTGACACACAGGCCACAACCAGTACATTTCTCACGATCTAACACAACGATGCCGTCATCTCTTACGTGGTAGGCCTTAGTTGGGCAAACCATGAGACAGGCAGGGTTTTCACAGTGCATGCAAGAGTGAGATAGCCACACATCAATCGCGCCATCTTCACGCTGTACTTCATAGCGGTCGACCTTACGAAATCTGTGGTTCTCTGGCAGTTCATTGTGGATTTGACAGGCGACAGTACAGGCACCACAACCAACACAGTTCTCTTGTCTGAAGACAAAGCCCACTTTTTGATTAATAGACATCTTTTACTCCTTAGGCTTTTTCTAGCGCGACATTAGTCGAATGGTATGCGGAGCAGCCGCCCATATCGGTTAACTTGTCGGTTGTGAGGTTGTTGGTACAGCTTGCTTTACCCTGTGGATCCATACGGCGCCAGTTGTTTTTCGGTGCCATAAGAGTGCCACGGCCAACCTGAGACGACACTTGCGCGATAAAGAACGCCTCGCCCCTGTGGTTGCTGAGTCTGACTCTGTCGTTGTTCTCGATCCCTAATTCTTTGGCATCTTCGGTATTAACCTTGGCGAAGTAGGCTGGGAAGTTACGAATGTACTTCACGTTGTAGAAGGCGCTGTTTGCACGCTGAGGGATAGCCGGAGATAACATGCGGAACGGCAAGTTTTTCTCTTCAGGGATCATCTCATCTTCAGGCAGACCAAAGTCGATAACAGGGTGGTAGCCTGCATCTTTCATCATCTCTGAATAGAACTCAATTTTGCCACTGTCAGTCTTATACTTGCCGTCACCGAAGTAGGGACGTTGATCGTAAACCGTGACAAATTTCTCTTTGATGATCTGCTCGTAAGTGATGTTGTTATGTCTAAATGCTGGTTCATCTGTGTCTAAGAAGTCACGCAGGATCTGCTCATAATCGACCCGCAGCTCGGGGTGATGATCTAGCCCCATATGGGCGGCTAATTCCTTGAAGAAGATCCAGTTGTCTTTAGATTCTCCAACCGGTTCAATGACCTTCTCTGAGGTTTGCATGTGGTAACAGTTATAGTCAGTGCCCATGTCAGGGAACTCAAACTGTGTGGTCGATGGCACGATAATATCTGCCAGCTCTGCGGTATCAGTCATCAGAAAGTCATGAACGACTAAGAAGAGATCATCACGCATGGCACCACGACGACAGGCATTTGAATCGGGGGCAACCGATACGAAATTACCGTTGTAGTTAATCACAGCCTTAATTGGCTTGATTGGCTTGCCATAAGCTGTTGGATTTGTTGGGTGAATAGCTTTGGCGATCTCCGTCATGTTGACATGACCTACGGTATCGCTATTAGGGTGAATGTGATCGGCACGGCCCTTAGAGTAGTTTAGGCTGTCATCAGCTTGGGTATTATCGTAGATAAAACCGTTACCAATCTTTCCATATTGACCCGCAACGGCGTGCATCATTGCGATAGCGCGAGACATACGTGCACCGTTGTAGTTACGCTGCATACCGTAACCTAGACGTAATACCGATAGCTCAGATTCACCGTAAGCCTTGGCGAACTTGAACATCTTCTCTGTTGGTACGCCTGTGACCTTCTCAATTTCGTCGTAGCTCATTCCGTCCAGGCGTTTTAGCAAGTCCTGATAACCCAGTGTGTTGGCTTCGATAAATTTGGTGTCGGCTAAGTTATTCTCGATCAGGTACTTCATGATCCCGGCTGCCAGGTGCGTATCAGTACTTGGCTTAGGTTGAAGCCAGATATCGGCCTGAGAGGCGATAGGAGTTCGAATAGGGTTAACGACTAATAGCTTGGCGCCTTTATCACGAGCCTGATTGATAAACTTGATGCCGTGAACGTTAGTTGCAGTTTCGTTTTGGCCCCAAGATATATAACAATTGGTGTAGATATTGTCGTATGGATCTGGACCTTGATAAGTACCGGTCACAGATTTAAGGCCTTCATAGGCGGCAAATACACAGACTTTACGGTCTAGTTTACGTGCACCGACGGCGTTGAAGAAACGGCTTGGTCCGCCGTACTTACCGATAACCCCTTCGTGGCCCGAGTAGCTGTATGGCAGAATTGAATCGGCACCGTGATCTTTAATAATAGTCTTCAGGCGAGAGCTGATCTTTGCATAGGCTTCATCCCATGAGATACGACGCCATTTTCCTTCGCCTTTTTCACCCGCACGTTCCATAGGGTGTAAGATACGATCGGCAGCATAGGTGTATTGTACGTAAGCATGGCCTTTAACGCAGGGAGAGGTGCCCATCTTCTTCATCTCTGAAGCACCTTCAACATAAGTCATACGGCCATTTTGCACGGTAAACTTCAGTAGACAGCGATCGGCACAATTACGTTGGCAAGTGTGATATTTAATCTCACCTTCGCGCTTGAGCAACTTGTCAGGTGCGCCGCCACGTTGTTCCGTAGCACTGGCAATGCCGGGCATCAAGCCTGACAGAGAGCTGACAATGGAGCTGGCTCCAACCCCCTGCAGAAATGCGCGTCTGTTAATCTTCATATGTGTTCCCCATCTTGATAGTGTTATTCACTACTTAATTTTTATTTGTAAAGTTAGATACTTCACTTTGAAGCTATGTACGACTCAGGCTTCAGGCGTAGCTTGATGGTGCCGTTACATGCTTTTTGCTCACACTAATAATTATTTATAGCTATGGTTTAGCTCACTCTTTTGTTGCTGATATTTAAGTCTGTTGTTTGTCACGCTCCTATTGATTCAATGGGTACTGAATGACTAGCCGGTGCAGGGACTAATTATTCATTTATGGCTATTTAAGGTATAAATTATTCATCACTAGCGAGTCGCCACTCTCTCTCTAAGCCGCAGATTAGTTTGGATTTAACCCAATTAAATGCTGCTGAATTATTGGTATTTCCAAAGAGAACATAGTTGCCAATCTCTCGGTTTTCTCTGCGGCGGATACGGCATTTTCGTGCTAAATATTCTGGTAATTTGATGTATTGGATCTGAGGAATCATCTTGACGAACTGACGTGTGAACTGATTGCAGCTCAATGTCACCGCATCGCTTTCACTAAGTAGTCTCATGGCTGATGCGAGACTATCGGTATAGCCTTCAACGTCCATGGTGAGATTTTGTTCGCGGCACAGATTGACTAATAGCGGGCAGGTCAGATCGTCATAATTGTCTATTTCAAGGCAAGGGTATTGTGAGATGGATTCCAAGGTCAGCGATTGAGAGAGTAATGGATGATCTTTTCTGGCTAATAAATATAGGCTGTCGGTTTCGGAGAACATCTCATAATTGAGGTTTTTACCATTAAATCCTTCATACACAACCACGAAGTCCATATCACCATTGGCCAGCTCCATACTGCAATCGTGGGTGAGCACGCGAACATCGAAGCGAAGATTGGGTGCTTCTAGAAGTATGTCATCGCGTATTACCTTCTTCACCGCATAGACGAATTCATCATAGGCATGAATGATGTATTGGCCACCTGACTCGGCAGGCGTAAAGACGGAATGCTGCACCTCTATTTGTTGGTACTGTTCGACGAGTGCCTTTGCCATTGGAATGATCTGGTGAGTTTTTTCTGTGGCGACAAATCCGGAAGCGCGACGTATAAATAGTGAATCTTTAAATATCTCTCTTAATATTTTTAAGGTGCGGCTGACCCCAGATGCTGTCATGCCTAATTCGTTGGCTGCATGATGACTTTGACCATGTTCATATATTGAAATGAAAACTTTTAATTGATTGTAATTTAACTGGTCAATTTTATTCATGGTATATATCAAGTGATTTGTTATTGGCTGGTATCATCTATGTATCTCGGCGTTAATACAGTGCTATATGTCACACTTTTAATGTGGTTATTATTCTTACTTTGATATTAATCTCAATTTTTAAATATCGATAAATACAAATATCGATATTCGATATTTGTATTTTATTCATTAATTATTTGATTTTTATAAATTAAAATATTGTGGTCGCATCGGGGCGCTTGATCTTGTCTTGGTGTAACGCGTTGTATTTTAATGTATTCTTGGTGTGATTGTTTCGTTTGTTTAATATTTGGGATTATTTGTTGTACTACAATGTGATTAATTAATTATCATAATCACATTAAAATACTATCTAGGATTTTATTTCACAATTTATTTTTTTATTTTTAAAGTGTGAGCTTTGTTTTAATCTTAAATCTTAAATTTAATACTAGTTATTAATTCTTTCTTATATGTGTATTTTAAAATAAAAGGTCAATTCATATTGGCTGTGAAAATATAGTTTATATATAAGGGTGGATTATGTTGGATAGACGTTCCATATTAAAAATGGTTGCTGGTGGTGCCATGCTGTCAATTGTGCCGATGGCACAATTACAGGCAAAAACTGCAGGAAAACGTTTGGCTATGGTGTTTGATGTTCGCCGTTGTACTGGATGCTTATCCTGTACCGTCTCTTGTGCGATGGAAAACCAGACTGATGCAGGACGAGGAAGAACCCGAGTTAATCAAGCGAGTATTGAGCATCAAGGTGAGATATCAACGTTAGCCGTACCAAATCAGTGTAATCAATGTGATAACCCTGCGTGTGTATATGTATGTCCTGTCGAAGCGACCTATAAGCGTAAAGAAGATGGCATTGTTGTCATTGACCATGATGAGTGTATCTATTGCCAGCTTTGTGTCGATGCTTGTCCATATGGGGCTAGACGCAAAGATGAGACGTTAGAATCTCCCCCGGAAAAGTGTAATTTCTGTATTCACCGCGTATCAGTAGGCCTGCTGCCTGCCTGTGTTGAGACCTGTATTGGTGAAGCTAGGGTATTTGGCGATCTGAATGATCCTGAAAGCAAGGTCTCTGAGCTACTTAGGGACAATAAGGCGTATGCCATGTTATCTGAGGCAGGTACTCAGCCCAATATCTTTTATATCGGTTTACCAGAACAGACAGACGATCAAGAGATCTTGTCACTTAATTTTCTCGAATGGCAGCGCTAGGAGTTGACAATGGATAGACGTAAATTTTTAACCCAAGCGGGCGCTGTTTCTGTCGCTGCAGCTACTGTGGGTTGTGGTGAAAAAACTCAAGCATCCAATGCTGTGCGCAGCGAAGATGTATCCCGTTTCGGTCACCCAATTGTTCCAGAGTGTCTACAGAGTGCCGATGGACAATGGAGTAAAACGCCTGGAATAAGAACGGCATATTCTCGTTGTTTCAGTTGCTATAACATCTGCGGCTTACGGGTACGCATCGATGAAGCGAGTGACAGAGTTCTCAAAGTTGGTGGTAACCCATATTGTGAGAACAACTCAGGCTCTCCATTACCTATAGATATGCCTGTTAAGCAAAGTTATATAGCCTTAGCGGGTGAGGCAGGATTGGAAAATCGCGCCACTACCTGTGCTAAAGGGGCGAGTTGTGCCGACTCCGTTGATGACGAACGTAGGGTTACCCAAGTACTTAAACGTGATGGAAAGCGTGGCGAGGGTAAGTGGGTCAGCATCAGTTATGAGCAAGCGTTAAAAGAGATTTTAGAAGGTGGAGATCTGTTTGGAGAGGGCCATGTAGAGGGGTTAAGAGCTGTACGTCAGCTCGATAAACAAGTTAAGCCTGGATTCCCGGAGTTTGGCACCGCGGCTAACCATCTGTTTGCTACATTTTGCGCCGAAGATACGCTGCGAGGTAGTTTTTATGCGCGCTTCATGCAGCAGTCTTGGGGCACCAGCAACTTAGGTACTAAGCACGCTTATTGCGGAGCGGCGCAAGCAACTGGCTATAGCCTTGGAATGGCGGCTGGTTTTGAAGAGTGGCTCAACGATGTCGACTGGGAAAATGTCGAATATGGCTTGTTTATGGGCACCAGCCCAGGTTCATCGGGTAACAGTCTTAACCGAGCTGGACGTGGGCTTGCAGATAGCCGAGTCGATAGAAAATTCAAGTATGTGTGTGTCGATCCGTTATTACGTACCACGGTTGCCGCAGATACTAATGCCAAATGGTTAGCAGTAAAACCTGGCCAGGATGCCGCATTCTCCTTCGGTGTCATTCGCACCATGCTTGAGGAGGGCTGGTTCAATAAGGCCCATCTTGAAGGGGCGAGTGAGAAGGCGGCGAAGGCAGCGGATGAGCTTAACTATACCAATGCCGGCCACTTGGTGGTGATGGATCCTAAACATGCGAACTACCTAGACTTCGCTAAGGCCGCCGATTTTGGCCTAGGTGGCGATGAAGCGTTAATCATCAAATCGGGGAGCCAAAGCAGCCTAGTGTCTGCCGAGAATGGTGACAAGGCTGAGCTGTTTGTCAGTAAAGCGTTTAAGGATAGCAAGGGCCGTAAGGTTAAGCTGGTTTCTTCCCTGTCTCTGCTTAGAGAGGAAGCCCAGCGTACCAGCATGAAGGTCTATGCCGAACAATCGGGGATCGGCATCGAAGATATGCGTCAGGTGGCGAGAGACTTAGGCCATTATGGGCGTAGGGCTTGTATCGCAGGTAACGGCGGCACTAACTCTTCCGATGGATTCGTGATGGGTTGGATCTGGGCAACATTGAATACCTTAGTGGGCTCCCATGATGCTAAAGGTGGCGCGACTTACGGCAATGGTCCTATCGGTGGCATGGAAGGGCGTTATGATCTGGCTAATATCGCCGATGGTGTCAGTTTAGATGGTGTCGTCAATGCCTGTCGTGATGGCGCTTATGAGTCCTCTACCGAGTATCAACAGAAGGTAGCCAAGGGACAAAACCCCTATCCGGCAAGCACACCTTGGCATGAAGTTCTGCCAGCCATGAATGCTGCCGAGCAGTGGACCAGCCATGCTAACGCCGACCCATATCGGGCCAAAGTGTTGTTCAACTGGCGCAACAACTTCCTCTACAGTGCTGCATCGATAAGCCAGGAAGTCGTGGCGAGTATCGCCGATCCTAAGCGTTTGCCTCTCATAGTAGGTATCGATTGTCACATGAATGAAACCAACCGTTATGCGGATTATTTCATTCCGGATCGTTCAATGCTGGAGGAGTATGCCGCCGATCGTATGTGGGGATCGCATATGTTGGGGGTTGTTGCTGCAGCGCCATTGGTCACACCGAGAACGGTTAAAAACGAACGTGGTCAGCATGTGTGTATGGAGCAGCTGTTGATCGATATCGCCCTAGAGATGAATCTCCCCGGCTTCGGTAAAGGAGCGATCGTTCACGCGGATGGTCATCAGGCAGACTTGCTATGTTTCGAAGATTGGCATGCTAAATATCTGGCTAACGTAGCGGCTCAGTGTGAAAACCTGCCTAAGGTGACTGCTGAGGACAGAGAGTGGGCCGGGCTGGATTATGCGATGAAACCGCTGAGTCCAAGATTGACCCCAACTGAAACGAGTCAGGTAGAGTCCTTACTGTCACGTGGCGGTTACTATGTGGCGGATGATCGTTATGACGGTGAGTTTATCAAGGGGGCGGGTGCTAAGTGTCTGCAGATCTATCATGAAGCCGTTACTCACTTGCGTCATGCCTATTCTGGAGAGCGTTATCCAGGGACAATAACCTATCAGGAACACAAATTCTGGAATGGAGATACCTGGGAGAGTCATTGGCCTAAGTCGGAGTATCCTCTGTTGTTCTCAAGCTACAAGGCGACAGTGCGTTCTAACTATGCGGTGGCCTATAAGCGTATCGCCGAAATTAGTCCGACTAACTATGTCTATATGAACCAAGATACCGCCAGTGAGCAGGGTTTAAGCGACGGCGATAATGTCAAGCTGATAACAGCGAATGGCAAGCCTGCCGTTGGTCTGTTGCAGACCGATTCGGGGGTGGCGAAAGGCGCTGTATGTGTCTCCCATGGTTTTGGTCACACCCAAGGTTTTGGTGGTGATGACAGGATTATCAATGGTCAAAAGCTGGCGGGTTTAAAAGAGCGTGCCGGTGGTGTGGCGATTAATCAGATGATCCCATCGGATCCAACTCGAAAGCAGAAGGCCAGCATGCTCAATGATTATTGGACAGGTGCTAACTGCCGTCACGGCATTCCAGTCCGAGTTGTGAAAGCCTAGCCTGTCCTGTCCCTTAGGCAGGAGTTTAATCGACAATTAGTGCTTTCCATTACCCTCCCCTCAGTAATTTCTTTCGCTGAGGGGCTTTTATATCAATGGTATTAGACCCTTTAAGTTAAAATTTATCTCCTTATGTTAGGCTGCTATTTACAAGTAATTGGAGATAATAATGAAAACAACAAAATACTCACAGGTAGCTCTTTTAGCCGCCACTACTTTTGCACTTCCGGCTATGGCTGTAACCACTGAGCAGACAGATTTTTTCGATAGTATTGCTGCCCATTGTGGTAAAGCGTTCGAAGGCACTGTGACAGCAGGAAACACTGCCGACTCAGCATTCAACGGAAAGAAACTTATCATGCATGTGCGTGAGTGTACCGACACGGAACTAAAAGTTCCTTTTCATGTTGGTGATGACCATTCCCGTACTTGGGTGATCACTAAAACTCAATACGGCTTACATTTAGCCCACGATCATCGTCACAAAGATGGCAGTGAAGACAAGGTGACTATGTATGGCGGTATGACTGCAGATATGGGAAGTGCAACTGAGCAGTCTTTTCCCGTCGATGCCTATTCGATCAATAACTTTAGAGAAAATGGTTTAAATGTCTCTATTACCAATGTGTGGCATATGTACATCAAACCACAAGAGTTTACTTATCGCCTGACACGTGAAGAGCGTGATTTCAGAGTCGACTTTGACCTGACTAAACCGGTAGCGTTACCGCCAGTTCCATGGGGACATAAGTAGTTCGCCTTTGAATGAAGGTTGATGACATTTTTTGATTTAGCTTTCGGCTGAGTTGGTATTTGGTGGTGGGGTTGAAGGTCGTACCTTAAATGTAACCTACCGCCTGGCAGCCGTATCTACACCCGTTTATCAATCTCTTCGAATGAAGACTGATTACATTTTTTGATTGAGGTTGTGGCATCATTGATACTTGGAAGCGTGTTTGAAAGTCGTACTTTCATGGCAACCTATCGCTTCCCAGCGGGGGCTATGTAGATGCTTCTGCGAAACGCCGCAAGCACATCCCTGTGGGCTCTGCGACAGCTTCCATGCTGTCGAAGCTCGCAGCCGTATCTACACTTGGTGGTTTACAAGAACATTTGACCTTATTCGCTCCGAGCTGTTTATTCATTTTTTGTCATTCCGGCAGAGCTTTTTAGCCGGAATCCAGTGACCTTTGCTGTTGGCATATGTCATTGAAGGTCATTACTCTATTGTTATCTAACGCTTCCCAGCGGGGGATGTGCAGATGCTTCTGCGAGACGCTGCAAGTCCATCCATGGAAGCTCTGCCAAATCATCCCTGATTTGGAAGCTCGCAGCCGTATCTACACTTGTGGATTTACAAGAAGGTTTGACCTTATTCGCTCCGACCCCTTTGTTCGAGGCTTGAGCCGTATGCAGTGAAAGTTGCACGTACGGTTCTTAGGAGAGCAGCACCTGGCAACAGGTGCCGCTTATCCGACAGAAATTAGTTATGAACTGTAAACCCCAATCAAGAAACAACTTTCTTGAAGTCATAGCAGGTGTAAACGCGGCAGTGACCTTCCGTGACAAGGATGTCACGGTAGAGCCATATCGATAATTTTGAGCTTTTGTGTCTTTTGTGAAAGTTTGAGGAGTGTCAATTCACGCTTTGCTATTGGGATGTACAATATACAGTTGTATATTCAATAGAATGAAAGTTTGCTTGAGCGTTTTGATCAAGAGTGTATTGGATATAATTTTTGCAGCAAGGTTACATAATTGTTTTAAACGCATTTTTATAAGAAGGTTTGAGAGTATCCTTTCCAAAGAGCGTTGGCATAATATATTAGATTTTTATATTCATTGGTTTAGGTGGTTGCTTTTAGTGATAAAATTCTTCTTGAAACTTATTTGTAGTGATTTAGTCTCTGAAAAACGATTTGTACATCCAGCGATTAAGTCTCAAGGCTGGAAAGTATCTAAAATCTGGAATGAGAAGACAGAAAAAACATTTGGAATCGAGAGATTACTTAGATTGCTACTAGTGATTTCCGCATTCGTATTTCCTGGTTTGTATGTAAGGCATATTTCAGGTTACGGTGGGTTGTTGTGCAGAAAACTAGCAACAGAGTTCTACGTTGTGGTAAAGCTATGTTTTCCGTTAGTTGTATTCTCATTAGAGTTACAGTCAAATCCATTTGTTCTAGCTTTAACTGGTTATCTGCTAGTTGAAACTCTTTTGTACCTCTTGGGGCTAATTTTTCTGTCTGATATATATGTTAGTCCAATTTCAAATAAAAGATCTTACCTGATGGTGATGATTAACTATGTCGAGATTTGTTTGGGGTTTGGAGTACTTTACGAGGGGTTTGCTTCAATCGATGGTCTAAAAGGCAGCATTGATGCAATCTATTTTAGTTTTATAACAGCAACTACAATTGGCTATGGCGACATGCTGCCAAATGATCTTAAATCTAAGGTTTTGGTTATTACTCAGTCAATGTACACCTTGGTTTTAATTGGTCTTGTACTGACCAATTTTACATCAAATATCAACTACAAAAATGAAACATATAAGACAAAAGGTGGGGGGGAATAACATAACAAATCGTTAAGACAGATTAGCGACATTTGGAATTTTTTGTGTAAATCAAGTTTAGTATCTACGACACGATATTTTAGGTCTGGTGGAGGTGATGCTCACGACTTAATGCGGCGTTAGCTTAAATAAGAGGTTAAATTTGAAGTTAGTAGATATATTAGATGATGGAAGATTAAAGCCTGCGCTCGTAATTGGCAACGGTATCAATCGATACAACAGTACTCGTGCTGATGGAAACAACTCTTGGGACAAAATGCTATTAAAGCTGTGGGAAATTCACAGTAAGTCAGCATCACAGCTGTCTGCACCCGAAGGGATCTCGCTTACTGAATTTTATGACGCTCTCGATTTAACTAAGAGTTCTGACGAAATTAACTTGCAGAAAGAGTTCTGTGGCTTAATGAGTAACTGGACACCAAAAGAGCATCATGTGGGTATTTCTACATGGGCTCAGAGTAAGAATGTACCAATATTAACCACAAACTTTGAGGAAACATTGTCCTCAAGTTTTACTAAAGACATCACGCACTTTAATTCAAAATCTTTTACTGACTTTTATCCTTGGGAAAGTTATTTCTCTAATCATCAAGTTCGTGATCCTGCCGGTGAGTTTGCCATCTGGCACATCAACGGAATGCAGCGATACAACCGAAGTATACGGTTGGGGTTATCCCATTATATGGGCTCAGTCGAGAGAGCTAGAAGGCTAATTCATAAAGGTAATGAATCGAGGTTGTTTTCAGGAAAAAATGTAGATGAATGGTCTGGTTATCAAAGTTGGTTACATGTTGTTTTCAATAATGACTTAATATTTATCGGGCTTGGTTTAGATACAACAGAAGTCTTTTTACGTTGGCTGCTAATAGAGCGAGCAAAGTACTTTAATCTATTTCCTCACCGTAGAAAGGCAGCTTATTTTGTTCATGCGAATACAAGCGTATTATCAACTGGACAAACATTGTTTTTAAGTAGTGTAGGGGTCCAAGTTGTGCATGAGAGCTCCTATGATGAACTGTACCGAACTCCTTGGGCATTAAGCTAACAAAGCATTTAAGAGAGATTCCCAACTCGTGGCATTTTCAGTTCGAATCGAGCCTTGTGGTTAAAGTGCAATTGTTTAGATTCGGTGGCAGCGTTACTCACTACTTAACGCAGCATCAGTCACTAGGTAATATAATCGAAGAAGTGAATAAGCTGATGTAGATACGGCTGTGGGCTTCGGTTTCAGGGATGAAACCGCAGAGCGTATAGGGACACTTCTTATGAAATCAAGAGCCAGCGCCCTACAGAAGTAGCTACATGTGAGGTCACTCATTCACATCCTTGCAATCATGACATTCGTAAATCCATTTACAGCACCTGCTGCAAGCAATAAATACCAATGAAGCTTTGGTACTGAGCAAGCTAACCCAATACCAAACCTGCTCAATGAACCCAATATCAAGAAAGATATTTGAAACTTGTTATCCGACAACAAATTGCAGAAGGCCCTAGTTTCTAGAACCTAGAACCTAGAAACCTCAAACCTTACTTCTCTTCAAAGGTAAACGATTGTCCTGCTAGCGCTGCTTCAAACATCAAGCCGCCTTTTGCTAGCGTATAAACTGCCATGCCATTGATATAGGCGGCTTTAGCGGCTGATTTGCCTGCACTGCTTGAGTTACCTGTGGTACCTGCCTGAGCGTTAGCGCCGATAGTGATGGCTACTGCCGATGCCTGAGCACCAAACTCGAAGCTGCCACTGGTAAACTCATTGTAGGCTTTAGCATCTTTGAAGAAGATGATCTCACTATAGGCTTGGCCACCAATCTGGAATCCAATAGATATCTGAGTCAGGCTGGTGTCACCTGCGTAGCCATTGCCTTTAAATACACGCCCTTTACCATATGCGGCTCCGATGCCGAATCCACCTTTGCCCACGGTAGGGAAGATCGCATATCCATAAGCATTATCGAAAAATTTATGGGTATCGTTAGCCTGCTTAAAGTTAGCAACTGTCTCGGCATAGCTTTCATCTGCGATAGCGGCCTGGCTCATAAAAAGGCTGACGATAAGAATACATGTGGTTGAAATGAACTTGTTCATTTGGACTCCGTTGCAAAAATGCTGCTAAAACCAATTTAATGAAATACCTATACACCATACCCAGCAATTGACCTAAATAGAATGCTACAGGCAATAAAAAGCGCCGTTAAAGGCGCTTTTATCTGAGCTTGTCAGCTAAGGTACAGACTAAAGTAAGCCGTTCACAGCTTACTTTAGCTATTGATTTTTAATCGATAGCCTTATCTAACACACTTTTATCTAGTACATAATGATTGAACCACTTCTGATCCCATTCCATCTTAGCCTTTCTGTGTTGATACTTGCTCAGGCCATGGCCTTCACCCGGATAGACGATTAACTCCACTGGCACATTGAGGTAATGCTTTAGGGCACGATATAAGCCTTGAGCATGACCGGCTGGCACACGCTGATCATTCTCGCCGATGTGGATCAGAGTCGGGGTTTTGATCTTGTCTGCATGGGTGAGTGAAGATCCGTGGGTATAAGCATCAGGTTTTTCCCAAGGAAGCCCTTCCATGAAGTTAACCACGTGGCCCGGTGTGTCCTCTAGCATCCATTGTAAGCGCTGATCAAACACTCCAGCACCTGAGCTGGCCGCCTTGAAGCGGGTATTGGTACTGATTAATGCATTAGTGAGGTAACCACCATTACTCCAACCCATTACAGCCATCTTGCTGCCATCGGCTATACCATCAGCGATCAATTGATCGACACCAGCCATGATGTCTTTGACTTCAATATCATGTTCTTTACCCACGAGATCGGTAAGGAACTTGTCACCGTAACCGGTAGAGCCACGATAGTTTGGAGATAATAAAGCCCAGCCGTTTGCAGTGAAGGTGGAGCGACCATAAGATCTATGTTGCAGCGCAAAAGGTGTTGCAGATGTCGGGCCGCCATGAATTTGCACAATTAATGGCAATGGACCATCTTCTTTCTTATACCCAGCTGGGAGGTCTAATATCCCCTCGACTGTTGACCCATCTGGCGCCTGCCATTTGACGATTTTTATTTGCGGCAAGATCCAGCTATCAACTTGTGGATTGATATTGGTCATGCGCTTATATTTAGCACGTTTACTGTCGGCATCGGCGATGTATAGGTCATAGAAGTGTTCCAGACCGTTATGACTAAAGGCGAGCTTTTCTCCATTGTGGCTAAAGCTGTAACTACCAATGACAAGATCATCTTTGACTACAGTGCGTGTATCACCTTGCTTACCATCTTCAACTTCAGTACAGAATAGTTTGACTCGAGCATGCTCTGAACCTCGATAACAGAGCTCATCGCTGTTAGGACGCCACTGAATATCTGCTGAATTGAGTGTGACATCATCTGGACGTGTTAGCTCCACTAGAGCATCAGTCTTAGTGTTGCTGATAAACAGCTTTCCTGGGTGACCATCGAAGTCGATTCTAAAGGCAAGTTGCTGATTATCACTGTGCCAGTCTAAGCCGAGTAGCCAACCATAAGCAGAGGGGGCTTGTTCACGCCAGCTGTTGTCTTCTAATACTTTATTGGTTTTATTTTGAGTGTTGTAAACCTCAATATTTGACCAGCCCTCTAGATACACCAGCTCATTATCTGATGTGGTGATCCGCGCAATCTGGCTTTCGTCATCGCTGACATTAAATTGCCAAACGACCTTGTCATCATCGAGTAATAACTCTTGTTTAAAATGTTGTAGATCTAACTTGTAGATAGGGTTAGTTTTTCTTTCTCCATGGCCATATTTTGGCGCATCGTGACTGGCACGCATTCCAGCCCAGAGGTCTTTATCTTTGACTGTTTTAGTGGCGAGAAAATACAGGTTATTGCCGTCATTACTGATTGAGAAAGCGTTAACACCTTCGACCTCTTTGGTCATAGGCACAGCTTCACCACCATCTTTGCTTATTCTGAAAACTTGGCTTTTACCGTTGAATGGCGCTTTTTTATTTTCATGAGTCACCTTACCTAAGTAGTAAATATAGTCACCGTCTGGACTCCAAACTGGGCTAGATTCACTTTCATTAGTAAAGGTCAGACGTGTAGTTTGGCGCGTTTTAGTATTGACTTGCCACAGGTCTTTTTGGGTTTTATCCAGTTCTTTGTCCCAGCGAGATTCTAACCAAATAGCTTGTTTGCCATTAGGGCTGAGCTTTACGCTACTCATGCCGCCGATATCGAAAAAATCATCAATGGTTATTTGATGATTTCGCTCTGATGCGAGTGAAGATGATGACGTTAACAGGAGCCCCGCAGTGATCACCGCAAGCTTTGATACTTGATATGCCTTTCCCATCTTTATCCCTTTTATATTTGAATGCTTTAGTTATTTTTGTTGCAGACACAATAACGTAAAAGCTTCAGCTCGGAAATATAGAGAGGTGAAAAGCAATGATATATTTGTTCAAGTCGATCACACTTTATGATCAACTTGATCTTTTTTGGGGTCCTCTTTCAATAGCTGATGAAGGTAGCTTAATTCCTCTGAGCTGAGTAGTTGGGAACTGGCCTTATTAATGTTGTTATTACTACTATTGCTGTTAATGGTGAGTCTGCCTCTCAAATAAGCGGCTCTTGTTATTTGCTGTAGCCCATATATAGCTAAAATATAGATGGTCAATAGCAGGGCTAAGCGGGTAAATACCTGAGTGAGATCTGAAATTTGATCACCAAAATAGAAGGGAAGAATGACCAGCACGGTGCGGATTAACCAGTTAGCCATCATTGAAAATGTCAGTACGAGCAGCCAACGAAACTTAATATCTCTTAAGCTCTCCTGATGCACATTAGGCGTGCGTCCTCGGTGCTTAGTGAGCATGCGTATAATCAGAAAAAAGTAGGTAGCGGTTTGTAAGCTGAGCAAGCCTGGGAGCAAGGCCCCTAATTGGCCCAAATAGCCTAGCCTGGTCTCTTTGCTTAACGAGATTAAACTGGTTTCTGGTGTGATGTTTTTACTGATTAGTGATGCAGTGAGTACGATAACTGCGACAATCAGTGCAAGGTAAAAATGCTTTGAAAAGCGGATTGGCCGACGAATATTGTGCAAACTTCTGTAGCAGTAGAGATACAGGAGTGGCATCAATAGGAAATAGACAGGAATGATGAGAGTGAATAACAGGTGTATTGGTGCTGGAGAGTTATCCCGGTTGAGCATACCGGTGAAAAAATACAGTGCCATTAAGCTAAATATACTACCGAGTAGCTTATGGTTTCCATTGCCCTCTCGGTAAATATAGCGAATGTACAGGCCTAGCCCGATGCAGTGCAGACCGCCGAGAAGTGATAACCACCAATAACTCTGTGATAAAAAGTCATTAAATTCATTCATAGCAATTCATTGTCAACTGTAGAGTAGGCAAGAGCAAGTTAAATCGGGTAAATAATCACCTATTTATTGAGTATGAAACATGGCGTGTACAAGATTGATAAGTATATAGAACCTTTAACAAATGATGCGTAACACAGATGCATAATGACCATTAGGGAAATTAACCTATGCCTTATACCAATCAGTATTCTACTAGTTGTTTTTATCTATAGGTGTGTGATTAAGGCGACAGGATCATTGGCTAGAATAAAATTTGATTAATGTTCTGGTCAGTTAGGCGGTGCTTGTTGGTGGAAAGTTCATTTAAAAGTGAAATAGTGAAAGTATGCCAAATAGCACTCACAATAGATGTTGAATCACTATTGTTGGTAATGAATGAAGTTAGAAGTAAGTGACGAAAGTGGGTGTTATTCCGTTTTAGCTTCCTGCTGCTTTCTTAGATGGCGGTTTGACTGGTGAAGCGGTGGTTTACCGGGAATGTCACCTCTGCCTGATAATAAGTGTCGTATCGCCATAATGGGATGAGGCAGAAGCATTTTTGGACCCGCAAAAATCATGATCTCTCTAGCCTTCTCCTTCATATGGGGTTTATAACAGTGTACCGGACATTTATTGCAGGTTGGCTTTTCTTGTCCATAGGGGCAGCGATCTAAGCGAGTATGGGCGTATTGAAGAAACTCTTGGCACGCTTGGCAATCAGACATGTCGCCATGTTTATGAGCGCGACAATAGATCTCAACCATAGCTTGTATGGTCTGAAATTCGCGTAGTAATTTACCTTGAAGTAACTCCTGCGTTGCCATAACCGTTCCTTTCACATGTTCACAAAATGGTGCTGTGGTTTAAAATCTTAGATGTCTAGTCACCCTCAGATGTTTAGCAACCATAGTACCTTACTAATTTACTCAGTTATTATATCGCTTCATTTGAGTCTGCTTCAATCATGGTCGCTTAAACTATGAAGGGGCGCACAAAATACCTGTTTTAGCTCGATGCTATGTTTAACAATTTTTCATGTCATAGAGTTGTAATTTGATGCAAATAACTGACAAAATAGGGCGTTAGCGCTATGAATTGAGAATTATGATTAAAAATGTATATAAATACTTGATTTGTAGCAGGGGAATGAATTATTAATATCGGTTACTATCTGAACATGGATAGAAACTATACAGCCTGACACAAGGCTGAAGTCAATCACTGGTGGACGACAATGAAATATATAGCCATTATTTTGCTAGTTGCTCTAGGCATTTATCTGTATAACCGCGCTAAGAAACTGGCAGAAGATGAAAAACAACAGACGAGTATGCCTGTTGAAAAAGACGTTTTTGAAGAGCTTCAATCCGAGGATGCTAAAGAGACCGCTAATTCTACAGATGAAGTCGCACCTGTCGAACAGCTTGAACCTGAGGTTATCGCGGAGAAACCTGCAGATAAGGTCGTGGAAGAAGTAGAAGCTGATGAAGCTAAAATGCCAGTGGACGAGGGACTAACGTTCGAGGCACAAGAAACGGCAGAGGTTAAAGAGGCAGATATTCAGCCTGAACTTGCGAGTAGTGAACAAGCGGTTAAAACTGTTGCAGAGCCAGAGCCAGAGCCAGAGCCAGAGCCAGAGCCAGAGCCAGAGCCAGCTAAAATTGAACCTGAGTCCACTGTGGCTACAGTGGCGGTTACCGATGAATCTTGGGCGAATGAAAAATTGACCCAAGCGTTATTTGAATACCGTGGTGCTGCCGACAATGAGATTAAGCATACGGGTCTGCTTGCAGTTATTTTTGAGTGTTATAAGCAACGTAAGCAAACTCAGTATTGTGAATATGGTGCTGCACTATCGCCCTATTACCTATCACTGTTTGCTGTGCTTGAGTCTCCTTCAACACAAAAAGGCATTGGCTTTATGCATTTGTCGACTTTGCTCAATGACTGTGGTGAGTTTGATAATGCCATTGCAGTCTGCCAAAAGGCGAAGGATTACGGACTTAGCGATGGCACAGTTACAGGATTTGAAGGGCGTATTATTCGAATCGGCAAGGCTAAGGCAAAATCGTTGAAGTAACTCGTTTACCCAAAGGGGTATAACAAGTGTAAAATAAGGCGAACTAAGTTTCGCCTTTTTTATTGGCTGCTATTTAATGGCACGTTTGGAGTTTTTATGGGATTTATCAGAATATTTTTATTGGGTCTATTTGTTTCATCTTTGACCGCTTGCACACAAAACCCAGAGTGGACGCTATTCTATTATGCTGACACTAAAGATATTCCGCATGAAGCTAAACTAAGCGAACATATCTCAGGTTACTACGCTACTTCAAAGCATTGCCTACTAAAAGGTGCTGGCATGGCTAAGCTGAGTGAATCAGGTATTGGGAGCTATCAGTGTGGTCACCTGTGTGTCGCCATTGAAGGTAAGGCGCTAAGTTGTGAGAAGTTTATTGATAAACTTGAGTTATAGTCGATGTAAATCATCATTGCTTTGATTGAGCCACTTGTCCTTGTGGCTTTTTTATATTTATACAGAGATAGTAATAATGAAGTTAGATTCATTAACCTTAGATGCTGGGTCAAACAGCTTATCTATTCAAGCAGATATTGATTTTGAACAGTTTCATGTGTTTGCAGAGCCATTGGTTACAGCGACAGATTGCAGAGTGATTGAACGCCATGATGGCGCAGATAGACATCAATGGTTGTTGATGTTTGAAGGCACTCATATTCAGCTTAATTATGAATTTTATGGTGATATTTGCTGGTTTAGTGTCGAGCGAGCAGATGATTTTGAAGTGTTGGAATATCTGGCTAGCCTGCTGAGGAAGTTATTATGACTGCAGACAAACAAGGTTCGGCTTTTCATTATCAGGCGTTGACGCCTGATCTCATCTTGGATGCAATTGAAAGTCTGGGGATCTATCCAGAAACGGGTTTGCTAGCACTCAACAGTTATGAGAATCGTGTTTATCAATTCCGCTGTGATAACGGCAAGCGTTACGTGGTCAAGTTTTATCGTCCACAGCGTTGGAGTGATGAGCAGATACAAGAAGAGCATGACTTTTCCCAGGCGTTATTCGATGAAGAGATACCGATTGCGACGCCGCTGATCATCAATGGCCGCTCATTGCATGAGTATAAAGGTTTCAGGTTCGCCCTGTTTCCCTCCATAGGCGGTCGTGCGTTTGAGGTGGATAACTTAGAGCAGTTAGAGGCAACAGGGCGCTTCATTGGTCGTATCCATCAATATTCGAAGCAGGGGAAGTTTGCCCATAGGGATCTCGTGAACCCACAGGTCTTGGGGGATGAGTCTCTGCTTTGGTTGAAAGAATCGGGACATGTACCATCATCCTTGGTGTTACCCTATTTCACTATTGTCGAACAAGTATTGGATAAATCGAAGGAGATCTGGAATCAGCAGAATCCCAAGCATATACGTTTGCATGGGGATCTTCATCCGGGCAATATCTTGTGGACTCCCGACGGCCCAGGATTTGTCGATCTGGATGATGCGCGCACTGGGCCGGCAATTCAAGATCTATGGATGATGATCACCGGTGATAGCTCACAGAGGCAACTTCAGTTAGAGATCTTGCTGGAAGCTTACGAAGAGTTTTGTGAGTTTGATGCTAAAGAGCTAAAGCTGATTGAGCCATTAAGAGCTATGCGCATGTTGCATTATAATGCTTGGCTGAGCCGACGTTGGGATGACCCGGCATTTCCGATGAATTTTCCTTGGTATGCAGAGGAGAGATATTGGGAGCAACAGATCTTGGCATTTAAAGAGCAATTAGCAGTATTAGATGAGCCAGCGTTAAGCTTGATGCCTGGTTATTAATCAATGTTAATGGGTAAAGTTTGATATTATGACTAATCTATATATTGATAATAAAATCATTTTGTAACAGAAGATTGAACTTTTTGCTTGGGATAATCTCAAATGTTTTATTATGCTAGACACAACTCCATTTTGAACATTGCAGTTTGCGAAATAAGGGATACAAGAAGATGAAAAAAGCATTATTGATTGCCGTTGCATTTTTGATGGCACCGATGGCCGCTATTGCCGCCGATTATAAAGAAGGTGTTCACTACACAGTGATCAACCAAGGTCCAGCCACGGCTAAACCTGAAATTACTGAGTTTTTCTCGTTTTATTGTGGTCATTGCTACAATTTTTCTAAGACAGAAGTTCCAAAAATAAAAGCTAACAAGCCTGAAGGGGTTACCTTTAAGCAGAACCATGTTGAGTTTATTGGTCGTGAAATGGGTGTAGAGATGTCACGTGCTTTCGCCGTTGCTCATCAGCTCAAAGTTGATGAAAAAATCGAGAAGGCAATTTTTGCTGCGATCCATGATAAGAAACAGAATTTCACTAACCGTAATGACCTCCGTATGCTGTTTATTGCTAATGGTGTAGAGGGCAAAGATTTCGATGCCGCAGCAAACTCATTTATGGTGAGTGCTCAGATGTCTCAGATGAAGCGAGCTACTGCTAATGCACAAATATCCGGTGTTCCAGCACTTGTAGTGAATGGCAAGTATCGTGTTGAGACAGGTTCAATCAAGTCTTATGACGAACTTTTAGATATCGCTTACTACCTGACTTCGATGAAGTAAGTTTATAGCTGCATATCTACAGAAGGAGCCTCACGGCTCCTTTTTTGTGTCAGGAACACTTATGCAGATTAGCCATGGATGGCTACTAATCTGCTTTGTGTCTGGCTTCTCGTCATAAAGAGTAGTAATAAAGAGTTATGTCGATTGCTCACGGGCCGTTGATGCTCCTCGCATCATTTTGGCATTCCCCACTTCTGACCCATATGGATATGGGGAATGCCTTCGAAATGTCTGGAACATTTAAGACCGTGTGGGTCAAGGTAAGCAACCGGCTTAGTGTCTGGAACACTTATGTCTATTATCCACGGGCCAAAGATGTTCCTGACATCATTTTGGCATTCCCCACGTCCGTGTGGGTCAAGGCTAATAATCGACCTTGTGTCGGGCTGCTTGTAATCAAGAGCCGTAATCAAGAGCTATGTCGATTGCCCACGGGCCGTTGATGCTCCTCGCATCATTTTGGCATTCCCCACTTCTGACCCATATGGATAAGGGGGATATCATCGAAATGTAGGAGCGGCTTTAGCCGCGAATGTTTAAGGCCGTCATTGT
Source organism: Shewanella eurypsychrophilus (assembly GCF_007004545.3). Classification (NCBI taxonomy): domain Bacteria; kingdom Pseudomonadati; phylum Pseudomonadota; class Gammaproteobacteria; order Alteromonadales; family Shewanellaceae; genus Shewanella; species Shewanella eurypsychrophilus. Next base: position 5,382,161 of record NZ_CP045503.2, on the reverse strand, counting down.
CTTATACTGATTGGTATAACGGTCGTGAATTTGAATTTTTCACTTGAGAAAGGCATAAAAAAACCGTATTTCCTGGTCGCAAGAAATACGGTCGCTGAGCCATAAGGCTCAATTTTACCCTGAGTAACAAGTCTAATCTAGCAGGGTGTCAAATTCTTGGCAAGTGACATTTAAACTTATTTCCTAGCTATTAGTCTGATAGACAAGAGGAAATTTTATGGGTAAGCATACGGATTCAATTGTTTACAAAAAAAAACATTATTTAATGCAACTCTCATGGTAAAACACAGGTCAAAGACAGAGTCTTATCCGATAAAACTAAATATAAAGTGCAACGGGTAAGGTCGTTTTTTAGTCAAGTAGTTTTAGCAAGCAGTTAAAGTAATGAAACACAAGGAGGCAACGTGAGAGTTTTTCCTGTCTACGCACCAAAGATTATCGTTAAACACGCGCGGATTTTTTTGTCTGGGGTGATCTGGGTTAAAGACTTAGGTCGATTAGAATTCGAAAAAGGGAGATTTTTATTACCAAGGAAGAGTATGCCGAAAGTGAAACAGGCGATTATAGAATTAAATGCATTAATAGAGAGTCAAAGTAGCGAAGCGAAGATTGCGTAACCTTCGCTTATGCTATAACAAGTTATAAAAAGCTATAACTAGCTCACTTCTTCATTGAGCAAGCCAACAAGTCCAGTGACTTTTTCGTTCCAAGAAGTAAGATCTTGGTTCAATTGTTGGTTTTGCTCAATTAGAGTAACACTCTTCAGTTTCTCGTCTTCAAGCTCTAATTTCAATAGCTCGATAGTTTCAAGTGCAGCTTGGATTTTAGTCTCCAGCTTGGACAGTAGTTCAAGGCTCATGGGAAGTCCTAATAGTTTCTGGATGGTGTGATTATTCTATCAGTGCAAGGACTGTAGTGAATAGTTAATTATGCCTAATGATGAAAAAAGTCTCTGAAAAGTAGAAAGAAATGATTATTTTTTGTACTTGTTACTTAAGCGTTAGCGAAATAGCCATTTTTTTACTTGAAATGCTAACTTATTAGCGGGTAATTGACTCTATTTCGAGGCATTCTCTAGCTTTTATGCTGCGACTTATTCAGCCTTATCTTCAGCAGTGTCTTTATTTATAGATGTTTCCGTCATCGACTTCTGCTTATTGCTAATTTCATCACAGTTAAGTGGGTCGTTAGCTGAATTATCAGGTATAAAAAAAGCCCCGTAAGGGGCTTTTTTTAAATGAGTCGCTTAGAAACGGTAATCAACCGATAGGTAAAGTTGCTGGCTATCTTGTAGTGATGCCTGATCAGTCCAACCTATGTTGTTTGTTGGTGCTGGAACTGGGTAAGTCTCAGATACATCGTAGTCTTGTTTAAGGTAGCGATAACCAATCTCAGTACTTAGTTTGTCATTGATCTTGTACATTAGACCTGTTTGACCACCCCATACGAAGCGATTCTTCGAGCTTAGCTCGTCAGTGTCAGGGCTAATGTGGTTAACACCAGCTGACGCACCGATAAACCAGTTTAACTTATTGCTAGCACCTAGACCGACAAGGTAGTCATAAGAGAGCATTAGGCTCTGCTGTCTAGTGAAGTCGTCTGAGTTATAGTTGTAAGTAGAGTAAACACGGTTGTTATCATTCAGATATGCACCAACACGTACTTCATAGAACTCATTATTTTCGGTTTCTTTGAAGTTCTGAGCGTTGTATCCAGGATCAACATTTGCTTGTGATGAGCCTTTATAAGTGTTTTGTTGTGCGCCAACACCACCACCGATGAACCAGTCTGCAGCCATTGTTGGGGCTGACATTGCTGTGGCGATTACTGCTGCTACTGCTAAAGATTTGATTTTCATAGTATGTTCTCACTCTCTAAAAATATGGTGACTCAAATTTAAGTAACTTATGTTCAGTGATTTACTGTTTAGTGACTTAGATTTAAGCGACTTAAATTTAAGTCATTTGCTTTTCGTTGAGGGCATACTAGTCGGATCAGTCTGAACAATAACTGAATGGAATAAACATGAGTAATGATCTAAGTATTAGATATATTGAGTGAATTGGGCTGTCAGTCTTGGTGTGCTTGGATTTGCGGGAATTTTAGGGATCACTAATAATTCTTGTATTATGTGTTTTTCTTATGCGTTTTTTTTGAGTTTATTTCTAGCTCGCTTAGTGTTGAGGGGTGTTAATGCGAGTGAAGTGATAATAGATTATGACTTCACTCTAATGATGTCAGACTAGACGAGTATCTAGCTAGACTGACATTTAGGTTAGAAGCGGTAATCTAGACTCAGGTATACCTGCTGAGAGTCAGTTGCTGAAAGTGTGGTTACTTCACTCCCCGCTTTTGGTGTTGCAACTGGCTCATCAATCTCATCTGGCGCATTACTGATAGAGTAATCTTGATCTAGATATCGATAACCAATTTCGGTGCTTAAGTTGTCGGTGATGTTAAAGATGAAACCTGTCTGGCCACCCCAGACGAAGTTATTGCCTGAACTCATATTCTCGGATTCTGGGCTAACATGGTTAGATCCTGCTGAAGCGCCGATAAACCAGTTTAATCTGCCACTGCCGAGTGGCACTAAGTAGTCATATGAGGCTATAAAGCTCTGTTGAGTAGTACTGTCATCAGCATTATAGGAATATGTGCCGTATAAGCGGCTACTATCATCAAGGTAAACACCCCCACGAACCATATAGAACTCATTATCGTGTGTGAGAGATGAAGAGGATGTGACTTCTTTCGGATCTTTACCTGTATCGGTGACAACCTTGTCATATCCATTTTGTTGTGCACCAACGCCAGCGCCAACAAACCAATCAGCAGCCATGGTCGGGATAGAGAATACAGATGTGATCACAGCAGCTAAAACTAAGGGGGTCTTATTCATCTTGTTGTTCATAAAATTGCTCTCATTGTAGGTACGGGTCTTGTTCTTGGGAGCATCATAGGTGAGCGTCACTGAACCTTAACTGAATATTAACTCACAATTAATCCGATGGTGATTACTGGAATGCATACGGATAATGTGCGCTTAGGTATAGATGAAATACAAATATATCAGCTTGTTTTTACGCATTATTTTGATATATTAACCTATTGAAATTTAGACTTAGTTGAGGTTGAACATGCAGCTGGTTTTTGTCCATGGTTGGAGTGTGACAAGCACCAATACTTATGGTGCGTTGCCTCAAGCTTTAATTAAACTAGCGAATGCTGAACTTAAGCTAGATATCAAGCATATTCATCTTGGTCGCTATATTAGTTTTGATGATGAGGTGACATTAGAAGATATTGCCATCGCTTTTGAGTCTGCAAGAAAGCGAGAATTGGCAGGGCAAGCGTTTTCAGTGATCACTCACTCCACAGGTGGGCCAGTGATCCGCGCCTGGCTTGAGCAATACTATGGAAATAACCTGACTCAATCCCCCCTCAAACACTTGATCATGTTGGCCCCAGCTAATCATGGATCAGCGTTAGCTCAGCTGGGTAAATCTAGGCTAAGTCGCCTCAGAGCATGGTTCGATGGCGTTGAACCAGGGCAAAAAATATTGGACTGGCTTGAGCTTGGCGCCGATGAACAGTACAGATTAAACCTTAAGTGGTTAGATTATGATTTTAGCCAAACAGATATTTACCCCTTCGTGTTCACGGGGGAGGCCATAGATAAGAGTCTGTATGACTATATGAATAGTTATACCGGTGAGGCTGGCTCTGACGGAGTAGTAAGAACCTCGGCTGCCAATTTAAATTTCATCAGTATGCGTCTAGAGCAGGAAGATGAATTGGTTTGTCAGGATTTCGAGAACCGCTGTGTAAAGCGGCTCACTTTAGTTGATAAAAAGCAGCCACTTCAGCAGGTTGCCTTTGAGATCATCCCCAATGGGAGTCATAGCGGCACTACGATGGGGATTATGGGCTCGGTAAAGGGCAAACATGCCAATAGAAAACCAGTTGTCTCTGGGATTTTAGAGTGCCTGTCAGTGACGAATAGAGCTCAGTATACCCATGTATTGGAAGCAATGAGAACGCGCAGTGATAAGGTCAAGAAGAAGCGTAGATATAGTATGTTGGTAATACGCGTGAGTGATGACTTAGGCCATAAGGTGACTGACTTTGATGTTTATCTGCTCAGTGGTAAAAGCTTCCATCCAGGGGCGTTGCCTAAAGGCTTTATGCTGGATAAACAAAAAAACACAGTGAATCAAAATTGTGTCAGTTTCTATTTAGATACCAATAAGTTATTGAGTGTTGCTGAGGGCCAAATTGGCCTAAAGCTTGTTGCCAGACCCGATGCTGGATTTAGTTACTATCAGGCTGCGGAGTATCATTGTGAGCCTGAGCAGGTGGATCAGTTAATCAAGCCCGATCAGACGACCATCATCGATATTGTGATAAAGAGGCATATTCACCATGATACTTTCACGTTAGTTAATTCTGATGAAGCTGGTCGATTCGATGACTTTAAAGGTCAGCAGCGTTAACTCCTTCTTGTTGATTTATTAGTGATAAAGATAGACCGTAACTCACTTTCTAGGTGTTGATACCGATTGGTATTACTCCCTCCTTCAGTTTATAAACCGTCTCTATTCAGATTTGTTTCATATTCCTAATATAAAATGAACGTTCATTCATTTTATATCTGCTTCTGTTTTACACTTCCTGTTTCAGCTAGAAGTCAGTTACAGCTAAAAAATGCACTTCTGCATAACAGCTAGGCATAAGCTTTGATATTCATCAGGCAAGCTTGTGCGTATTGCTCATGAATTTTCTAAGGCTCAGCATGTCAAAAACACCCATTACTTCACTCTGGTTAGTGCTACTTTTCGTCTCGATTTCTAGTGTGTCTGTTTGGGCAATCGAAGTTGAACCAGCTAATGAAAAATATGCCCGAGCCTTTCCAATATGGGCGCAGGAAGCAATAGATTTAGGCCATGAGCTACCAAAACCCTACGGACTGAGCATGACCTATATGACAATGGATCAGCCTTTGGTGGTTGATTCGGTTTCATTTTCTGGATTAGGCCCCATTATTGATGACGCCTTGTCGATCACTGGCTCCGAAGCGCTACAGGACTCTCAGACCCTGACACTCCGCGCTGATGTTTGGCTGTTGCCATTTTTAAATTTTTACGCAGTGTTAGGCCATACCGAAGGCAGTAGCGTGGCTAATGTTCAAGTTGATGCAGACTTGACCTCGATCCTCCCGCCTCTTTATTGCCAGTTTAACCCTTGTAACATTCAATCAGACCCCTTCGATTTTGAGCTTCATTTTAAAGGCTTCACCTATGGTGTTGGCGGTACTTTAGTTGGAGGTATAGGTAATTGGTTTGCATTATTAGATGTGAATTATACCAACACCAATTTAAACATTCTCGATGGTGAGATAAGCACCATAGTGGTGTCACCTCGGGCTGGATATCGCTTCCAACGTGGCAATAATGATATGCAAATCTGGTTTGGTGCCATGTACCAAAATGTGGAGCAGACCTTTAGCGGCTATTTGCATGATATTGGCATAGGTAATGATTTTGACTTCCTGTCGACCGGTAAGTTTGAAGTCAATCAGCACCTTGAAGATAAATGGAATGGACTTGTCGGAGGGCAAATATCGATTAACAAGCATGTCGATCTCCTATTAGAGGTTGGGTTTGGTACTCGTACTAGCGGCATGCTCAGTATTGGTTATCGTTTCTAATGAAAGTCATCCTAAAGTCGTTGAGTATTGTCATCTGCATCTGTGCTCTTGCCGCTTGTAGCAGTAGAGACTGGCAGATAAGGGCCAATCCTACTGAGCTTGCTGTGGCAGCGGCACTAGATGAACAGCCAGATCCTGCCATTGTGAGTGAAGTGGAGTTACACGAATTCACCAATGCTGGTATGCCTAAGGCTGTAAGGCCTTGTTGTGCCTTTGGTACGGCGCAGAAGGTGACAGTGGCTTCCATCCCAGTTCCCTTTTATCGACTAGCTAACACGGTAAGCCTAGAGGACATAGGTCCCCATGCCTATGAAGCGGGTACATTCAGTCACCAAAAGGGCACACCTACTGGTCGTCGAGGCGGTGAGAATAATGGCATTATTTATACCCAGCTAGGTGGCTTTATTGATCTAGCTCATGTGCGTGATACTGCCGATAATGCGGTGGCACTCTTCTATCAAATTTATAGCCAGCTTGGGCAAGAGGCTCGCATAGAGCTGCCAGTTGAGATTGGACCTAGGTATATCCAGTTATCGGCGTTTGAGACCAATCACCTAAGCATCAAACAACGACAGGAAGTGGCGGCTAATATCGCTGCCCGCCTGGCTTATTTTGTGGCCGAAGCCCATGAAGTGGCTCAGTGGCACGGTTATCGTACTTGGCTTCCTTGGTCCGAGGAGGTATCGGCCTATTCACCCGAAGACCTCTACTCAAATATGTTAGGCGCTAAGATTGCCACTGCGCTTTTAAGTAATAACCTCACCATGAACAGAGAGCTATATAACCAGCATATGACCAGCTGGTTACATGCGACATTGGCCTGGTTGCGTCCGGTTTCTAAAGCGCAGACGAATGCTCTGTTTGATGCGATTGACGGACACTGGTGGGACTCTAGCGAGGCATTACCGAGTAAGTATATGCTGCTACTGCGTCACTATGAACTTGGTGATGAACAAGCTCCTTATCTTATTGGCAAGGAGTTGATTGAGCAGTCTTCTCACGGTGAGCTTCTATCTGCATTACCAAATATGTCTGATTCGCCCAAGTCACTCTCTCTCCCTTCTATTATTCACGATATAGAAATCGATAAGGTTGCTCAGCAATGGTTATTTGTAGGAGATAAACATAAGGCGAGCTTCAAGCATGTTCCTGAAGCGTTATGGATTAATGGCTTTACTAGTGAATCTTTCAAAGAGATAGCTAAATATGATGCTCAAATTGATAGGGCTGAACTAGACGCACATCAGCGAGGATCTAAATAATGGTTAATTCTAAATGGTTTAGCCCTTCTTTAGTTTTGCTCATCCTGCTTACATTTTCGGTCTTTGCTGAAGAAGCTCATAGTGACGCGGGAGTTAAGCTTGATGGAACGTTCAAGCAAGAGCCTGTCGACGAACCGAGCTGGATAGATAACTTTCTGGATAACTTAGGTGCAGATGGTGAGTTCGACCCAGATAAACTGATCGACTTTAGTTTTCTACCTGGTCCTTTTTATAATCCAGAGATGGATTTAGGTATCGGCCTTTCCGCTATAGGTCTCTATCGCGTCGATCCCAATGATGAGCTGACTCAGTTATCATCATTGGTGATCAATGGCTTCGCCTCAACCAATGGCGCCTTGGGGGTGACTGTCGCGAACAAGACTTTCCTACATCAAGATCAACGTAGATTCTATCTGGACGCTGAAATCGCCGATGCACCTGATGTCTTCTATGGGGTGGGTTATCAAGATAACTATGATGATGGCAATCGCAGTGATTTCAATAATAGGCAGTTCTCGTTACGTCCTATGTGGCTAGAACGGCTTTCTGAAACTAGCTTTATCGGTGCAGGCTTTGATTTTAGCTATGCACAAGCCAGCAATATCGACCTGTTAGAGTCTGACATTGAGACTGAGATTTTAGAAAAGGACTCTAGAAGTGTCGGCATCAACATCATGATCAATTACGACACGCGTGACACTGTACTGAACCCATCAAAAGGTCGTATTTTACAGCTCGATGCCGCCTGGTATCGGCAGGCGCTAGGAGGGAAAACGGATTTCGAATCGCAGAGTTTTCTCTATAGTGAATATCTACCTGTAGGTAACAGTGGCGATGTGATTGCCTGGCAGCTTCATGGGCGCTTTACCCAGGGGGATGTTCCTTGGGATAAGCTGTCTAAGCTTGGGGGAGGCAGTCATCTTAGAGGATATACGTCGGGTCGCTATCGAGATAAGCAGATGTTGTTAACTCAGGCCGAATATCGATTAAATTTACCGGGTCGGCACGGCATGGTGTTTTGGGCTGGGGCGGGCACCATTGCGAGTGAGATTAGCGAGTTTAGTGCCGATGAGCTCTTACCCAATGTCGGTATAGGATATCGTTTCGAAGTGAAGCCAAATGTGAATCTCAGGCTAGACATGGGATTTGGCGATGGAGATTCAGGGTTCTATTTTAACGTCAATGAGGCGTTTTAATTAAAAGCGGCCGAGTATCTCGGCCGCTTTTAGTTATTACTTGAATACTTTCTCGTTAGTGCCATATGGACCTAAGTTTAGATCGCGCTTACGGATCTCATCGACACGATCGAATGCTTCTTCTGCAACGCGCAGATTCTTCACATCTTTACGCCAGTAGTACTTAAAGCCATTAAAGTGTGCGTTGTTTGGATACCAGTACATTACACCTAAGCCTTTATCGCTCATGATCGGTGTGTTGTGAATAGTGGCGCCAGGAATGTAAAAATACTGACCTAGGTTAAGAGACTGAAACTTATTGTCTGCCAGTGTTTTGCTGCCACCGGTAACCACGTAATAACACTCTGGTTGACCGTGGAAATGCGGTGCGTGATCTGACTTGCCACCATCTGTGATGCCGATAACAACAGGGCTGTCAGAAAGTTCTTTCCAAATATAACCGACTGGTGATTTTGACTTATCACAGTCTTTAATTTCCAATACATTACCGTCGTCATCTAATGACTTACAAAATTGCTGATCTGCAGCGATACTGCTATTAGATTTGATGCTATTGAAATCAATTTTTCCTGCTTCCCAATCGGCGATATAGGCTTCTACTTCAGGGTTACTACACTGAACAGGCATAGTGTCTTGAGGCGAATAAGGCGTGCTGTCGTATGGCACTGGCGTCATCTGCTGGTATGGCAGTTGTGCGTGATCGCATTGTGGACCCTGAGCTACTGCAGCCGTTGAGGCTATTGCTGCAATGCCGAATATCATTTTAAGTTTCATCATCATTTCCTGTTTTAGCTGATGCAGCTCTAAGCTGCGCTATTGTGCTTGTTATTTTTGGGCTGAACTAACAATAAAACGATAAAGGTTGCGTAAAGGTGAATTGGATCACGCACTGTTTTTAGCAGCAAACTTATTCGTGAGCTGGCTCGCGAATATTCTTACCATAAGCCACGATTTAAAGGTGAAACTGCACACTGAGCTGTGCGTAGTTGGAACTTCCTTGAGGCGACTCTATTGGATTAAACTCTGGTGTAGCATCATCAATTTGATAGCGACCAAGTTCGAAACCGACTTCGAGTTCTCTGGTTAAGTTGGTAAAAAGATTGATGCCGAAATGGTTGCGGTCAGTTTGTTCTACCTGGGTACTTGTGCGGCCGTAGAATAAGCTGGAACGTAGCTGTTCACTCCAGAAGTGCCGGTAAGCAAACATCATTGATGTCGACGTTTCTAATTGGCCATTGATAATATCTTTAGCGGCGTCGGTACCCACATAACGACCTAAATTCCCGTAGTGTAGCTGCACTCTTAAATCATCCTTGCCAAATGTATAAATTTTGGCCGCAACCGAAAAGCCCACACCAAATTGAGCACTGTCGGCTGGGTCTAAATAGCGAAATAGACTAGATAGTGATGCATTACCCCAGTCCCCACTTTGGTTATAACGAACGATAGCGTCGGGGATATAGTCGTTACTGGTATCTATCCACTTTTTTTCATCGTTATCCGATGGTTTTTTAGTGCCATAGGTATAAGGGTTTTCCAGAGAAAATTGCCAATTGTCGATGTCGTAGCCTAGCAATGCCTGACGCACCATAGCTTGGCCGACAAGAGGTCCGCCTAAATCGGCCGTTTCGGCAAAAGTGCTGGTATTAACCAGTCTTGACCAGGTTTGTCCGGCAGTAATATGTTCATATTGAATGAAGGCATGTCTGAGTCTAGGGCTGTAGGAGTTAGATATAATAGGGTTACCCTGGGAAGATCCAACAAAATCTATCTCGGCAAATCCCATCACTTCTCCATGAGTCACCTTGACGTTTAAGCGGCTTTCCTGAGCGCTAAACTGAGTGCGCTTTGCCTCCTCTGCAACTATTCCACCGCCAGCCCAGCTATCTTGAAAAGCAATATTGCCACTGACATAACGAGCATTGGCTTTAATGAACCCTCCCATTTGATAGTTAGTTTCGGTTAACGTGGAAGCGCTGCTGGTAAAAGTGATGAAAAGAGCCGTTAGCAGTGACAAAGTGGTGATTGATTTCATAGATCTCTAATTGAAAATTGGTTGAAAAAAAGCCCTCAACAGAGGGCTGGATTAAAAACGCAGGCAGGAATTAGTTGGGTTGGTTTGAAGCGCTTAAATCCTAATATAAATAGTGGCAGAAACCGGGGGAGCATCTGGTTTCTGCCTAAGCGTCAATGGCTATTAGAAATAGTAGCCAAAGTTAATATTGACGCGTTTGTCCCAATCATCACCCATTTCAGGCAGGCCCACATGATCATTGTTGGCGGTTGAGAAGGTCATGTTTTTACCCATGACGAAGTCGACCATAGTATATGTTGGACCTGCTGAGATGGCACAACCAGTGACATTTTGCATGCTGTTGTCGTAATCGTCATCATCAACGTCTGGTGTCATTAAGCCAAAGTCGTTGTAGCATTTTACGCTACCCCAATCAGTGGTAAAGGTCTTAGCGATATTGGCGCTATAAGCTTGACCCTTAGAGGCGATCTCGTACTGCCAGCTAACAACGGAAACACCGATCTTGTTTGAATCTTCAGCATCTGCAGCATTGTATTCATATTGCATCGCCTGCAGCTGTAAGTTCCAGCCTTGGTAGCTGCTGTCTAAGTGAAGCGCCACAGCATAACGGTCACCATTGTTGCCGGTTTTGCTGTTATAGATCTGACCATACTGAACTGACCCGCCCATAGTGGTGGAACCGCCCTCATACTCGGCCGTGTAGGTTTGACGCACGTTGAACTGGTTGGTTTCTTCGTTGTTATACTCAGTGCCATTGATGGTACCTGTGTACAGATCCGTAGAGTAACGCTTGTTCTCGGTTGGACCATATTCGGCATTCTTGAAGAAAGCGAAATCGGTATGCCAGCCATTGCTCTCATAAATGGCTTTAACACCTACATCATGATCATCTTCAAAGCCTAGGTAATAGGGAAGACCGAACCACCAGCTGTTTGAGATAAACTCACGGTTACCAAATGGCACCTTAGTAATACCAAACTGTAGCTGCCACTCAGGATCTATGTTGTAGATACCGTAACCATATTTAATGTAGTCAGTACTTGAGGTAAAGCGGTATTCCGCCGCTAAGCCCCAGTCACCTTTCTTGCCATCAAATTTAATCGCCGCCATATCAAAAGTGAGATCACCACCTTTGTCTTTAGAGGCTTCACTGTAATCTTTGTAGCCATAGTTAACGCGTACGGCGCCGCCTATGTTAATGCCGTCTTCCTGTTCTTCTGCATAGGCTGCAGAGCTTGAAAGTGCTATCGCTGTTGCCACCATCGACAACATGAACTTGGTGGATTTTTTCATCATCATTACCCATTTAGTATTTTAGTATTTTTGTGTTTTATGTTTAAGTTTTCGAACTCGTTACATCACATCGAACCAGGTACGGTGGCACTCAGCGCATACCGGTGCTTTTTTCTCGTGTTCACCATGACAAGCTAAACAGCTGGCGCCCTGGTTGTAGTGGAATGATTTGTGCGGATTAGCTTCTTCGATAGCAAGCTTTGACTCATCAATTTCTATACTGTTGATATCGCCATGGCATTCGACGCAGGCGCTATCAGTCGCATTCTTTTTTCCTGAACCTTGATGGCAGCTCTGACAGCCATCTTCATAGATGAATTCATGGTTAGTTCGGCCCTGAGTTTTGCCTTTTATTTTCACTAGCTCACCCGCAATAGCACCGCCAGACAGAGAAAGACTGATAAGAAGTGTTAACAATAATTTGTTCATAGTGATTAAGCCTGCAGGTCAGATTTGATGGTTTCAGAAACGACAATACCCATAGCTAGACACTCTAGGCAGGAGGTTGAGCTCAAGCGTGCTTCACCGTGGATGCCGCCGGTGACTTCACCTATGGCGTAGAGGTTTTTAATGGGTTTCATTGAACGACCATCAATAACGCGAGCCGCTAAATCTGTCTTTAAGCCGCCCATGCAGTAGTGCACTTTTGGCCAGATACGGGAAACAATGAAGGGTGCTTTGAGCTCTACTGCCGTGTCCATCTTGCGGCCAAATAGTGGGTCGTTACGTGTTTCTACTTGCTGGTTAAACTGGGCTACCGTTTGCTTAAGCGTTGCAAGCGGGATATCAAACTGCTTTGACATCTGCTCTAAACTATCGACTTCCCATGCCATCTCATCACGAACGGCGCGTACTACTCGGTCATCGCCGATATAGTCATCGTGATTGAAGAAAACGACAGGATAGGCTGGGCTGCCATCGGCATTGCGGTTTTTCATTATGGCTTCAGAGCAGGTTTTTCTATCGGCTCGCTCATCCATATAACGTTTGCCGTTTAGGACGCTTACTGAGATACCTTGATGCCAGCCAATAGATAAAAGGGCATTTGACCAACCAAAACCGCCTTCGTCTGGCGAACCCCAGTGACCAGTTTGAATCAGGTTCATATGTACTGGCAGCGCGCCATGGGCCATTGCCGTTAAGGTGACTTCACCGGTAGCCCCAAGTGCATTGGTGCAATCTAAGCTTGGATCCAATGATGGGTCGACGACGGCACGTAGCGCTAAATTACGAGCAAATCCTCCATTGGCGAGCACTACCGCTTTATTGGCCTTGATATAGATGCTTTTACCTGTTTTTAAATCGGGAAAACGGTAATTCTGACGAACTTTAACGCCAATAATTTCCTGACCATCCATAATGAAATCTTCGATGTAGTGCTGCAGACGATACTCAACGCCTTCTTTTACACCTGCCTCATATAACTTGGTGGTGATATCCCCACCGGTACCGTGTTGGGTACGAATAGCGCGAGCCTTATTGTGTCCACCGACCTGAATGTTGAAGCCGTCGCGGAATTTAACCCCTGTGCCGATGCATAGTTCGTAAGCATCTAAAGCGCGGTTAGCGATTTGACGCAATGCCGCTTCGTTTTGCATACCACGGCCGGAGATGAGTTGATCTTTCACTAACTCTTCTGGTGAGTCATCATTCACGCCTTGGGCTAGTTGAGTTGGATTTTTTGGGATCGCAAGCCAGCCACCATTGATCGCCGAGTTACCACCAATCACCTGCATTTTTTCAAGTACAAGCACCGAACCCACGCCTTGGCGCTTAGCATTTAGTGCTGCCGATAAGCCTGCGAAGCCTGAGCCGATAACTAGTACATCGGTGGTTTCGTCCCAATTGATGGCTTTACATTCGCTGGCTGATGCTGCTACGGGTATTGCTGCTGCAATTCCACCTAAGGTGGCGCCGGCACTCAGCTTTAAAAAATTTCGTCTGTTGTGCATTTTTCTGTCCTCTATACTCAATGGGATAAAGATAGAGGCTATAGACCTAGCTAAAGGTGAACTAAGTCACGGCTTTTTTTGAGTGGCAAACTTATTCGTGAAGCAAGTCTCGAATAAGTTTTCTCGACCCAGCCAGAGCTGGGTGATCAGCATCAAAAATGTTGAATGGATTTTTTATTGGGTTAAAAATTATTGCTGTAATGTTTCTATGAAGTGACTCACAAAGCCTTTTAATAATTGCTTTATGTTGTGAAGTGCATCTCTATTGCATCTTTCTGTGCTATTCAGCTATAGGACATATCAGCATACTCACGCCAAGCCCATTTTGAGACCGTGACGATGAAATGCCCAACTGAGCCTCTATCTATCATTAGATGTAACCAGATCCTCGATGCTGCCGAGTCCCTTATTGAGACTCAAGGCGTTGTATCGTTCAAGTTTTCACAACTGGCAAAAGAGGTTGGCTGCTCTACCGGAACGCTTTATAAACTTTTTGAGCGTAAAGAGGATGTCCTTGTTTGTCTTTTTTTACGCAGTGCTACGTCTAATCACTTACCACAATTTATTGACATGCATCCTGAGTTAACCGCACAGGAGAAGGTGCTTCTGCCGATACTATTTACCTTTGAGACAATCAAGCGCAGTAAGAGCTTCTTTACATTACGCTCAGTGTCAGTCAATACCATGGTTTGGCAGCTGGCAAGTGATGAAAAAGTTGAGCGATTTAAGAAGCGTATTAACACATTTTGGCGTTGGTTTACTGATTCGTTAAACTCTGCCGTTGAGCGTGGTGAGCTGGAGGCGACCCCATTGCAGGTTAAGGAGTTAGTTCAAGGGATCACCTTCTATCTAACAGGCTGTTTGACCCAATTTGAGAGTCAGCTTATAGCGCCTGAATTTCTCTCTAATCGAAGAGAGACCTGTTATCGCCATCTTGCGAAACTAATGGGCCAATACCGCTGGGTTAAACCTTTAACCCCAGAGTTATTCGATTCTCTTGAGGCTCAGACTATTTCATTTTTTAATAAACATTATCGTGACCATATGAGTTGCGCCGCGTGTAGTACACTCGCTAACGCGAGCAAAAATGGTGGGACTCAATGCAGCCGGCTAGTACGGTTAGCGGGCTAAACAGTTTAAAGAAAAAAGCCTTCGATTGAAGTCGAAGGCTGGTTCTAAGCTGTCGATATGCTAGATCTGATGCTCTGAAACCCAAGTTAAACCTAAGGCTAACTAGGGGGTACTCGGCTAAAGTAGGGTCGGCATCGCTCTAATATCTATCTTCTTTAGAAGTAATAGCCAAAGCTAACGTTTACACGTTTGTCCCAATCATCGCCAATTTCAGGCAGGCCAACATGATCATTGTTAGCGGTTGCGAAGGTCATGTTTTTGCCCATGATAAAATCAACCATAGTGTAAGTTGGGCCAGCAGAGATGGCACAACCTGTCACGTTTTGCATGCTGTCGGCATAATCATCAGCAACGTCTGGCGTCATTAACCCAAAATCGTTGTAGCACTTTACGCTACCCCAATCGGTATTGAAGGTTTTAGCTATGTTGGCGCTATAGGCTTGACCTTTCGACGCTATCTCATATTGCCAGCTGACGACCGATACCGCGATCTTATTTGCATCAACAGCATCCGCAGCGTCATATTCATATTGCATAGCCTGTAGCTGCAAGTTCCAGCCTTGATAGCTGCTGTCTAGGTGCAGTGCCACAGCATAGCGGTCGCCATTGTTACCGGTTTTGCTGTTATAGATCTGACCATATTGCACTGATCCACCGAGTGTGGTTGAGCCACCCGCATACTCGGTGGTATAGGTTTGGCGCACGTTGAACTGGTTAGTCTCTTCGTTGTGATACTCGATGCCACTAGCTGCAATCGTACCGCTATATAGATCGGTAGAGTAACGCTTGTTTTCTGTTGGACCATATTCGGCATTTTTGAAGAAAGCTAAATCTGTCTGCCAGCCATTGCTCTCATAGATGGCTTTAACGCCCACATCATGGTCATCTTCGAAACCTAAGTAGTAAGGAATACCGAACCAGAAGCTATTGGAGATAAATCCAGGGTTACCAAATGGCACCTTAGTGATACCTAGTTGTAGCTGCCACTCTGGATCTATGTCATAAAATCCGTACCCATATTTTATGTAATCAGTACTCGAGGTAAAGCGGTACTCAGCGGCTAAGCCCCAGTCCCCTTTCTTACCATCAAACTTAATCGCGGCCATATCAAAAGTGAAATCGCCACCTTTATTTTTAGACTCTTCACTGTAATCTTTGTAGGCGTAGTTGACGCGCACAGCGCCGCCAATGTTAATGCCATCTTCCTGAGTTTCTGCATAAGCTGCAGAGCTTGAGAGTGCTATCGCTGTTGCCACCATCGACAACATGAACTTGGTGGTTTTTTTCATCATCATTACCTATTTACTCTTATTACTGTTTATTTTAATTTTCTATTTTTAAGGCCTGTTACATCACATGGAGCGAGATTTGGTATATGTCACGCCTTGAGCCACCAGCTTTATACTTAGCTTTAGGTGAGTCGTTAACACCTTGAGAGAGTAGGATTGGTTTTTTGGGGGAGCGAGCTAAATATTGTTAATTACTGAGTTACCGATATTCTTTCAAGGGGCGTTTAGGCTCGTTTATCTCGCTGTATTTCTTCAGACTTGTTAGCGATAAAAATGTGAAATGAATTCTATATTGGGTTACAAATTATTACTCTAATGTTTCTATGACGTGGATCACAAAGCTCATGAATAATTCCTTTGTGTAGCAATCGACATGAAGAGATGAGTTTCTCGTTAGCCGAAGAGAGACCTTCTATCGTGGTCTTACAAAATTTATGGGTCAATATAGTTGGGCTAAACGGTTTAAATAAAAAAACCTTCGATTCGAATCGAAGGCTGTCTTTAGTACCTTTCTGAGCAGGTTGTGGCCTATACCTTGAACTGTCCCAGCGTCGATGATATATCCGTAGCCAACTCCTGCAGTTGTTGCCCGGCTACCTCTATCTGCTGAGCTCCCTGAGCCGACTCATCGAATGCCTCTCTGATATTTTCGATATTATGATGCAAGGCATCAACTACCACACTCTGTTCTTCGGTTGCCGAGGCTATCTGAGTATTCATATCGGCGACCACGTCAATATCGGCGCTAATGTCGCCAAAGGCTGCTGCGGTGAGTTTTGCCTGCTGAACACTCGAGTCTGCTTTTTGTCTGCCTAAGTCTATGGTGTGAACCGCATCTTCGACTCGAGTCTGCATACTAAGGATCATACGTTCAATATCTTGTGTCGACTGCTGAGTGCGCATGGCTAAGGTGCGTACCTCATCGGCGACCACGGCAAAACCGCGGCCATGCTCACCGGCTCTGGCTGCTTCTATGGCTGCATTGAGTGCCAATAGATTAGTCTGATCTGCAATCGATTTAATGACATCTAAGATACTGCTGATGTCGTGTGCCTCTTGCTTTATGCCATTCATTGCGGCCACTATTTGATGAACTGTATCGGATAGCTCATTGATGAAGCTGATGTTATCCTCAACCAGAATATTGCCTTTCGATGCCCTGTCTTGAACGATTAGTACCGACTTTGCTGCATCGGCGGCGTTGCGGGCGACATCTGTGATGGTCGCACTCATTTCGTGGATAGCGGTCGCGACCTGATGGTTCTCATGTTGATGCTGGGTAAGCAGTTCTCTAGAGCGGCTAGTGATCACCGACATCTCACCTGTGGCACTATCCAGGACTGTCTGGCTCTGCTGCATCTCGATTATGATCTGGCGAACCTTTTCGGCAAACTGGTTAAATCCAGTGGCCAATTGCGCCAGCTCATCCTTACTCGATACCGCGAGCCTGATGGTTAGATCGCCATCTCCTTGAGCAATCTCTTCCATTGCGCTCGTTGTAGCGTTTAGCGGGCGAGTGATCGAGCGAATGACAAGCATGGATGCGAAGAAAATCATTGTCAGAAGCAAGCCGAAAAACATCAATTTTTCTTTAATGTGTTGGTTAAATTCGGTATCGATATCATCGGTATAGACGCCCGTTGCCAATATCCAGCCCCAGGGCTGGTATAACTTAACAAAGCTGACTTTGGGCTCGGGAGTTGTTGAGCCGGCCTTGGTCCACACATAATCGACATAACCTTCGCCGCCTCTGCGTATCACATCGAGGAAGGCGACATAGACTTTTTTCCCATTAGGATCGGTAAAATTAATCAGATTGTTACCCACATCTTTCTGGCTGGTGCCATGGGCCAATTGTTTTGCGTCGGTGTCAAAAATCCATAGATAGTCTTGCCCTCTGTATCGCATGGCAGAAATTTCAGACTTCACCATCTTCTGAGCCTCAGAAAGAGTCATCTCTCCCCGCTCGACAGACTCTTGTGCTCGCTTGAGCAGGGACATTCCAGCATTAACGACGCTGCTAATTTCTGCTTTTCGCTCTGTCAGCATCCGTGATTTCTGGCTAAAGGCCTCATATCCGGAGCTTACGATAAACGCGATCACCACAAAAATTAACAGCAACCAGATCCTTTGTACGATAGAGAGGCGATTTAACATTTTTTTGTCCGAGTTAGAGTAGTCGATTATTTAGAATTTTCTAAATTGTTGCTTTATATTGTTTTTTATTTGCATGTTTAGTGTTGTGATGACTGCCGCGAATAAATTTTCTGGGTTTGTCCGCTTGTGTGTTTGCACAAGTTTTTATTCTCAATAGAAAAAGCCCTCGGTTTTCACCAAGGGCTGGACCAAAATGTCGATGTGATGTGCTTGAATTGTGAGCCGGTCCTAAAGTTTATATCAAGGGTACTAGGCTCTGATGGGAACAGATCTGAGCCTAAAGCTCTAGCGTCAATGCAGAGCTTATTCTTACAGTGACTAGAAATAGTAACCGAAGTTAACATTGACCCTAAGGTCCCAGTCATCGCCAGTTTCTGGTAGACCAACATGATCATTGTTGGCGGTTGAGAAGGTCATGTTTTTACCTAAGATAATATCGAACATGGTATAGGTCGGACCCGCTGCAATGGCGACGCCGGTGACATTTTGCAAACTGTCATCATAGTCACTGTCTTCCACATCGGGTGTCATCAAACCAAAGTCGTTATACACCTTGTAGCTACCCCAGTCGGTTGGGAAGCTCTTAGCTAAGTTAACGCTATAGACCTGGCCTTTGGTGGCAATTTCATATTGCCAGCTGACGACTGATATGCCGATTTTATTCGGGTCAAGGGCGTCAGCAGCATCGTATTCATATTGCATCGCCTGTAGCTGTAGATTCCAGCCATTAAAGTTGCTGTTTAGGTGGGCGGCGATGGCATAGCGGTCACCGTTATTACCAGTATCACTGTTATAAATTTGTCCGTATTGAATCGATCCTCCTAACTCAGTACTGCCACCGTTATGTTCAAGGGTATAAGTCTGGCGCAGATTGAGCTGATTAGTCTCTTCGTTGTGATACTCGGTACCATTTATGGTGCCTGAATAGAGGTCAGCAGCGTAGCGCTTGTTTTCAGTTGGGCCATATTCAGGACTCTTGTAAAAAGCCATATCGGTATGCCAACCATTGTTTTCATAGGTAGCCTTAACACCTATGTCATGATCATCTTCGAAGCCTAAGTAATAAGGAATACCGAACCAGAAGCTGTTGGAGATAAATTCACGGTTACCGAAGGGAACCTTGTTGATACCAAATTGTAGTTGCCAGTCGGGGGTCATGTCGTAATAGGCATAGCCGTACTTGATATAATCAGTGCTGGCGGTAAAACGGTATTCGGCCGCCAAGCCCCAGTCATCGAGTTTACCGTTAAATTTAATCGCGGCCATATCGAAAGTGAAATCACCACCTTTGTCTTTAGAGGCTTCGCTATAATCCTTATAGGCGTAGTTAACACGTACCGCGCCGCCGATATTGATACCATTTTCAGATTGAGTATCGGCCATGACAGGCGCTGTTATGCCTGTCATTGTTATCGCAGCAAATAGGGCTGAAAGCGCAAAGAGTGTCTTGTTCATCATCATTACCTTTGTATTTTATTTGTGACTTAACGAATTCGTGTCGGTGCTCTATGGCTTGCATTTGGCATGCTGACTTGCACCGGATACGCGATAGCTTCGATGCCTTTCATCTGGTAACCAGTTTTTGCAAAACCTGCCTGTTCACTCTTCACGCTCAAGATCCCGGCGATATACATAGGTTGTTGCAGATCGGGTATCTTGATGGGGACATCGAACGCGACATGGATCAATTGGTTTGGCGGGGAAGGCCGTGTGTGGACACTGGCGCCCTGTTGTGGCGTTAATAAGAAGTGCTTGGTATAGCCACTTTTTTGGCCATCTAGTGGCACCACGAAACCCGGGATAATCACTTTTTTACCATCAAGCTCTAGATTGACATTGGTTTCTACCGCTAAGCCAGCAGACCCTGGAGCCAAGTTATTCCAAAGGATCGATATCGCCTCTTCGGCTAAAAGGGCTGGGCTAAAGAGTAAGCTAAGAGCCAAAATTAGTGTTTTCATAGTATTTGATAAGGCCAGCTGAGCTGGCCTCACTCTCTAGAGTTAAGTTTGATTACTTAGATTTTTGAACCACATCCCACCCGTAACCACCGTTGCCTGAACGGACAAGTTTAGAGTTAGTGTATGGAATGAAATCAAACATCAGCTGCTCACCTGGACCTACATCTTGTGGCCACTGGTACTTGAAGGTTGAGAACTTGCCATCGAGTGGGAACCAGTACATGTAGATCAAGTCTTGGTCGTCAAATGTGTTAGGCGTGTAGTGCATCGCTTTACTTGGGATCTCAATATAGTCTTTAGGCCCAAATGGTTGCATACGCTCTTGTGACCAAGTCAGACCAGCACCACTGATACCGTAGTAACATTCCATTTCACGATGGTAATGCGGCGCTGCAGTACCAGGTGCAACACGCACTAAACCGATAACCGTTGGCTCATCGTTAAGCTCTTTCCAACACATGCCAACTTCAGTCGCAGATGCGCCACCTGCTGGGCATGGGATCAAGTTGCTTGGGTCATCAACACGCCAAGTTAACCAGCCAGAGTCATTTGCGCCTTTGCCGCCGTGATCGTTTGACTTGATGTTGTAAATATCTTTTTCACCCGACTTAAGCTCTTTAAGATAAGCCATAGCTTGCTCTTGTTTACACACCATAGGCATGACTTTGGTCGGTGCGTTAATTGTAGAAAGCGTAGGCTGGGCGTTATGCCAAGGCTGATCGGCTGGCTTATCGCCGGCAACGGCACACCCTGTGACAAGAATAGCCGAAGCTACGAGTAATTTTTTCATCATCATTTCCTTAACTTATTAATATTATGTAGTGATTTTTTTTGCGGAGCAGCCTTAGCTACTCCATGTTTCTATCGAGATAAACTGATACTGATTATTTGAATTTGGGATAATCGAAGTTATGGCAATCCATACATAGCGCCTGCTTCTTGGTGTGCTCACCATGGCACTCCATACAGGGAGCTTCTTGGCCATAGTGCATGCTGTCATGGGGGTTTTGCTTAGCATCGTGACCTTCACGTTTTGTCTGTTCTGCTAGCTCAGCCATGTCGTGGCATTGCAGGCAAGACTCATCTGATGGAAAGCTCTTTAGCCCCTGGTCATGACAGGTTTTACAACCTGAGTCATAAACCATCTCGTGGTAGTCACGCTTATCGCGGGCTTGCGCCGAGACTGCTAGGCAAGCGCCTAAGGTGAGCACAAGTAGTGTATTGAGTAGTTTCATTTTCTTTTCCTTATGCCTTCATCATCGAGCGCGCTGCAGTAACACCAAATGCCATACATTCAGGGGTTGAACATCCGCCTAAACGACTTACACCATGTACACCACCAGAGACTTCGCCTGCCGCGTATAATTTTCTAATTGGTTGACCATTCTTGGCGGCGATCACTTCAGCCTTGGTGTTGATCTGAATCCCGCCTTGGCAATAGTGAACCTTTGGCCATAGTCGCTGTACGATAAATGGTGCGGTAAGGTAGATACCTGTACTCATGTTCATCCGTTTGCCAAACTGAGGGTCTTCACCAGCTTTAACGTATTTGTTCCAGTCATCTATTTGTTTTTTAAGCTGCTTTGTCGGTAGTTCAAAATGCTTGGCGATGGCGTCAACACTGTCAAATTCCCAGGCAACGTTATAACGAAGCACATTTTCCATAGAGGGATCTTTTTGTGCTTCATGTTTTGGTGCGATGAGTAGGGCTGGGTTTGGCTTGCCATCTTTATCGCGACGCTGAACCTCTAGATCTGCACGAGTCTTACGATCGGCGGTTTCATTCATGAAACGCTGGCCCGTATTACGGTCGATAGCGATAGAATGTGGGAAGTTATACAGTGAGAAACCTGCGCCGTAACCGAATCCACCTTCATCAGGCGACGCCCAAGGGCCCGACTGGATAAAGCTTAAATGTACGGGCATAGCGCCTTCGGATAGCATGGCGATGAGGCCATCTCCGGTCGCACCACGAGCATTGGTACAACCCACTTCATTACCGAGTGTTGGGTCTAAGGCTTGTCTGAAGGCGACGTTTGCGCCAAAACCACCGGTGGCAATCAGCACACCTTTTTCGGCTTTAATGTTAATGAGCGTGCCAGAATCTTCATGCCCAAAGTGGTAGTCCTTGCGCACTTGAATTCCAAGTACTGTGCCATCAGCAGCCGTGATTAAGTGTTCGAACTTATGACGAGTTTTAGTTTTAACGCCATAGCTGCGTGCAGTTTTTAGCATAGGTCGAATGAAGCCAGCGCCACTACGCTCTACTACTTGGTGACTACGGGTTGCACTGGTGCCACCCGTGTTGATGATGTGATCGCGATAAACACAGCCACAATCTTTGGTTAGTTGATAGATATATGGGCCCAGCTCGGCACTGTGTTTGAGTAACTCTTCGCTGGCATAACCACGACCGGACTTGAGTTGGTCCTGCACCATGAGTTCGGCGCTGTCTTCGATACCTAGTTGTTTTTGTAGATCGGTATTGGCGAAACAGGCTTGGCCAGCGTTGAGGGTGCTATTACCACCATAGACACCGAGTTTTTCGATTACCAGGATATCTTTAGCCCCTAACTTGCCAGCCTCGACCGCTGCTGCAAGTCCAGCGAATCCTGATCCAACGATGACAATTTCATGCTTTTCATGCCATTTAACATCAGATGAATTAGCACTGACAGTGAGGGGAGCGAGTGCACCAACGGCTGCAGCTCCAGCACCAAACTTTAAGAATGAACGTCTTGTTTGCATATTGTTATCTCCGATTAACTTGGGGTAACAATATGCTTAGTCGCTTTATTCAAACATGCGCTAAATCACACTTAGGAATAGAGGATAAAGATTTTTGTGGGGGACTTCAAGAAAATGTTTCTTTTATGTATTAATAACATTGAATATAAATAAAAATATCTAAAAGTAACTGTTACCGGGTCTGTTTGTGAAATGTCCTACCAGTAAATGTGATTCATCAAGATGTAATCAGTTATTAGATATCGCTGAGGAATTGATTAGTAATCAAGGTGTTGTGTCTTTTAGGTTCGCTCAGATAGCTAAGGGGGCTAGCTGTTCAACTAATACACTTTATAAATATTTTGAATCTAAAGAGGATGTATTAGCTTGCCTATTTTTACGCAATACAATCTCGAGTCAAATACCCATTTTTATAAGTGAAAATCCAAGTCTAAATATTCAGCAGAAATCAGTGCTTGCGATCTTATTTACATTTGAAGTTGTTAAGCGTAGCCCAATATTTAATATATTGAGAGTTGTGTCTATAAATAGTATGTTTTGGCAATTAGCGAGTGCAGATAAAATAGAGGTGCTGCGTAATCGGGTTAACCTGTTTTGGAGTTGCATTCGAGGACCGCTAGAGGAGGCTGTAAAGAGTGATGAGCTAGAGGCTACCGAAATCGATGTTCGAGACTTAACTCAGTCGTTGTATTTCTTCCTTGCCGGGGCGGCATCCTCCTTTGAAAGTAAGCTAATGAATGATGAGTACCTTATAGCGAGTGATGAGTTAGGCTATCGGCATATCAGCCGTATTATGAATCAATATCGATGGCGCCGCCCAATCACTAAAGAGATGATGACAGACTTGTCTGCACGAATTTGTGAGTTTTTGGATAAAGGGCATAAGCAAATTAGAAGTTGTGAGAATTGCACATCAATCGGCAAGGCTTCAAATAGCCGAGATAAGAGCGCTAGCCTCTAATCCTATCATTGCGATTCAGCCTTACTTTGTGAGCTTGTATTTTGTTAATAAATTAGCGGAATCTATTTTAGGTAAGCCCCATTCCACTTGACTTTATTGCCTCTCCTCCATAGGCTGCTTATTCAGTAATCAAGGTGGTATGCAATGCAAATAAACTATAATTTAAAATCTGCGTCTGAGCGCCGTACTGAACAGTTCGAGCCTGAAACTAATGTGGGCTTCGGTAACCTCAGAACCGATCATATGTTTTTGATGGATTATCGCGATGGCGAGTGGCGTGATCCAAGAGTCGTCCCTTATGGACCGTTCCAAATCGCACCCGGTGCCATTGCACTGCATTATGGCCAGTCAGTATTCGAAGGTGCGAAGGCATTTAGGCATGATGATGGTGAGATCTACACTTTCCGTTTAGATAAGAACGCTGAACGTCTTAACCGCTCTGCCGATATTATCTGTATTCCTGGTTTACCTGAAGAGATGCAGTTAGAAGCAATTAACGCGCTTATTGATGTTGATAGACTCTGGTTTCCGATGCAGGAAGATGCCTGTCTCTATATTCGACCGTTTATTTTCGCTACCGAAGACAGATTATCGGTCAGCCCAAGTGAACAGTACACTTTCTGTGTGATCTTAAGCCCAAGTGGTCCTTATTACTCTGATGGCTTCGATAAAGCGATCAGATTGCTTATTAGCGAGCGTTTCCATCGTGCAGTATCTGGTGGAACAGGGGCATCGAAAGCTGCGGGTAACTATGCGGCGTCATTAAAAGCCGGTAAGGCTGCAGCCGAATATGGCGCGGCTCAAGTCTTGTACTTAGATGCAAGCAATAAACAGATCGAAGAAGTGGGTGCAATGAATCACTTCCATATCTTAAAAGATGGCACAGTGATCATTCCTAAGTTCACCGACACTATCTTAAAGTCGATAACCTCTGAGTCGATTTTAGATCTTGGTGAGCTGCTAGGCTGTGAAGTTCGCCAAGAGACTGTAATGCTAGATCAGTTTATTGCCGATATTGAGTCTGGTGAGATCATCGAAGCGGGTGGTTTTGGTACTGCGGCTGTAGTCTCTCCTGTAGGCTCGTATATCTTCGAAGATAACCGCGTCATTACTGTGGGTGATGGCCATGTAGGTGATAACACTCGTCGTATATATCAGGTGTTAACAGATATACAGAAGGGTAATATTGAAGGCCCATCGGGTTGGATTAAGCAGGTGCAGCGCGTTTCACCCGTTTAAATTGAACATTGATAATAAAAAGGCGCTGCGGCGCTTTTTTTGTTTATAGAGTCAAACAATATCTTGGTATTCCCATATATCTATATAGCACCAGCTGCCGCCCTGAGTAGTTCGGTGCATTCTGTTGCTTTTCGCGGCTTACTAAAGAGAAATCCTTGGACTTGATCGCATTCTTGTAGCGTTAGCAGTTCAAGCTGTTGCTGATTTTCAACACCTTCGGCGACGACCTCGAGCTGTAAGCTTTTTGCCATTGCGATAATGGCTGTGGTTATGGTGGCATCAGCCTGTTGACTGTCGATATCGTGAATAAATTCTTTATCGATTTTCAGAGTGTCAACGGGGAAGCGTTTTAGATAACTTAAGCTTGAATAGCCTGTACCAAAGTCATCAATGGCAAGTGCAATACCTAATGTCTTTAGTTGAGTAAAAATGGTGATTGCATCTGCGGGGTTATTCATGATGCTTGACTCTGTTATTTCTAATTCCAACGCTGAGGCGGGCAGGTTAGCCACCCCGAGTGCAACTTCAACGATAGAGACCAGATCCGTTTTGAGCTGTTTTGCTGATAAATTGACGGCAATGTTTAGTTCTGTATATCCCATTTGATGCCAGGCAGAGAGCTGTTGGCAAGCCTGGTTTAACACCCAATGGCCAATCTTTTCAATCATACCTATCTCTTCTGCAACGGGAATAAACTCCATGGGAGTAATACTACCTAACTCAGTCGAATGCCAGCGTAGTAGTGCCTCAAAACCGGTTATCTTATGTTCGCGGATAGTATATTTGGGTTGATAGACTAGGTAGAGTTCATTACGTTCTATCGCTTGTTTTAAGCCCGCTTCAATCTGTACATGGCGAGATACGACCTCGTTCATCTCCGGTAGGTAAAATTGATAGTTATTGCGTCCCTGAGATTTAGCGTGATACATGGCGGTATCGGCAAACTTTATTAACTCTTCACTACTATTAGCATCATTGGGGTACAGGCTGATACCAATCGATGATGAGACTGAAAATTGGTTGCCCTCTAGGGTAAAGGGGGTATTAAAGGCTTGAATAATTTTATCTGATACCTGCTTGGCAGCGCTCTGCTTACTCAGGTTCTCTAAAATGATAGTAAACTCATCTCCCCCTATTCGAGCGACGGTGTCTCCCTGTCTAACAATATTTCTGAGCCGTTGTGCAACAGACTTAAGCAATTGATCGCCAACATGATGACCCATAGAGTCATTGATATACTTGAAGCGGTCTAAATCGATAAACAGCAGCGCCACAAGCCTGTTTGTTCTGTTCGCTTGCTTAGTCGCATGTTGAATTCTATCTTGGAATAAGCTGCGGTTTGGTAGGCCTGTTAAGGCATCATAATTAGCTAAAAACCGCAGATCCTCCTCGGCTTTTTTACGTGCACTAATATCGTTAAAAACGGCAACGAAATAATCATTGTTGCCGTGGTGATCATCTATTTTAGTGACCTCAAGCCAGGTCGGGATCTGACGACCATCACTATGGACTATGGTACTTTCACCAGACCAGTAATGGTTTGTAGACAGCTCACGCTGGACCTTTCGGTATTGTGAGAAGGCTTTCTTATTCGATGCAAAGTCAAGAATATGCTTATTGAGCACCTCTTCAAATGAAAAGCCTGTAATAGTAGTAAAAGCAGGATTCACTGAGATGATTTGATGGTTATTATCGCCAACAATAACCGCTTCTCTCATGCTGTCGAGCACTTGTGCCGATAATCTCAGAGTGTTATCAGTCTGCTTTTTGGCGGTGATATCTCTCAGGGTTCCGGTCATTCGAACGGCCCTATTTTGATTATCTGTTTCGGTGACCTTACCTCTATCTAGTAACCACATCCAGCTACCATCTTCATTCTTTATTCGGTACTCAGCTTCAAAGAATACGGTTTTTCCTGTGAGGTGTGCTTCAAGTAAATTTTCGACTTTGGGTCTGTCTTTCGGGTGAATAATATTGAGGAGTGTCTTAACATTATTTCCTAGCAGAATTGGATTGGAGATATTACTTCTAAATACTTGATTTTTTTCAATGTGCCAATCCCACATTCCATCACCTGATGCCCATAAAGCGAGCTTCAACCTCTCCTCTGATTCTCGCACTGTTTTTGCTGCGTTTAGATGCTCTCTTCGCTTTGATTTTAACTTTATAAATAGAAAAATAAGAATTGAAATCAATGCAATAGAGTAAATAGCCTGTAAGGAGTGTGTAAACCTGAGCTTTGCCTCCGTTGGCGATGAAATGAAGGCTTTATTATTTGTTAAAGCATAGAGTATAGGGAATGATACCAGCTGAATTTCAGCCTGCTTAAATGCGTCGTTTGTGCTGTGCTTATTTAAGATTGAGCAGTGAGGAAGCTGACTATTTACCCCCAATTCCAGCCCTTTAGTTTCTGCTGAAATAGCCGCTATTTCGCAACTAAATATCAATAGGAATAGTGCAATGATGATCGCTCTGGTTGAAAGCATTTTGATGGTAATTCATAGTCGTTTTATGGATGCAATTTATACAAGCTTTTACTGAAATAGACAAGTGTATATCTCTATGTTGTGACTTTTTCTTCTCTCTCAAGTTATATTGCATCGCAAACTGTAGTTTTAAGAGCCTAACATCTGGATGTTAGGCTCTGCGTTGAATTATAACTGGCTGACATCAACCTTGAGCGTATCTAGGTGAGTGGCAAGCGTTGGAGTGACGGCCTTATCCACTCGTCCACCTAAGTGCTCACCAAAGAACTGCTCCATGGCAACGATATAGGCTAGCTTATTGTCGCGCTTCCTAAATCCATGGCCCTCGTCTTTTGCCAAAATGTATTCTACTGGCAAGTTCTGCTTATACATCACCCGAGCGATATTGTCGGACTCAAGCTGGGTGACTCTAGGGTCGTTAGCACCTTGCACTAACATTAGCGGTGCCTTGATGCGATCGACGAACTTAATGGGTGAACGTGCCAACATATCTTCTCTATCGGCAGCTATTTCAGGATCGCCTACCGCGCTGTAGAACTGTCCAAGGTATGGACGAAAGTGTGGCGGGAATGATTCGAGTAAGGTGATAAGACTCGAAGGCCCGACGTAGGAGATCACTGCCTGATAAAGATCCGGGGTAAAGGTCGCACCTGCAAGGGCTGCATAACCACCGTAAGATGCGCCCATGATCCCTAAACGCTGCTTATCGGCAATGCCTTGGTCGATAAGGTAATTAGCGCCATCAGTCAGATCGTCTTGCATGCTGCCAGTGCCCCAGTTCTTATTACCTAGGTTGAGGAAGCGTTTACCAAAACCGGTCGATGCGCGGAAATTTGGCTGCAGTACGGCGTAACCTCGGTTCGCTAATAACTGAGCGATAGGGTTGAAATAGCCTGAACTTAAGGTCCAGTAATCACGGGCCCAAGGACCGCCGTGGGGAAGAATAACCGTTGGCAGGTTTTTACTCTGACCCTTAGGCAAGGTCAGGTAGGCTTGTACGCTGACACCGTCTCGCGCCAGGTAGGTGATGGACTGGCGCTTTGATAGCAGCTCAGGATTAATCGATGCTTCTTGTTCAAGTAACAGGCTCACCAGTCCTGTTTTGGCATCGAAGCGATAGTCACTACCCATATCGACATCGCTGGCGGTATGTAGCTGCCACAGACCGGTTTTCTCGTTTCTATCTGTGATGGTTATTTCCACATCTTGAGTGAAGTGGTCGTTAATTTTCTGCCAGTTGCCAGCAAAGGTATCATCCAGCGGGTAAGTGCGTAAACGACCGCCATAATAGGAGACGGCCAGTGGTGCGCCTTCATCGTTAAAGAGCACATCATAAACATCAGATTCATCCAGGGGATCTTGATGTAGAGTGATGATTTTACCTGTGGTCATATTGAGGCGTAGCAGTTGTAGCTTGTCTCGTCCTTGGATGTTGGCACGGAGATAGGCCAAGTTGTTATCTTCGTCAAAGCTAAGAATATCTATATTCTCACCAAATTGGGTCTTGATCAGGCTAGTCCATTCTCCAGCAATCTTGGCGTAGAGATCAGAAGTATTGTCCGGGTTACTGCTGGTGCCGAGTACCGGAACGCCTAGCTGGTTTGTCTCTATGGAGGAGAAGCCGTAGGTGTTAGAAAAAATATTGGTTATTTTTGCGGAATCGATATTCAGGCGAAAGAGATCCATCTGCTGAGGATTATCTTGATTCGACATGACAACCAAGGTGTTGGGCTTATCTTTTGGTTGCTTGAGTAGGTCATATCTGATGTCTGTATTACTGGTTAGTGCTGTGATGTTCGCTACTGGTTTAGGCTGACTCGTGTCCAGAGAGAGTTTATAGATCTGGGTATTTTCATTACCGCTGGTATCTTTAAGGAAGAAGATCTCATTGCCTTGGTGTGACCAGCGGAAGCTGTTAATCGGATCTTTTGAGGTGGTAATAGGGAAGGCTTGATCTAAATCTGCGCCTGCTGCCATCAAATAGATGTTTTTCGCGCCTTGATACTCTTTGAAAAAGGCTAACCATTTTCCGTCACTGGAGCTCTTGAGTCCGCTGATCCCTTGCTCGTTGAAAAAGGTTTCAACAGGTAACAGTTGAACTTGCTGATTTTGATCTTGGATAGCGACCTGAGCTGGCAAGCTGGTTGGTGATGGGGTCTGTGAGCAGCCTGTAATAAACAAGCTCGCGGCGAGCGCTGTCGAGAGTAGGCTAGGTAAAATCTTATGTGTCTTCATCGTTCATTCCTTTAAATAACAGCTCTGATGTCTATTTGTCTTATCAATAAATCAGTTGTTCACGAATTGCTAATTAAACTAATACATAAATTAATTGTTGTAAAACGATAATTAAATGTTTTTTTATGATGAAATGTTTCTGTCTGGTATAATCGGTGAAAATCGAGATAAGGGAATGATTGTGGCAATGAACGCGAACATGCAGAAGTTGATGAAGATCAGCGGTTTTTTCAGGGGAGTGGTGTTAGTGGCTACGGCTGCAGTGGTGGTTTATCTGGGTTATAGCTATCTGGTGCTGGATGAAATACGTTTCGAGACGAGTATGTTGTTTCTCGACCTTTGGTATCACGATAGTGCTAGCCATGCTGTGCTGTTGGCCATTCAGGCGCCGCTATTCATCACCTTGTTCGTGGGGGTTTATTGGTTGCAACGTCTGTTGAGTCACTTCCAACAGGGGCAATTTTTTGGTAATGAGGCGATGCGCTGTTATCTCTGGTTAATATGGTTGAAGGTGCTCGATATGGTGCTGGAGATCATTCAACAACTAGCGACTGGCTACTATCATAAGCAATTTTTCGAACATACCAGCATAGAGCTTGGGCTTGAATTCGGAAACATCACCACCCTCTTGCTGATGCTGCTGATCGTTTATCTGTTGAAGGCCGCCAAAGAGATTGAAGCCGAAAACAAAGAGTTTATTTAAGTGTTAATTTTAGCGTGTTGGACCCGAAAATTATGCAAATAATCGTAAATTTAGATGTGATGATGGCGGTGCGAAAAGTCAGTTCTAAGGAGCTAGCTAAGGCAATTGGCATTACTGAGGCCAACCTTTCCCTGCTAAAAAGGGGGAAGGTGAAAGGCGTACGTTTTGAAACTTTAGCCAGTATTTGTGAATACCTGAATTGTCAGCCTGGGGATATACTTGAGTATCGCCCAGTTGACGCTGCATAGAAGCTATAGAGAAAAACCCGTCCGGCCAAAGAGTGATAGAAATACCGGACGGTGTGAGAACTGATTGAAACGAGCGTTTATTTACCTGCGTACTTGGCCGTTAACTTTTCTAGATATGGCTGAACCTCTTTATCTCCCCAATCGAGATAACCACGTAAGAAGCCAATTAAATTACCGGAACCATCGAAAAAGTAGGTTGCAGGAACGACATCCGCAGGCATCACTTGATCGATCTGTTTCTTGGGATCAAGCCAGGTTTGATATTCCGCTAAGCCATGTTTAGCGAGGAAGGGTTTTACAAGTTCAGGCTCTTCATCGATAGAGATCGGAATAACCACTAGGTTATTGTTTAGATTGGTCTGACGGATCTGCTCCATCTGAGGGATCTCTTTAACGCACGGTGCACACCAGGTTGCCCATAGATTGACCATCACCACTTTACCTTTGAACTGCTTTAGGCTTATCTCATTGCCGTCGGTATCGATGAAAGAGACATCGGGAACCGACCTTGCTGAGCTCATCTCAATAAATCGAGACATAATCATTGGCTTCTCTATTGATTCACCAGTGCTATAGACCTTAGTGGTTGGAATGGAGGCCTGCACCGGTGCGATGCTGGCTAAAAATAGAGAGGCTGTAAGTGCAAGACTCACGGTTAGCTTCATTGATGCCATAGGTGTTACTTTAGGAAAATTAATCATGATTTTGTTCCATCGATTTGAGATATTTCAACCTGATCTGCTCTATTTACCATCTTGGGACGAATGAAGAAAAAGACGCTCAGAATAGCCAATAGCACCAATAGCAAAGGCGCCAGCCAGAGTAAACTGGTGCCACTTGAAAGGCTCGGCATATAACGTATTTTTTCGCCATAGCGCTCAACCATAAACGTGATGATATCTTCTTCACTGTGGCCTTGATTTAACATCAAGAAAATCTGTGCCTTCAACTCACTTGCGATAGGAGCCTGTGAATCGAGTAAGTTTTGATTGACTGATTTTGGGCAGCGAAGTTGTTTTGAGATATCTAATCCCAGATCGCGGATCTCGTCAGCAGTATAGGCAATTGGATCGGCTATGGGCTTTACTCTTTCATCTGCATTAGCGCTCGCTGGTAATAGATAGCCCAATAGCATTGATAGCAATATCGTGACCGTTATGAGGGGGGCTCTTTTCATGGTTTAACCTCATTGCTTGATAATAAATTTGCCATGGTTGGTGTTTTATCACTGACCTTTTCTTCTCTTACTGAGCGAAGGCTATAGATCATTAAGCAGCCTGCGAACATCATAAATAAAGCACCAATCCACAGCCAATTGACGAAGGGTTTATAGCTGATGCGGATTAGATATTCAGTTTCACTTAACGCGGTGCCCATAGAGACATAGAGATCGCCAAAAAGTGAAGAGTGAATACCTGCAGCTGACATCTGCATTGCATTGGTTTTAAATGTTTGTCGCTGCGGGTAGATGTAGGTCACCAAATTTTCATGTTTATCTAGCACCATTATCTTGGCTTGAATGGCTGTAAAGCTTGCCCTATCAACATGCTGTGTCTCTTCATAGACGAAGGTGTAACCCGCAACCTCCTTGCCATTTCCTGGGCCCATTCTGAGTAACTCTTCTTGCTCGAAGTTAGATACGGTAGTGGCGCCAAAGACTGATAGCGCAACCCCCAGATGAGCCAAACACATGGCGAAGAATCGAGCTCTAGCTCGCTTATCGTTAGCCTGTAGTCCCAGTGAATTACTCTGATTCTTATTAGTTAGAAATAGTACCAAGCTCAGTACTATGCACGACATAACCCAAAGAACAGAGAAGGCACCTAACAGTAACCATACTGAGAACGTCTCTCGGCTAGTGATGGTAAACACAATGGCAATTAGCAGACTTACTACCGCCAAGATAGCTGGGGTCTTGAGTGCAATTACTGAGGCTGTCTGCCACTTAATAAGCGGAGTGAGCCCCATTAATATAAAGACGCAAACAGCAATTGGAATAAATATGCTGTTAAAGTATGGCGGGCCGACAGAGATAGTGGCCCCAGTAACAACTTCATAGATAAGTGGATAACAAGTGCCGAGTAAGACCGAAAGTGCTGCTGCAACCAATAGTAGATTACCGAGTAATAACAAGCTCTCTTTAGAGAGTGCTGCAAAATCAACTTTTAAGATAAGGTTACTCGTCTTGTAAGCAAATAGTGTGAGTGCAGATCCTGAGTAAGCAATGAGCAAGACTAGAATAGAGACACCTCTGGTTGGATCCGAAGCAAAAGCGTGTACAGATTGAACCACTCCAGATCTCACTAGGAATGTACCAAGAAGGCTCAAAGAGAAAGCGAGAATACAGAGAAAGATCGTCGTTGACCCAAACAGACCACGTTTATGGGTCATGCTGACAGAGTGGAGCAGAGCCGTTGCCACTAACCAAGGGATAAATGAGGCATTTTCTACCGGATCCCAGAACCACCAACCTCCCCAACCAAGTTCGTTGTAAGCCCACCATGAACCAAATGCATTACCACCGGTTAAAAAGATCCATGCAATGAGAGCCCAAGGGCGTAAATAGGCTGCTTTTTGTTTAGTTAACCCTTCTCCAAGTAGGGCTGAAATTGCACCAGAGAAGCAGATAGCAAGGCCTACGTAGCCTAAGAAGAGCATAGGCGGATGTAAAATAAGCCCAATGTCTTGCAGAATCGGGTTGAGATCTCGACCTTCGACTGGATAGTTAGGCAGCAGTCTGGCAAAAGGATTTGAGGTAAATAGCATAAACAGACAAAAGCCTGCGATAACTAACGCCAAAATAGCGATAAAGCGGTTTATAAAAGCCCTATCTTGATATTTAGTTGAGAAGGTGATGATACAGCCCCAGATAGCCATAGCGACGACCCAAAATAACATAGAGCCTTCATGTCCCCCCCAAATTGCAGCAACCTTATAGATTAAAGCAAGTTGTGTGTTTGAGTTATTTGCCACATAAGCAACGGTGAAGTCATCTATAACAAAGGAAATGAGTAAGCAGGTAATAGATGCGCATAATGAAAATGTCATTACTCCTGTTAATACTTTGACATAACTGAGTAGGTAATGATTTTGTTTATATGAACCTGCGAGTGTAATTATGCCAAGTAATATAGATGTAATTGTACTAACAATTAAAAATATAAGGCCTAGTTCTGGAATCATAAAGATTAATCTCAGTTTTAGACACTTGGTTTAATGAAAGTGTCTATTGTTTTTGTTGATGTGTCGTTGTTACAGATTATTTTTAATACAATGATATGTTGTACTGATTGAATATCATTAATCACAGTTTATCTAAGGGTAGCGTGTATTAGCCATCAATTGTGTGACCCTTACACTCTTTATTGCCGATAAAAGTTACTTTCGTATTATTTCATATGTGAACACGATATTTTTAGAACTGTTTAGATCTAAAAGAACGCTAAAACATCTGAAAAACAGGTGAATTGGTTGGCTTTATTACTTTGTTTTAACTGAGTTTTTATGTGTTTTTACCTCTCTGGGTTTTCCATGTTCACAAATATGGTTTTAGTTCATGTTTTTTTATCGTTTAGGTATGGACAATAGCGTCAACTCAATTGTTAAGTTGTTCAGCTAAACAATAGAGAAGCTTAGTTGAATGATAAAAAACTACTATAACTAGGAGTGATGATGAAGAACTGGAAACTAAAAGCAGTAGCGAGTGTGCTGTTTTGTTTCGGAGCTGTTAGCAATGTAAGTGCCGCTGGCGGCAAATACAATAGCATACCTGAAATGGGCGAATCGGCAAAAAACTCAATAGCGAATTATACAGGAACTGAAGAAACTAAAGGTGTTAAATCTCTTCAGGATTATATTGTTCAGGAAGATGAGTTATTTGATTTCTTATTTAATAACCACCCAATGTTCAAATACCACGAAGATGGAAACCTCATCGGAGAGTACCATATCTCTGATCGTGGTGAAGAGTATCTCGATACAGGTAACAGCCCTAAGTACAGTGCTCGTGTGGGTCGTCCAAGTGCGGTTCAATATCGTCTAGGTGCTAAATCAACACTGGATTTTCCAAACAATTTTGTTGGTCCTGAGAAGTGTGCCGAATGTCACGCGGTTCAGTATGAGAAATGGCAGCGTTCGCGTCATGCAAACGTAGTCCGTTTCCCAAGCGAAATTACCGATAAAGAAGTTCCTAATGGCGATCTAAATGCCAAACTTTACGGCAGTGAAGCCGCTATGTTGCCGGATGGCATCCGAGCTAATGATGTGTATGCCATTATCGGTACACCACGTACTAAGTACGGTTTCTTAGATAGCTATCTGGTTCGTGGTACTTACCACATTCGTGATGGACTCCTCTCTGAAGGCACAGGCAAGATGGTTGCCGGTGCTAACCAATTCTCACGTGGTTGGGCCGAATGGTTGACCCCAGAGATGGCGAAGAAGATCAATAAGGTTATCCCTGAATTCCCAACGACTATTGAAGATTTTGGTGACTCAGGTTCACACCAGTGGGGCATGAGCTCTTACGGGGCTAAGTACGAAAAAGAGCTGTTGTTTCAACCTGCTAGTTCGTATTGTGAAATGTGTCATACCTTCAAGTTTGACTTCCAATCTAAGGAAGAGTACTTCGCTGCCCTTGGTGATAGCAAGAAGTTACAAGAGCACACCATTTCTAAAGGTATCTCTTGTGAAGAGTGTCATGGCGCAGGTGGTCACCTAGACGGTGGTACTGGCGGTATGCAGTCTAACTGTGAGCGTTGTCACCAGCGTTTCAACTTCGTCGATGAACTAGCCGATACAGAAAAAGGCCAGGAAAAGATGGAGTATGCATTCGGTGTGAAGATGAAGTCAGCGTGTCCATCTTGTGGTACAGAAGGTTCACAGATGTTTGCTTCAGCTCACTACGAGAAAGGCATGCGTTGTACGACTTGTCACGATCCACATGAAGTGACTGATGGTGACTTCCTATCTGGTTTCACTAAGCCATTACTTAAGAAGCAATGTGTTGATTGTCATGAAGTTCAAGCGACTATCGCTGAAAATACCGACACTCACAGTAAGCAAACTTGTCAAAGCTGTCACATGCCAGCCATGGGTAGCTGTGAAAACTTCACTGCAACTCAGTTCCCTGATATGGCCGGTTTCGATGCCGTTCGTAAGTCGCATATGTGGAAGATTGATATTCACCCAGAGCGTAAGACACTTAACCCACCTACGGGTCAGCCACGCGATGCAGCTGTAAAAGGTTGGACTGTAGCTAAGAACGAAGAAGACCATAACTACCTAGATCTTATGTGGTCATGTGCTCGTACAGCCGTCTCTGATCATGACAATGTTGAAAACAAAGGTTGTCACAGCCCATTCCAGTCTGAACTAGAGACAGGTCTGCACTACGAAGATCAACTAGAGATCTACGGTGAAGTGATGAAGTGGCAAAACCCTGTGAAGCAAGTGTTTGCTGATGTTGAGCAGGCTCTAGAGCGTATCGACCAGCTATTAGAAGTCACTAAGCTATCTATTGAGGATAAGACTCAGGTACTCATGCTAGCTGAGAAAGCCCAAGAGACAGTTGACTTCATTAGAAAAGATGGTTCATGGGGTGTTCACGGTTTCCGTTACAGCCAGAAGCGTCTAGATGCTGCACTGACTTATGTTACCCAAGCTCAGAAAATCTTAGATGGTACTGGCTATTCAGCTAAGTCTCACTAAGTACTGAGTTGTTATCCTGCTTCGACCCCTGCAATTATCTGAGTGGGTCGAAGCAAATAAGAGAACCATTATGAATAAAGTACTTGGAATAATCATTTTAACTTTCTGTTTAACTGCACTATCTACTAGCAGCTTCGCTGGTGGTGGTTCTGAAATGGCACCCGCTAAATATTATGAAAATCGCTTAAATACCATCACCATGATGGAAGCCGATACTTTAGTGGGTAAAGAAGGAGTCTACTTTTTCGATGTAAATACACTTGAATTGTGGGCTGAAGGATTTATTCCAGGCGCTATTTATTTCAATGTAAAAGATTGGAAAACTTTGCTACCTAAAAATAAAGATAGCGTGATGATTTTTTATTGTGCAAACCGTTTGTGTAACGCGAGTGAAATTGCTGCCAGAGCAGTTACCAAGTTAGGTTATACCAAGATACGTCAGATGCCTGATGGTATCTACGGCTGGAGGTTATCTAACCGGATGACTGAAAAACCATAATAGATGGATGTTTAAACTTAAGTATTATTTAGTTAATTAATGAGAGTTATTTTATGAATACGTTTAAAAAAAATGCATTAGCTATTGCGTCTTGTCTATCTCTATCTGTTTCTGTGCAATGTTTTGCAAGCAGTGAGTTAGTTACCGATGTTGAAAAAGAGTCTTATAGTATTGGCGCTTCGTTTGGTCATTATATATCAAGCCAGCTTTATGGTCAGACTCAGCTCGGTGCTGAAATTGATGTGGATATCGTTGTTGAAGGTGTACTTGATGCAATGAAAGATGAATCTAAGCTGACAGATGAAGATATTGTTACTTATCTTAATCAACGTGCTGAACTATTAAATTTAGCGCGAGAAGCCGAGGTTGCCAAAGTTGCAGCGGCTAACTTAGCAGCTGGCCAGAAATATCTTTCAGATAACCGTAATAATGATGATGTGACAGTCACTGATTCGGGTCTTCAGTATGAAGTCATCACTATGGGTGATGGTGAAATACCTAAAGATAACGATGTAGTTACGGTGCACTACAAGGGCTATCTCGTTGACGGTACCGAATTTGATAACTCCTACAAGCGTGATGAGCCAAACCGTTTCTCACTAATTACTGTGATTGAAGGTTGGCAAGAAGGCCTAAAATTGATGCCTATAGGGTCAACTTTTAAGTTGACCATCCCGGCTAAACTTGCCTATGGCGAGCGAACTGTTGGACCTGTTGCTCCCAACTCTACCCTAATCTTCGAAGTTGAATTGGTTAAGGTTGAAGCGCCTGGTGAGAATTCCCACGGTATGGGATTAAGCGGCATGGGGATGGGTGGCATGATGGGTTCAAACCCACATCAGTAATTTGCCAATAAATTATTATTGAGATAGAAACATTATGAATACCTTACTGATCAGCTTCACCTTTATTATCTTTTGTCTGATAACCATAACATTAGGTCATCATACTCTTTATGGAATAAATAACTCTTTATTTCTAAGTGGTAATGATGGATCTACATGTCTACAAAATGGTAATGAAAAAAAGTCTGTTTCTAGTAAGGGGAATTTCATCTTCGTTGTCGCTATTAATTTAATCATGATCATAAGTATCTTCTGTATTTATTCAAGTATTGGAAGGCACTATGAGATTGATTTTGCTAGACCAGAGACAAATGTTGACTATCTTCTTGCAGCAAAAATAAATAAAAACATAAGAACTGTTGATGAACAACCAAGTAATCAAATAGCACTTGTGAATTTATCTCAATCTCAAATGGATGGCGGCTTATACATGGCGGCGATTCAAACTCTTGATAGCTTACTACTACTACTAACAGGTGAAGATGCCGAAGTTTTAGGGTTA
Organism: Shewanella eurypsychrophilus; assembly: GCF_007004545.3. Classification (NCBI taxonomy): domain Bacteria; kingdom Pseudomonadati; phylum Pseudomonadota; class Gammaproteobacteria; order Alteromonadales; family Shewanellaceae; genus Shewanella; species Shewanella eurypsychrophilus. The sequence goes on along the minus strand of NZ_CP045503.2, from coordinate 5,344,006 downwards.
AAGGCAACGGCTATGTATTACCGGGATGATCGTACGATGACGATGGAAACCTCTTTAGTCATAGCAAGAGCGTTAGCGTTAAATAATGAAGAGTTAAATACGAGATTGTTAGTTGCAAACCATGCTTTTTTAAATGGACATTATCAGGAGGCGATTGATAGTTGGACGGCCTTGTTAAATAACAAGGTTCAATACTTCAATCGTGATTCAATTGATTTCGCCATTAATAAAGCGTACGCAAAGATAAAAAAACCTATTAATTAAAAATATAAATATTATAACTTCAAAATAATAACTTTCATCGTGTAGACGGTGATCGGAGGATGCTGTGAGTGAAAATTTAGAGAGACGGAGGTTCCTCAAGTGTTTAGGCGCTAGCTCTTTGATAATTGCACCCTTAGGGTGTAGCTCGGTCAAAGAGGAGGAAAGCAGTAATAAGCCCCATTATGTAATGGTATTCGATCAGAATAAATGTATTGGTTGTGGCGACTGTAAAGATGCCTGTAACAAGACTAATAACCTCCCAGAAGGAAAGTCTCGCTTATTACTTGAACAACAATCTGGTGGCGTTGCTGGTGAGATCTGCCCTCATTGCGGCAAAACAGAATGTGATTGTGAGCGGAAATATGTGCGTGTTTCTTGTCAGCAGTGCAAAAATGCACCCTGTGTCACTGTATGCCCAACAGGTGCGGCCCACAGAGATGAGAAGACCGGCATTGTTACTATGGACGCGAGCAAATGTGCGGGTTGTAAATATTGTATCGGTGCATGCCCTTACGATGCGCGCTTCATCAATAAAGAAACTGATGTTGCTGATAACTGTGACTTCTGCCTTAACACTAAGTTATCTAAAGGTGAGCTGCCAGCATGTGTAGAGTCATGTCGTCATGACGCTCTTATTTTTGGTGATGCAAACGACCCGACCTCTTATGTCAGCAAGCTGTTAAGAGTGAAGGATTCGGTTCGGATGAAGCCTGGTTTCGGTACAGAGCCAAGCTTGAGATACATCCCTATTGTTAAAGTAGGAGTATAAGATGGATGGAAGTATCGAGTTTACTATGGGTTTATCCCAAGGTATCGCATGGCCTTGGCCTATCGCCGTATATCTATTCTTTGCGGGGATTTCTGGCGGTGCGTTATCTATTGCCTTATTTATCCGCTTCTTCAAAAAGCAGACGACTAATACCCCGTTCCTGAAGGCAGCATGCTTAACCTCTTTAGTGACGATCAGTTTAGGTATGATCTGTTTGGTTTTTGATTTAACTAACCCGCTATTTTTCTGGCGAATTCTGGTCTTTTATAACTTGAATTCAGTGATGTCAGTGGGCGTACTTGCGCTGAACGCTTATATTCCATTGGTGGCATTGATTACTCTGTTTGCGATGGAAGATGAGATCAAGCGTATTCCGGCATTAAGCTTCTTATTACCGATTATTGAGAAGTTACGCTGTTTACGTAGTCCAGCGGAAAAGGCTGTACTCGTATTGGCAATGTCTGTGTGTGCTTATACTGGCTTCTTGATCTCTGCATTGATCCGATTCCCAATTATCAACACATCAGTGCTACCAGCTCTGTTTGTTGCATCGGGTCTATCGGCAGGTGCAGCAGTGGCGAAGATGGTAGCGGTTGGCGTGTTTAAAGAAGAGTTACATAGCCCTGATATGAAGGTTCTACATGGTGCTGAGTGGCCGATTATGGCTGCTGAAATCTTGTTTATCTTTATGCTTGCTATGTCACTGTTCTCAGGTAATGCAGGTATGCAAAGTGCGTTTGCTGCATTTCATACTGGCAACTGGGCCGGTGTATTCTGGATTGGTGTTGTTGGTATTGGCTTTGTTGCTCCGCTGTTGCTTAACTTTGCAACCAGTAAGGCATTTAGTCACTCAGCAAAAGCGCTTTACATGTCGGGTATGTGTGCGGTTGTGGGCATGATGTGTCTCCGTCTGTTCATCCTATATGCTGGACAAAACTTTGCGGTTTAGACGTTGGTAGTGTGCGAAAGCCACGTTCGTATTTACTGATGTCTTGAGTCATATACCAATGGGTATAATTGCCTGACTCCCTGAATATCCCTGCAATAATGCCAGGTGTGTCAGGCAAGTTTTAGTGACTCAACTTTGCTAATCGAGTCTGTTTTAATCAATGTTAGCCTCTGTGTACTACCCTGCAGGTAAGCCAGTAGGCTAAATGAATTATCTAGTTCTAGATTAGCTGTGTGTAAGGCAGCTTTTAATCACTTATCCCTTATTAGTGGTTAAAAGTTGTCTGAAAGCACATCATTATTACTGTTGGAGATCCAATGAAGAAGATATTGTTATTGTCCATTTTGTTACCTTTACTATTGGCTTGTGGTGAAGAAACCGTGCGAAATACTGTTCATCAAGCTGAAGCTATTTCAGATCATGAACGTTGCCATCAATGCGGCATGATGATCACTAAGTATCCAGGGCCGAAGGGGCAAGTATTTTTGAAGCGGCAAGAGCATAGTGTTAAATTTTGCTCTACTAGAGATATGTTTTCGTTTGCCCTTCAAGTTGAAAATCAGCGTCAGATAACAGGACTATTTGTTCATGATGTGGCCAATACTCCTTGGGGAAAACCACAAGATGATGCATTTATCGATGCGACTAAAGCTTGGTATGTCTATGGTTCTGGTAAACAGGCAGTCATGGGTCCTGCTGTTGCCTCATTTTCAAGCAAACAAAGTGCTTCACAATTTGCACAGGAATTTGGCGGTGCCGTTATTGGTTATGAACAGATAGATATTAATTTTTTAGAGGGAGAGTAGCGCCACCATCAAGCCTAATGAACCTGAGTAATATTAATAAACTCTAAATTTGTGACCTTGCATGGCTAAGTATCACTTACTACTGCACTTTTTGAGTGAGGTGTCACACTCAAAATACTTGAATATACGTAAAATACACATGTATATCAGGGCTAATGAGTAGGGGTTTAAGGTGTTAAAAGTTACGCCATATCTATCACTTGATGCCGCGGCTAATCAGCTCGTGGATCTTAAGTCTGACCAAATTATAAAGTTAACCTTTTCTGAGTCAGCAGTATTAAAACGTTTACTACTATCTTCTGACTCAGTTTGTTCAAAAGACGACCTACTCGAAGCCGGTTGGCCAGACCGAGTCGTTGCAACCACATCTCTGACACAATGTATTAGTACATTGCGTAAAAAGCTTGAGCCCTATCGGGAGGTTCAGCTTAAAACGTTAGCTCGCCGTGGATATCAACTGCATGTTGCTAAGCCATCAAATATTACTATGCTTGCGGTTAATGACGCTGATTCATTGCGTTCGGCGATTATAGATGTGTCACTTTTGGTGAAGATCTCAGGTATTGTTTTTGCGTTGTTATTGATGCTGACTTACTGGTATTTCAGTGACTATCACAAATTTACTCAGGCGCTTTCTAAGTTAAGTGCAGATAAAACTGTTGAGCTTAATATTACCGGTATAAAGGGAAGTACTCAGCTTATCTATACCGATAGCGCCCAACATCTTCATCCCTCAATGTGGGAAAAACATCTGAATTCTCCTGATGGTATCGATGCGCCATTTAAAAGCTTTAATGCCTTTGCCACTACTGATGGGCAAAACTATTCAATGGCTATCTGTCCTGGTGCCATAGGGACTGCATGTGAAGGTAAAGGGTTAATTAACGTCACCTCTATCGACTCAGAACCTGCCGGGCTCGATATTCACGAGTTTATCAAGCTATCAAAGAGGATGGAGAAACGGATCCGCTATAACCGTATTATGTTACCTCCGAGTGTTGAAGGAGAAGATAAGCTGGTTGAGCACAATTACCATACTGATGTTTATTTTCCGGTAAAGGGTGAGCTACTTATTCGAGCCGATATCAGCATGTCGCTGATTTACAACTCAGATGACACTGGGGAGTTTCACTTTTCCACCTGTATTACCGATCAAGACTGTTTGACGACACCGATTAAATATCTGGTTCGTGGTCCGTTTAAGCAATACAGTGAAACGGTAGATGGAATTAGGATAGATACATTTCAGGTGAAGGTTCAACAAAAAAACTTACTTAAACCCGATCAGCTGAATGACTCTGCAATACCTTTCTACCGCGAGTTAAGAAAACGAGATATTCAGGATAAAGAGCTCTATTTTTATAGAGTCTATCAAGATGACAAGACTGCGGTGTGGATAGTGCCTCTGTTTGGTAGTATCTCATCTTGGTTTACCTATAGCACGGTAGATATCTAGCCCTGCATATGACTCCCCTATAGCGATTTTTCATCGCCATAGGGGTGAATAGAAGCTTACCTTTTCGCTCACCTTTACATCCCCCCCCTTTAAACTACTTCCTCTAAAACTTTATACCATTCCATATAAGTATGTGGTCAGTTCAGAGACTCTCAGTTTTTTCAATTCAAGGCATATTGATGACGAAATGGTTATTCCCTTTTGAGTCAATGTCACACCGAAGTGGGAACACTGAGAGCCTCACGTAGTGCGGGGTTCAAAGCACTACGTGCTACGTTGAATGTTCTCTTTATACGACAGCATGGATGCAGAAGGCAGGGCGAAGCAGGATGCTAGAGCCGAGAATAACTATTAGCTTCAAATATCCACAAGCCACATGGATGAGGTGAATGTCTATATTGCACGACTATATGGATATAGGAGGTAGAGTAACGCAGGAGCAGTTACCGAGGAGCAATATATAGACCTTGCCTACAGCGCTTTTAACTCCCGCTGAATGCTCAGATACTTATTCTGAGTGGTATTAATAGACCTTAAGGTTAGAAACTTAACTTGCATCATTTTCTACTTTACCTGAAATGAAAGCCATCACCCGAGTATGCAAACAGCGGTTATTCAACTCAGGTTTTTATGTGTATTGAGTATGCGTGTTTAGCTAATAGAGCCCTTCATTGGAGCATGTGCTGTGAACTAAAGATGGTAATGAAATCAGTTTGCAGGAGTTTGCTGTCAATGGTTGGGGTGTTGATACCGTCATGATGTATTACCCTCACTTTATAGCGATCACTATCGACTCCAGTCAAATCAAGCCCTGCCTATGTCAAGCTTAAAGCTTGAGTTCCTCTTCGATGGCCAGGTTTTTTACCTTATTTAAGCGTATTTTCCACATTCCTTCCTTTGATAATACGTTTTTAGATCTAAAACGTTTTATATGGTCTTATCTAACGTACTGATTATTAACTTTTATATTGCTTTCAGATCTAATGGCTTCTAATGATTTCCTTACTGTGTTCTTGAGCTGGTTTTTTACTGTTTTTCATATGGAAAATAGGTGTTGCTCAGTTGCTCAAGACGTTCGGTGAACGGTTAGATTTCGTAACGGCATGTTGAAAAAACATGCCGGTAAAAGCAAAAAAATAAAATAATATAAGTAGGAGTGAATGATGAGACGATGGAAACACAAGGTAGCGCTAAGCGTGCTGTTTTGTTTTGGTGCCATTGCCAATGCGAACGCTGCTGGTAAGTATGACAGCATACCTCAAATGGGAAAAACGGCTAAAGAGTCTATAGCCAACTACCAAGGTACAGAGCGGATAAATGGGGTTAAAACACTGCAGGATTATATCGTGCAAGAGGAGGAGTTGTTTGATTTCCTTTTCGAAAACCATCCCATGTTTAAATATCAAGAGTCGGGCAATCTTGTGGGTGATTACCACATTAGTGACCGTGGTGAAGAGTATCTAGATACAGGCCATAGCCCTTCATACAGTAAAGGTGTCGGTAAGCCCCGTGCCGTACAGTATCGTTTGGGTGCAAAATCTATTCTAGATTACCCAAATAACTTCGTTGGCCCTGAAAAATGTGCCGAATGTCACGCGACTCAATATGAGAAGTGGCAACGTTCGCGTCATGCTAAAACAATTCGTTTCCCAGGAGAGCATCCTGAGGTTGATAACGATATTGAACAGACAATGTATGGCACTAAAGATACCTCTATCTTGCCAGATGGTGTTACGCCAGATGCTATTTATGCGACCGTTGGTACCCCTCGTACCAAATATGGTTTCATCGATGCATGGCTAGTTCGTGGTACTTACCATATTGAGGGCGGTTTACTCAAAGATGGTACAGGCAAGATGGTTGCCGGTGCTAACCAGTTCTCTCGTGGTTGGGCAGAGTGGCTCACACCTGAGATGGCGAAGAAGATTAACGATGTTATTCCAGCCTTCCCTACAACGTTAGAAGCGTTTGGTGCTTCTGGTTCACACCAGAAAGGCATGAGCTCTTACGGTGCTAAATACCGTGAAGCTATGTTGTTCCAGCCTGCTAGTTCTTACTGTGAAATTTGTCACTCCTTCAAGTTTGATTTCCAAAGTCAGCAAGAGTATTTCGATGCTTTAGGTGATCCGAAGAAATTACAAGAGCACACTATTAGTAAGGGTATTGCTTGTGAAGAGTGTCATGGCGCAGGTGGTCACCTAGATGGTGGTACTGGCGGTATGGAATCTAACTGTGAACGTTGTCACCAGCGCTTCCAGTACGATCCGACTCTGCAAGACACACCTGAAGCTCAGTTAAAAGGTGAGTACGCATTTGGCGTGAAGATGAAGTCACTTTGTCCATCTTGTGGTACTGAAGGTTCACAGATGTACAACTCAGTGCACTATGAAAAAGGTATGCGCTGTACTACATGTCATGATCCACATGAAGTGACAGACGGTGATTGGAAGTCTGGTTTCACTAAGCCAAAGCTGAAGAAAGATTGTAAAGATTGTCACGCAGCTCAAACTTTGATTGCTGATAACACTGACACTCACAACAAGCAGACTTGTCAGAGCTGTCACATGCCTAACATGGGTAGCTGTGAGAACTTCAAAGCGATGCAGTTCCCTGATCAAGCTGGTTTTGATGCCGTTCGTAAGTCACACATGTGGAAGATTGACGTCGACCCAACTCGTAAGACGCTTAACCCACCAGAAGGTCAGCCACGTACTGGCGGACCAGAAGGTGTTAAAGGTTGGACTGTTGCTAAGAACGAAGAAGGTCGTAACTACTTAGATCTTATGTGGTCTTGTGCACGTACCGCTATCTCTGACCACGATGTGGTTGAGAACAAGGGTTGTCACAGCCAGTTCCAGTCTGAACTTGAAGTCGGCTTACATTACGAAGACCAGTTAGAGATTTACGGTGAAGTAATGAAGTGGCAAAAACCTGTTAAAGAGGTTTATGCCAAGGTTGAGCAAGCTCTTGTACGTATTGACCAGCTATTAGAAGTTACCAAGTTGTCTACTGAAGACAAGACACAGGTACTGATGCTTGCTGAGAAGGCACAAGAGACTGTTGAGCTAATCAAGAAAGATGGCTCTTGGGGTGTACACGGTTTCCGTTACAGCCAGAAGCGTCTAGATGCTGCACTTACTTATGTAACACAAGCGCAAAACATCTTAGATGGTACAGGTTACGCGGCTAAATAAGTCATAACCCGTTAGCAAAACCTTATCTCGGTACCTGATGTTGTAGTGAACCTGCTACAGCAGAAAGTACCGAGGTAAATAAGAGATAAAAATATGAACAAAGCACTTGGTCAAATCATAGTTTCAATCGCTTTACTCTTGAGTACTGCAACCTGCTTTGCTGGCAGTGGTTCAGAATTTGGCCCCGCCCAAGTCTATGAATACCAGCTTAACCCCATTTCCATGATGGAGGCGGAAACGCTAGTGGGTAAGGAAGGAGTCTACTTTTACGATGTGAATACATTGGAACTTTGGGCTGAGGGATATATCCCTGGTGCTATCTATTTCAATGTTAAAGATTGGAAAAAGCTACTGCCAGAGAATAAAGATACCGTCATGGTTTTTTACTGTGCCAACCGATTATGTAATGCCAGTGAGATTGCGGCCAGAGCCGTGATGAAACAGGGATATACCGGTGTCAGGCATATGTATGACGGCATATATGGATGGCGTTTATCAAACCGTATTACTGCAAAGCCATAACAGATAGATGTTTAGAAAAGCTAAGAATCAACACGTTAGATTAAATGATGAGAATACGATATGACAAATATGACTAAAACTTCCCTTGCTGTGATCACTGGCCTCTCTCTGTTTGTATCTGGATTCAGTATGGCGAGTGATGAGATAAGTAGCGACTTACAGAAAGAGTCCTACAGCATAGGTGCATCATTAGGAAAGTATGTCTCTAGCCAGATATATGGTCAGACACAGTTAGGTATCGATGTGGACGTAGATCTTGTTATTCAAGGTGTGCTCGATTCACTCAAGGGCGAGCAGAAGTTCTCCGATGAGGAAATACTAACTCTATTGAATCAGCGTGCAGAACAGTTAAACAGTGCGCGTGAAGCCAGAGATGAGCGTATTGCCCAAGAGAGCCTTAAAGCCGGTAAAGATTATCTGGCGAACAACAAGAAAAGTGGTCAGGTCACAGAGACCGAATCTGGCCTGCAGTATGAAGTGCTGACTATGGGCAAGGGTCGTATAGCCAATCCGGAAGATGTAGTGACGGTTCACTACAAAGGAACCTTGGTCGACGGAACAGAATTTGATAGTACATATGAGAGAGATGAGCCAAACCGATTTGCACTGATGAGTGTTATCGAAGGCTGGCAAGAGGGGATCACACTGATGCCAGAGGGGTCGACCTTTAAATTCTCTATTCCTGCAGAGCTTGCCTATGGTGAGAAACAAGTCGGCATTATTCCTCCAAGCTCAACACTCATTTTTGAAGTTGAATTGGTAAAAGTTGAGGAGCCTGGTGAGAACTCTCACGGCATGGGTCTTAGCGGTATGGGAATGGGTGGAATGATGGGAAAGGGTAAGGCTCATTAATAAGCTCATGATAATTAGTTTGTTTTTGAAGATTTAGTTTTAGAGAGTGTCTATGAATAGTCTTGTTGTTGGGATCGCAATTACTCTGTCAGCTTTTATCGCATTGTTATGGCGACATCATCTCCAGTGCTTGCGCCATTGTGAAGTTGATAACAGAGAAGTGGGCAGTAATGCATTTAGCCCAAGCTCTGTAGATTTCAAGATCCCAGCAGCACTATCCATAGCGATCATATTTGTTTGTAGCACACTTTATTCTCAGTTAGGGCGCTTCTCTGAGTGGGATAAGGCTGTGGTAGATGAAAATATTGATTATCTGATCGCCGCAGATATCAATCGAAATGCACGTCGTGCAAGTGAACAACCAACCAATGAAATTGCATTATTAAATCTGGCTCAATCTTATGCTGATGGCGGACTTTATCGTGAGTCTGTGAGTACGCTCGATGAGCTACTTGAGCTAACAGGAGAGGATGCTGGCGTGTTGGGTATGAAAGCCAATGCACTTTATTACCGAGATGGCCGTGAGATGAACTTAGCGGTCACCTTAGTACTGAAAAGAGCGCTAGCACTCGATAAGCATGAATACCAATCACGATTACTACTTGCGACTCATGCCTATCTTCATGGTGACTATGAGCATGCCATTGAGCAGTGGCAGCTTTTACTTATGAGTGATAGCCAAAGCTTCAATCGTGAGTCGATTAATAATGCAATTTTGAAAGCCGAGCAAAATATATCTAATCGTTCAGTGACGACAACTGAGTAAAGTCACGAAAACCGAAATAAAAAACAGATCAGCAAAATAGCTGATAGATGGAGGATGATGTGAGTGAGAATATAGAGAGACGGAGGTTCCTAAAATGCTTAGGAGCCAGCTCTTTGATACTAGCTCCCTTAGGGTGTAGTTCGGTCAAAGAGGAGTCTGACGCAAATAAACCTCACTATGTAATGGTGTTTGACCAAAACAAGTGTACAGGTTGTGGTGAGTGTAAAGAGGCGTGTAACAAGGCCAATAATCTACCTGAAGGCAAGTCTCGCATGATATTGGAGCAGCAGTCTGGTGGCGTTATTGGTGAGAAGTGTCCTCATTGCGGCAAAACAGAGTGTGATTGCGAACGTAAGTTTGTACGCGTCTCTTGCCAGCAATGTAAAAACGCTCCTTGTGTCACGGTATGTCCAACTGGTGCAGCCCATAGAGATGAGAAAACGGGTATTGTCACCATGAACGCCGATAAATGTGCGGGTTGTAAGTACTGTATCGGTGCCTGCCCATATGACGCGCGTTTTATCAATAAAGAGACCGATGTTGCCGATAACTGTGACTTCTGTTTGGAAAGCAAGTTGGCTATAGGTGAGCTGCCAGCATGTGTCCAACAGTGTCGCTATGATGCATTGATCTTTGGTGATGCCAACGATCCGACCTCCTATGTGAGCAAGTTGCTCAGGGTGAAGGATTCGGTTCGAATGAAGCCTGGTTTTGGTACCGAGCCGAGTTTGCGCTACATACCTATTGTTAAGGTGGGGGTATAGAGATGAAAGCTTCAATGGAATTCACTCTAAGTTTACGCTACATAGCTATTAATAAGCTGGGGGGTATAGAGATGAATGCTTCAATGGAATTCACTCTCGATGATATTGCCAGGCCAAGTTTTATTAATAAGGTGGGGGTATAGAGATGGATGGTTCAATGGAATTCACTATGGGGCTATCTGATGGTATCGCATGGCCTTGGCCTATTGCGGTATACCTGTTCTTTGCAGGGATCTCAGGTGGCGCTATAGCAACGGCGATATTTATTCGTTTCTATAAAGGGCAGACAGAAAATACGCCATTTTATAAAGCTGCTGCACTAATCTCTTTAGTGACAATCAGCTTAGGCATGCTTTGTTTGGTTTTAGATTTAACTAACCCGCTGTTCTTCTGGCGAATATTAGTTTTCTACAACCTTAACTCAGTGATGTCGCTAGGTGTTATTGCGCTGACTGCTTATATTCCACTGGTTGCCTTGATCACACTGTTCGCATTTGAAGATGAGATACGTAAGATCCCAGCTCTGGGTATGTTACTGCCAATCATCGACAAGCTAAAAGCAGTACGTCGCCCCTGTGAAGTGGTGGTATTGGTTTTAGCAATGGCGGTGTGTGCTTATACAGGTTTCTTGATCTCAGCATTAATCCGTTTCCCTATCATTAATACCTCTGTACTGCCGGCGCTATTCATTGCCTCTGGTATTTCAGCTGGGGCGGCAAGTGCAAAAATGCTTGCTGTATCAATGTTTAAGGAAGAGCTGCATAGTCAGGATATGAAACTGCTTCATGGGGCTGAATGGCCAATCATGGCAGCTGAGATTCTGTTTATCTTTATGATAGCTATGTCTCTGTTCTCTGGTAATGCCGGTATGCAAAGTGCTTTTTCTGCTTTCCATACGGGGGACTGGGCGGGTGTATTCTGGCTGGGTGTTGTGGGCGTAGGTTTTGCTGGCCCGCTATTACTCAACTTTGCAACGAGTAAGCGTTTTAGCCACTCAGCGCAAGCCTTTTATGCATCGGGTGTATGTGCGGTCAGTGGCATGATGTGCCTACGACTATTTATCATCTATGCAGGTCAAAATTATTCTATCTAACTAGAGCCAATAGGTAGCCCTCCTAATACGCTGTCCCTGCAAGGTGAGTATTAGGTGGGATCACCACATGTTCTGTAGGAAGTAGAACCTCAAAGTCTTCATCTTTTACTCACACCTCTAGGTTATCCCCTGCAAGGTTGCTATAGAGGTGTTGAGTAAGTCTATTGCTTGTTGGAATGCTCATGAAACAACTCATTATATTATGCTTAATACTGCCGTTTCTTTTTGCTTGTAGTCAGAGTGAAAATGATACGCCAAAACAGCAAGCCGAAATGATCCATCAGCATGACCGCTGTCACCAGTGTGGCATGATGATCAAGAAATATCCTGGCCCCAAAGGTCAGGTTCACCTGCGGGGAGAGTCGTTAGTCCCTAAGTTCTGTTCTACGCGTGATATGTTTAGCTTTGCACTTCAGCCTGAAAATGAACGTCAAATATCAAGTCTGATGGTGCACAATATGGCGATTACTGATTGGGATCATCCAGTAGATTCAAGTTTTATCGATGCTAAGACAGCTTGGTATGTATATGGCACGAGTAAGCAGGCGGTAATGGGCCCAGCGATTGTTCCATTTGAGTCAAAAGACACTGCTGAGCAATTTGCCAGGGAGTTTGGTGGAGCTGTGTTGCAATTTGAAGATATCGACCTTGAACTCATTATGGGGAACTAAGATAATTTACCGCTTATCCTTTATAACGTATCTGGAGAGCGAACCATGCTCCGCTATGGGCTATTTATTTTTCTGATGGCTTTCTCTAGCTTATCTCTGGCTAAGATTATTGAAATCCATGACACAGACTCTTTTGTTTATCACTTGAAGCATGCGCATTCAGGTGATCAACTGCAATTAAAACCAGGCCTTTATCAAGGTCAGTTTGAGATCAGCAACACAGTCTCTATCTTCAGCCTAGATAAGGTGATTATAGATGCGCTAGGTAAGGGGAGCGCCTTCACCATCTCATCTCCTGATGTAACGATTACCGGATTAACAATACAGAATTGGGGCGCAGATCATTATGAGAGTGATGCAGGCATTCTTGGGTTAAAGGGTGCCGATCGCCTGCACATTAGTAACAACACCTTAATCGGTGATGGCTTTGGTATCTATGCCAGAAATGTTAACGAGATACAGATCACTTCTAATGTCATCAAGGGCAATCCTGAACTATTTATACTCGATAGAGGGGATGGGATCCATCTTAGGCATGTTAACTCCGCCTCCATTAACGATAATGTCATTTCTCAGGTTCGAGATGGTATCTATTTAGAGTCTACAGAGAGTAGCAAGATATTCGGTAATCGTTTTTTTGATCAGCAATACGGCATTCATTATATGTATTCCAAATTCGATGAGGCGGCGAATAATCAAAGCTATAGAGTCGATGGTGGCTATGCCTTGATGAACTCTGAACAGATTCACTTGCACCATAATAAGGTCTGGGCTGCGTTAGATTTTGGTATTTTGCTCAATATGACAAAAAATTCATTAGTTGAGTCCAATAAAGTCGAGCAGATTATTAATCCCGCAGAAGAGGTGTTGCCAGGAAAAGAGGGTAAAGGGATATTTATCTACGGCGCTCGTGATAATACGGTGCGGGGAAATCGATTTTCTCACTCTGATATCGGCTTCTATATGGCGATGGGAGGAGAGGGTAATCAGGTTTATGAAAACCTGTTTATTGATAACTTTAGCCAGGTAAAATATGTTGGTAATAAGCGACTTGAGTGGAGTAAAGATGGTAAGGGCAACTACTGGAGTGGATACCTTGGTTGGGATCACAATTTAGATGGGATTGGCAATACTCCCTATAGGCCAAATGATAATATAGATAAGCTATTTTGGCTTTACCCAGAAGCCAGCTTTTTAATGGATAGCCCAATTGTTGCAGTACTTAGATGGGCCGATAAACAGTTTGAGCTTGGTGATGAGAGCGGCATTATTGATAGTTACCCTCTATTACAATAAAGGGTATCGAGTGCTGACGGTGAATGACTTTATCAAGCAGTTGCCCTGTAAAAATAGGATTTAGGATGAATAACGGTCTTGCTGTAACAGGACGAAATATTAGACATGAGTTTGGTCATTTTTTGGCGCTAGACGATGTTAGCTTCGATCTACCTCAGGGTCAGACCATGGCTTTATTGGGTCATAACGGTGCCGGTAAGTCGACATTGATTAAGATCTTACTTGGACTGATCACCCCCTTGAGTGGTGAAATAAATATCCTTGGTCGAACGGTCTCCCAGCATGGTGCTAGGGCAGATCTTCGTATTGGCTACCTTCCTGAAAATGTAAGTTTTTACGATAAGTTGACTGGCGAGGAGATCTTAACTTACTTTGCCGAGTTAAAAGGTGTCAGTGCGAGCAAGGTCAGCAAGCTTATCGAGGAGTTCGGACTTGGGTATGCCAAAGATCGTCAGCTGAAAACCTATTCGAAAGGGATGGCTCAGCGCCTGGGTTTTGCTCAGGCTATTTTATGTGAACCTGAGCTGCTGCTACTCGATGAACCCACAGTCGGCTTAGATCCCAGCGCTTCACAATTCCTCTATACGAAGATTGATGAGTTAAAGCAGCAGGGGACAGCTGTGATTGTTTGTACCCATGAGCTGTCTTTGATTGAAAATAATATTGATCATGCACTTATTTTAGCAAGAGGGAAAAGTTTAGCCTTCGGTAACATGAGCTTACTTCGTCAGCAAAGTAAGCTAAAGGTTAAAATCACCTCTCCAACACTCAGTCAGGTAATATCGCAATCAGAGCGTTTGAAGCGTCTTTATCGAAATGAAGCCCTCTATGTAGATAGAGACGAGAAAGCAGATTTATTACGGTATTTAACTTCTCAGCATGGTGTATTCGATCTGTCCATTTTGGAGCCAGGGCTTGCAGAAATTTATCGTTATTATAATGATCAGACAAGTGAAAGCTTAAGTCTGTCAAAGTAAAAGAGTTCATTTGTATGTTTATGAATATTAGCCGGTTAAAGCGCTCCCCTGTCGTGATTATTGCCAAAAAAGAGATCAAAGATTCGCTTAGGAATCGCTGGGGAATGTTTATATCTATCATCTTCTTAGTGCTTTCGTTGAGCGTGACTTTTGCCGGTAGCGCTATTCGGGGTGAACTGTCGCTGCCAGAAATCTCAGCATTGATGTCTAGTCTGTCGACGATTGCCGTCTTTATCATTCCGCTTGCCGCTATGTTGATTAGCTATGATGCCTTTGTTGGAGAGGATGAGGCTGGGACGCTATTGTTATTGCTCTCTTATCCTTTGACACGAGGACAGATATTGCTAGGTAAGCTACTGGGGCATGGGGTGATCATGGGATTAACGATCACTTCAGCCTTTGGTTTTACCTGCATATTGCTATTGTTCATCGGGAACGGCTATAAGACTATCGATACGATCATCCTGTTTACTCAGTTTATCGGTAGTAGCATTATGCTCGCGATTACCTTTATTTTATTTGGCTATATTGTCAGTTTGAAGGCGACAGAAAAGGCCAAAGCGGTCGCAACGGTTTTGTTACTTTGGTTTCTTTTTGTACTTATTTATGACCTGCTTTTGTTAACCTTACTTATTGCCGATCTTTCATTTATCAGTCAGCCAATGATTAACTTCTTACTGGTGTTAAACCCAACGGATCTGTACCGCGCGATGAATGTCTCTGGTTTAGATGTTGGTGGGGGAGGTCTTTCTGTATTTGCTGAAACTGGCTGGGGGATTTTTGGCCTTGTTGTTGCTATGTTGAGCTGGATAATCGGTTTAATGGGAGTGAGTTATACCATTTTTAAGAAGCGACCTCTTTAACTCTGGTTTTCTAATTTCACTCTTGCTAAATTAGGTCCGGTTGACTTGTTTGAATAATGCCAAAGCAGAAATAAAATGTGTGATAACCTTCTATTTTGTAAGGGGCTTAGCTAGACTATTTGCGAAAAGAGTCACATTATTCAGCAACTAAAGTCAGTAGACTAATTTGTAGTCAATCTATTATACCAAGAAAATGGTTGTCGATTAATTGAGGTTTAAGGTGCAAAAAATCACTCCTTATCTGGAGTTAGACGAAGAAGCCAAGCAGTTGGTGGATCGCGCTGAAAATAAAACGATTACGCTGACTCCTTCAGAGTCGGCAGTATTAAATCAGCTTATAATTTCCTTAGGTGTTGTGTGCACTAAAGAGGACCTATTGGCCGCTGGTTGGGTTGATCGTGTTGTTGCTGCAACTTCACTGACTCAATGCATTAGTACCTTACGGAAAAAGTTGGAACCCTATCCTGAAGTTGTTTTAAGAACAATTGCTGGGCGAGGTTATCAGCTCAATGTGTCTAATCGTTCTCATATAAAAATGCTGGCGGTCAATGATCCTGTTGCAGTACGCGATGCGATTGTTGATGTGTCACTGTTGGTGAAAATCAGCGGCATCGTCATTGCTGTAATGTTGATGACCTATCTATGGTACAGCAGTGATTATCATGGTTTGGTAAAGAATGCTGGGACTTGGAACAGTGAAAAAACCATCCAGCTGAATATTGGCGGTATAAAACAAGAGGTACCACTGTTCTATAAGGATGATGTGACCCATCTTCATCCCAGTATGTGGCAGAAACACTTAGCTCCAGAGAGTAACCACCTAGCCCAGTTAACGCCATATAGTGGATATGCTGCTACCGATGGTAATTACTACTCTATGGCTGTGTGCCCTGATTATGATAAGAAGGGCTGCCCAGGACATGGATTAATCAATATAGCTGCTACCGATCTTACGCCTGCCGGTTTGAATATGGATAGCTTTGCTGAGTTGACCAAGAGCATGGAGCAGAGGATCCGCTATAACCGAGTGATCATTCCTCCTACAGAGTTAGGCAGTTCCCATTTTATTGAACATCACTACCACGCCGATATTTACTATCCGGTAAAAGGTGAGATGTTAGTTCGATCCGATATCAGCCTGTCTTTAATCTATGAAGATGATAATAGTGGTAAGTTTTACTCGGCGGCCTGTGTGACCGATGAAGGCTGCTTGACCACGCCGATAAAATATAAAGTGAAGGGACATTTTACTCAGTACAGAGAGCAGATTGGCGAGCTAGATGTTGATGTGTTTCAGGTTAAGGTGTCACAGAAGCAGTTAATTAAACCCGATAAAGTGAGCTCAGCGGCAATGCCATTTTATCGAGAGATCAGAAAGCATGAAATTATAGAGGAAGATCTCTATTTTTATCGTGTCTACAAAGACAAAGAAACTGCCGTCTGGATTGTGCCATTACTGGGTAATACGGTAGCTTGGTATAAGTACGATAAAGTGCAGATTTAGGTTTGAGATAAAAGCAGGACGCTTCGCTGCGAGTATCGAGAGCGGCCAAAAGCGTCTGCGAGTTCGGGCTACGCCCTACGAGGAATAAGCTTTTGCTTTGTCCTCGTAGCAGAGCGTTCTCGTCACTCGTAGTGAGCTTGCGAACGCCCTAGTAACTGTTTCTACTTAATAAACGCAAATGCATCGCCGTAAAGGTGATCTTCCTCAACCCCTACGCTGCGGAAGACTTCTCTGGCTGCACCAACCATATCAAAACGTCCCGCGATATAGATGTCATAGCCGCTGAGGCTAACGAAGTCCGCTTTAATCTGAGCTAATAGGTTAGCCTTCTTACCTTTCCAGTCACCGCCAGCTTCCTCAAGCACAGGAACGAAATGTAACCATGGATGAGCATCGTGCCATTCACGTGCGATGCTTTGATAATACATAGCATCGATATTGCGACAGCCCCAATAAAGGGTGGTTTCGATCTTCTGTCCGAGTGCGATTTGTTGCTCGACAATACTCTTAATATAAGAGAACCCTGTCCCGCCAGCGATCAATAATCTTGGACGCAGACTCTCGTGGCGTAGGTGAGCCTCACCGCCTGGCACTTCAATTTCTATCTGACCATCGTTAGCGAGGCAATCTTTCATACGCTCAACCACTTGCATAGGATAGCTTTCGCTGACAGCGGCACCAATATGTAGCTCAATGTGCTCTGAACCAGGCGCAGAAGCGATTGAAAACGGACGCTTGTCTTGCTCGTCCATCACGACGCAAAGGTATTGACCTGCGTTGAAATCGAACGCTGTTTCAGGTTTTAGAATAATTCGATAAACCGCATCGTTGAATGGAGTAACAGTTTCGATTTTACAGCTTATGGTGTTCATTTAACTTCCTATGTCACTCCTCTATGGGAGCTTTAAAGCGAATTAATTCTTAGTTGTATTAAGCATAGACTAGGGCCTTAGCCCTAGTCACTATGTCGCTGGATTTTTATCCAGCCCTAAGTCAGACCACATAGAGTCAACTTTGTCTTTGACTGCCTTATCCATCACAATTGGGGTACCCCATTCGCGATCGGTTTCACCTGGCCACTTGTTGGTCGCATCCATGCCCATTTTTGAGCCAAGACTCGCAACCGGAGAAGCAAAGTCGAGGTAATCAATAGGGGTGTTTTCTATCATGACAGTGTCGCGTTTAGGATCCATACGCGTGGTAATGGCCCAAATCACATCGTTCCAGTCACGACAGTTAACGTCATCATCGACGACGACAATAAACTTGGTATACATAAACTGACGTAGGAAAGACCAGGCGCCCATCATCACGCGTTTAGCATGACCTGGGTACTCTTTACGGATAGATATCACTGCCATGCGATAGGAGCAACCTTCTGGTGGCAAATAGAAATCGATGATCTCCGGGTATTGCTTGCGCAAGATAGGCACAAATATTTCGTTGAGTGCCACACCTAACATGGCTGGCTCATCAGGTGGACGACCGGTATAGGTACTGTGGTAGATGGCATCTTTTCTGTGAGTGATATGGGTCACAGTGAAGACTGGGAATTTATCTGTCTCATTGTAATAACCAGTATGATCACCATAAGGGCCTTCTTCAGCCATCTCCTCGGGATCGATATAACCTTCGAGAATAATTTCGCTGGTGGCAGGGACTTCTAAGTCACAGCTAATCGCTTTACAGACTTCGGTGCGTTCGCCGCGAAGCAATCCTGCAAAGGCATACTCACTCATGGAGTCAGGTACTGGTGTGACCGCACCTAAGATGGTGACAGGATCAGCGCCTAAAGCTACAACTACAGGGTAGCGTTCGCCTGGGTGTTTTTCTTTAAAATCTTTAAAGTCTAATGCACCGCCACGATGATCTAACCAACGCATGATCAGTTTATCTTTGCCTAGCAGTTGCTGGCGGTAGATCCCCAAGTTTTGACGCTTCTGACGTGGACCCTTAGTGATGGTCAAACCCCAAGTTACCAGAGGAGCTGCGTCTCCTGGCCAACAATGTTGTATGGGTAGTTGAGTCAGATCCACCTCTTCACCTGTCTTTACTACCTGCTGACAAGGAGGGTTGCGGACGGTTTTAGGCGGCATGTTCAACGCTTGCTTAAACATGGGGATTTTTGAGATTGCATCTTTAAAGCCGCGAGGTGGCTCTGGTTCCTTCAAAAAGGCCAATAGCTCACCGACTTCACGCAATGCAAGCGGATCTTCTTTACCGAGCGCCATGGCAACACGTTTTGGTGTACCGAAAAGGTTAGCCAGTACAGGCATATCATTGCCGACGGGATTCTCGAATAATAGAGCCGGGCCTTTGGCACGAAGCACGCGATCACAGATCTCCGTCATCTCAAGGTGAGGGTCGACGGGATGGCTGATACGCTTGAGTTCACCCTGGCTTTCCAGGTGTGTGATAAAACTGCGCAGATCCTTAAAACTCATTGATACTCGCTGCTATAAAAATGTGATATGGCGCGCACTATAGCATTTTTCGTACGTATGTTTAACTGCTTAGGACGGAATAGAGCGATTATTGAAGAGACAATAAATAGATAAGATATCGGTAAATTACTTCTTGCTGTAAATAGGAGTAATATGGGGTTAGGCTTAAGGTTGAGGCGCAATAAAGGTGCTTACGTGAGGAGGCAAGATGAATCAATTAAATCGAATTAGCATGACTTTGTTCTTGTCTGGTTTATTGCTGTTCTCTAGTTTTGGATCGCTAGCCTCAGATCGCTTCAATTGGAGCAGTAATGTCTGGGTTCAGCCTACCTGGAGCAGCAGTTGGGGTCATAATTCTAATTACAACAGTGGCTGGCGTGTCGGAATAGGCACTGGCTCACCTTACTGGGGTAATCACTCTTGGAATAACGGTTGGAACCATGGTTTGAATAGTGGATACCGTCCTTACTGGCGTAACAGTTGGCGCTACCCTTATCGTTATAACCGTGATGACAACTACTATTACAATGAGCGCCGAGCGGTAAAAAGAGCGCCTACTCCGCCTAAATCAATCGCGGCTCCCCAGCGAGTAACCAGCAGTGTGCAATATGCTACTGGACTTAAAAGCCTGCCCGAAAATGCCCGCGTTGTGCAAAGAGATGGCCGCACCATCTATGAATGGCAAGGCGTCGAATATGTGTTTGATTGGAGCAGTGAGACTTATCGAGAGCTGAAATAACATTTTTTATTCCTGTCTAAATTTTCAAACCAACCTCTTAATCTGCTGAATCTTATAGCCCTTGCCTAGTGGAAATAAGCGGTATTTTTTATACACTTATCCAATTGGTAACACGTATCAGAATGTATCAAAAATCTTAGTTTAATTAACTTGTTATCTATATGTTGGTCAAATATAGTTCACTTGTTGTTGACTGGTTTTTGGTCAAGTTTCACTGAGATTTACCGTAAAACTAGCTGTGTACTTATGGATGTTGTTGATCAAAGGGAATTGATATGGTTATTCTATTTAGAAAAGTGAGTTTAAAGATGAGTAAGGCTGAGGTGAGTGCTTACAGCTTCTCTGCTTATCGAAAATCTTGTATATATTTATCTGCATTATTATGTTTTTTATCATTTAATTTGTCGGCGCAAACAGTCGAAGACT
This sequence comes from Shewanella eurypsychrophilus, assembly GCF_007004545.3. Lineage (NCBI taxonomy): Bacteria > Pseudomonadati > Pseudomonadota > Gammaproteobacteria > Alteromonadales > Shewanellaceae > Shewanella > Shewanella eurypsychrophilus. The sequence goes on along the minus strand of NZ_CP045503.2, from coordinate 5,323,651 downwards.
TTTCTCGGCACAGCGAATATCACAATGTAAAGATCTCACCCGACGGTAAGCACCTTGCTGTGCTGATTAATACCGATGGGCGCAAAACATTAGCATTTCTAGATAGTAAAACCTTCGAGGTCACTTTTAGGCTAGGTGGTGAAGCTAAAGATCAGGTGGCGGATTACTATTGGGTCAACGATGAACGGGTGATTATTCAGGTAGAGCGAGTTCGTGGCTCGTTAGCTAAGCCTGTTAGTTATGGTGAGCTATTTGCGGTTAATTTTGACGGTAGAAAGAAGCAGATGATATTTGGATACCGTGCAAAAAAACCATCAAGTTATGGTGGGTTTTTACTCGATATATTAGAAGGTGATTATAAGCATGTGTTGATCCGCCAACAAGCGTTGAGCCGCCGAACTGACGTGTTACCAGAGGTGGTTAAACTCAATGTTTATTCAGGGAAAGCTAGAAAACTAAAACGTGCCCCCATCGCCTATAGCCAGTTTTTGATTGATCACGATGGTGTGCCTCGCTTCGTTGCTGGAGTGGATAAAAATGCTAATACCAAGCTGTTTTACTCTAAAGGTAAAGGAGAGGATTGGCAGGCATTTGGAGAGTTATTTGAAGGCGAGTTTGAGCCGATATCCTTTGGTGAAGATAACAAGAGTGTATATGCACTCAAAAGTGATGATGGAGGTCCTAAAGGGTTATATCACTATAATTTAGAGACCCAGGAAGAGACTCAGTTATATCGCAGTGCAATGGTCGACCCTACCTATGCCATGAGCTCCTCATTGAATGAAGTGTACGGCCTACGTTTAGATGAAGATTACCCAAATTATCTCTATCTCAAACCCAGTTCGCCTGAAGCTAAGCTGCATAAAGCGTTAGTGGGAGCTTTTAACGGTGATAGCGTGGTTGTTAGTAGCAAGACTCGTGATGGCAAGCAGGCCATAGTACATGTGAGCAGCGATCGGAATCCCGGTACCTTCTATCTGTTTGATACCGAGACGATGAAGGCAAGACATCTTCTGAGCGCGCGTAACTGGATCAAGCCTAGTGATATGGCACTGACTGAGCCCTTTAGAATAAAAACACCCGACGGTTTGATACTCAATGGCCAGATGACCCTGCCTAAAGGAAAGAGTAAAAACCTACCAACAGTAGTGATGCCACATGGTGGTCCTCATGCCAGAGATTATTGGGGTTTCGATCCTCAGGTTCAGATGTTAGCTAATGCGGGATATGCAGTAGTACAAGTTAACTTTCGTGGGTCCGCAGGTTATGGCGAAAACTTTTTGGAAGCGGGCTATGGCAATTGGGGCACTAAGATCCAAGACGATATCCTGTTAGCGACTCAATATGCGGTGCAGCAAGGGGTCGCTGATAAAGATAAGCTATGTATCTTTGGTGTGAGTTTTGGTGGTTATAGTGCTTTGCAGAGTGCGATTAGGGAGCCTGATACCTTCAAGTGTTCTATTGGTTATGCAGGGGTTTACGATCTCGAGATGCTCTACAACGAAGGAGATATCAAAACGACGAGGTGGGGGGATGCTTATCTGGATAAAACTCTAGGCTCAGACAAAGCGGAACAGCGCGCCCAGTCACCCGTTAATCATGTCAGTAAGCTTAAAGCACCGGTGTTAATCATACATGGAGAGGATGATGAACGAGCTCCGATTGAACATGCAGAGGCGCTAAAAAAAGCGTTAGATAAGGCCGGGCATCCTTATGAGTGGTTAGTAAAAGACAAGGAGGGCCATGGTTTCTATAAGGAGCAGAATATACTCGAAGCGAACAAGGCGATATTAAGCTTCTTGGATAAACACCTTGGTCAGCAGCTATAATTTCCGAATACTTTTTAGGGGTATTTAATCTAGAGCTTCAGTTGTCACTGTAGTTCTATTTTCCCCTTTTAATCTTCCTTCCTGCTTGATTAATACACTAAGCGCTATTCCCTTCCTATACTCATAGTTAGCATTGTTTTTGTTTCGCGCTATTTTTCTTTAGTGCTATTTAACGATATGGCAGTTTCGAGTATGAATGACATCAAAAAACCAGAAATTCTCACGGAAAGTGGCACCAATGAGCTTGAAATTATCGAGTTCCACCTGCATAAAACGCTACCTGGTGGCGGCCATAAGATCTGTCATTATGGCATCAATGTTGCCAAGGTCAGAGAAGTGATCCGCGTGCCAGAAACCGAAGACTACCCCAATGCCAAAACGCATATGGTGGGCGTGTTTTCATTGCGCGACAACTTAATTCCCTTGGTTGACTTGGCAAGTTGGTTAGGCATTCCGACTTGTGATGATCTAACCAATAAGATCGTTATCGTTACTGATTTCAATAAGATGATAAATGGTTTTTTAGTCGACACCGTGCTGAGTATTCACCGGGTCTCATGGGAGCATGTTGAATCGCCTAGCCAGTTTTTAGAATCTGGTGAGCAAGATTGTGTGGTGGCGGTGGTAAGGCGCGAAGATCATCTGATCATGATATTAGACTTTGAAAAGATCATCTCTGATATTAATCCTGAGTTGAGCATGGATAAATACGATGTGACTCAGGATAAAAATGTACTTATCAACGACAGCATGTTGGCTCTGCGTCAGGCTAAAACCGTGATGGTTGTTGATGATTCAGCTTTTATTCGCAAGATGATAGAAAAGACATTACAGTCGGCCGGCTATAATATTCTGGATGCGAAAGATGGCCAAGATGCGCTGGATATCTTAGAGGACTTTGTCCGACTTGCTGAAGAGGAAGGTGGCTCAGTTGATAATTTTGTTGATGCCATAGTCTCTGATGTGGAGATGCCCCGAATGGATGGCCTGCACTTACTCAAGCGTTTACGTGATGGTCCTCATTATGCAAAGACGCCTATCGTGATGTTTTCATCACTTATGAGTGAAGGTAATCGTGTCAAGGCACTGCAACTTGGGGCCGATGATACCATCACCAAACCTGAGATTGGCCGCATGGTCTCTATGATTGATGGGCTTGTTTTAGAGGGTAAATAGCTAAGATTTAGATTTTAAAAAAATCTCATATCGATTGACGGTAAATTCGTCTTCTTGATATTGCTCGATGTAGCTCATGCCCAGCTTGATTAGCACCTTGATAGAACCTAGGTTTTCGGCTACAGCGTCTCCAAGTACCCTATCGAGATCCATATGTTGTTTGGCATATTCGATACAGGCTATGTTTGATTCTGTCGCATAGCCTTTGCCCCAATAGTCAGGATGAAAGCGATAACCGATATCAACGGCCTTGATACGGCTTTCGTTCTTAAAACCGCAGAATCCAATCACTTCATTAGTTTCCTTGAGTACCACGGCCCAGCGGCCATAGCCGAACTTTTTATATTCCACTAACCAGATATCACCAATAATCTTCTCTGCATCTTCGATGCTTTCACACATGTCTGCATCACCAGTAAAGCGATTAACCTCTTTCGGGGCATTAAAATGGTAAACGGCCTTAGCATCATCGAGATTAAACTCTCGAATAATAAGGCGCTGGGTTTCAGTTATAATTTTGCTCATTCGGGGTACCTGTAATTTTCATTTTTGTTACTTGAAAGGTAACTGTATTGGGTTTTACTTTATCTGGAGCTTTAAAACCAAAACAGATACAGTTGAAGCCAATAAAACCCAATACAGATGGCTAAGCCCTAATTATGACTGAGTTTAAATATCAGCAAATCATCGATGAGATCATTCGTGCGATTGAATCGGGCATTTACTCAGATATTGCCGGGAGTAATAAGCTCGAGTCTGTAAGGCGGTATGCTAAAGATAAAGGTGTCGGAGTGTCGACAGTGATCCAGGCATACCATGAGCTTGAAAGACAAGGTTGGATCGATTCTAAGCCAAAACGAGGCTACTTCATTGCAAAAAAAACTGCAGTAACAGCACCTGATTATGGCTCTAGCATCAATCGAGTTCATGCACAGTTAGATTTAGCCAATGCGGTGCAATATTCATTTAACGATCCAGAGATTCTGCCTCTTTCTTGCACGGCTCCCTGTACTGTTATCGATCAAGAGTTATTGCTTAACCGTTTGCACAAGCAAGTTATAAAGCATCGTCCCTATAAACTCTTGATGCAAGATCCTATCGAGGGGATCCCTGAGCTAAGGCACGAAATTTGCCGCCACCTACTACGCTCAGGTCAAGTGTTTGTTAAAGATCGGGTGTTAGTGACTAACGGTAGGCAAGAGGGCTTGCTGTTGGCATTAACAGCAGCTAAAGCCATAGGGAGAACGGTGGCGGTGGAGTCGCCAGTATCATTTTTCTTTCAGGCGATATTGAAGCAGTTTAATGCCGATGTGATTGAAGTGCCTATGCAAGTGAACTATGAAGACGAGCTGGCACTACTTTCAAAGGCCCATACAGAGCAGGCTTTTGATACTTATCTGGTTAACCCCAACTTTGCCGATCCCACTGGCCGAGTCTTGTCCTTGGAGGATAAACAATCCCTGATTAACTGGGCAAATGAACATGATGTGACCTTGATTGAATATGATCGCGGTGAGCTATATTTTGGCGCAACTCGACCTGTGACTATCGCAAGTCTAGTGAGTGAATCTAGCCATTGTAAGGTGATAAGCATAGGTGATTTCTACGACACTATTTCACCTGCTATCAGCTTAGGTTATCTGTTGTGTAACGATACGTTCAATGCCTGCCAGCATGCAAAACAGATCATTGCCGAAGAGCCAAGTATTGCATTGCAGTATATGGTGGCAAACCTAATGTCATCTGGTGAGTATCATACGCTGACAGGGAAACTCAGAGCTCAGATGAATATTAATTATCTTAAAATGAAAAGCTTGATGAACTCAGTGCTGGATGATTCAATTTACATGAGCCTGCCAACGGGTGGCCCCTGTATCTGGTGTCGATTACCAGATAGCTATTCCAGTGAGGCGCTGTGGAATCGAGTTATTCAGAAAAAACTATCGATTGCGCCAGGTGCTATGTTTTCTTTTTCACAGCAGTATGACAACTATTTTCGGATCACTTTTGCTCTGCCTTGGAATGAAAAAATGGAGCAGGGGATCATTCGACTCGCTCACGTGATTAGTGATTATCTTGATGAGCCAGTTAACGCTTAAGTGATTCATTAGCTGGGGAATCTTAAAAGCTAACTTGTTGTTAAGTGGAGGTTCAGCTAGTGCTGGTAGAGTTATACCGTATGCAGTGTTCTGCTGTATTTCCCGCACAAAGGATGTCTGAATGATAAAAAACATGATGCAAAAATTTATGCCAAAAGCAGTGGTTTTAGTCTGTTCGTTTATCTTCTCTACCAGTTTGGTATTTGCCTCGAGTCAAACGGCTGTCACTGCACAGCTCGTAAAATCAGAAGCCGATGGCACAGTACTCATCTGTCAGTATCGCACCATGACACAGGCACACTTCAAGGTGCTTTTTAGCAATCAAACCTGCCCACTATCGATACAGGTTGGACACTAGACTTTCTGCGTTTCAGGTTTGGTCTATTCTCGCTGGCAGTTACCACTGTACCTCGGCCAATGGATTTTCACCTTCAGCTATGATGGTTTTAACAATAGTGTTATTAGCATCGAGAAGAATAAGTCTGGGGATCCCAGCATTGGCAAATTTGGCATAAATAGCTCTGTCGGTATCAACAATCAGGGGAAAGTTAATTTCATAGTCAGTGGCAAACTTGTCTAATGCCTCTTTATTATCTTCGCGGCCTATCGCTATGATGTCGACATTGGGATCCAGATTCAGATCTGATGCTTCCAAGGCTTTCATCGCGCGCTGAGAGTCAGGACACCAGGTGGCAAACAGTACTAATAATTTAGCGTTACCCGATTGCTTCAAATCAATTAAATTACCTTGGGTATCGGTAAATGTCGTTATCGGAACCTCTTGCCCAGCTTCTACATAAGTCAGGTATTCAACTTGTTCACTGTCAGTTGTCGTAGCACAGCCAGAGACTAGAAGGGTTAATGAAAGTAAAGAGGCCGAAATAAGCTGTTTCATCACAAATCCATTTAATACAAAGTGGCTTTAAAATAGCAAAAATCGGCTTTTATGTGTAGAGCATGATTCAAGCTGAAGCGTTAGAAGATGTTAAGCGCTGATGTCTCGCACCTATAACCTTGCACCTATAACCTAGCTCCTTTCTAGAGAGTGTGCATAAACCGTTCGGGCCTAAACAGGTAATAATTATTGTGATCATTGGAGAAGGCGACAGTCTTAGCTCTGCCAGTGATCTCATTTCGAGGAATAAAACCTATCACGCGGGAGTCTGCGCTAGCATCGCGATTATCGCCAAGTGCCAGGTAAAAATTATCAGGCACAGTTACCGGGCCGAAATCGGCGAGGCGAGAAGGGGTGTCGTGGGTTCGAATCATGTGATCGACGCCTAACAGTTGTTCTATGCTATCGGCACTGGATGCTAACTTTTTCTGCGGATGATATTTGAGTGGCTTGCCATTAATGATGAGTCTGTTGTGTTTCATCTCGACGAGATCACCGGGTATACCGATAACCCGCTTAACTAACTTTTTATCTGCTTTTACCGAATCGAAGATGATAATCTCACCTCGAGCTGGGTCGGCCATTTTAACGAGGGATAGATGTGTAAAAGGGACTCGGAGATCATAAGCCATCTTATTAACCAGTAACCTATCTCCTTCAAGAATTGTCGGTTTCATCGAGCCGGTAGGCACTGAGTTCCAATCGGCAACAGCGCTTCTAAATACCAGCATTAATAGCATGAAAAGTAAGAAAGAACGGTTCTGTTTCAGTAGCTTGAGCATTCCATTTATCATCTATTCATTCCTTGTTTATTACCTGTTTATTACTGTTGTACCTAGGTGTGACTCTTGGATTAACTTGTCAGTTCCGTTTGATGATTCAATTAGCTCGGGATAAAGGTAAGCAGATGTAACAAACTGGCTATTTTGCAGAGGGATAAACCCATGAGGAGAGTTTGACACAAATGAGTAGGGAGCTTATTGTCGGCGCATAATGATTGCTTTGCTTATCTGGAGCGCAAAATACAATGAAGTACCAATGGATTTTATTTGATGCCGATGAAACCCTGTTTCATTTCGATGCCTTTAAAGGTTTGCAGCTGATGTTTTCAAGATTTGATGTCGACTTTTCTTTAAGTGATTTCAATATCTACCAGCAGGTGAATAAGCCACTGTGGGTTAAGTATCAAGATGGCCATATTTCTGCGTTAGAACTACAAAATACTCGATTTGAATTCTGGGCGAATAAGCTGTCAGTGACGACTCAGCATCTTAATAGTGCGTTTTTAGCGGCTATGGCAGATATTTGTAGTTTGTTACCTGGTGCTAGAGAACTTATAGACTCGTTAACTGGCCGCGTTAAGATGGGGATCATCACCAATGGTTTTACTGAGTTGCAGACGATACGTTTACAACGAACAGGCCTATTAGAAAGTTTCTCCCCTGTGGTTATCTCAGAGCAAGTCGGGGTTGCTAAACCTGATGTTGCCATTTTCGAGCATGCCTTGGGTCATATGCAGCATCCACCCAGAGAAAAAGTATTAATGGTAGGCGATAATCCACACTCAGATATACAAGGTGGGTTAAATGCTGGGTTTGATACCTGTTGGCTCAATAGTGAAGGTAGGGATGTGCCTGAAGGGATCAATCCTCATTATCAGGTGAGTTCATTGTTGGAATTGCAACATCTGCTATTAGCGCCGAACTAAGGCCAGCAGCATTATCCCGGCTCGAGCCGATTTGCTATCAGAGTATTTATTTTCATCGTTATAGCCGACAGGATTGACAAGGTATGGCCGAGATTATAACTTAGATGTTGCAATGCAACTCATTGTTACAAAAGAACATCCTATTAACAGTACCCTCGAAAGGTGTCAACGTGACATTAATAGAACGTTATTATCACTATCTGTAGCCACAGTGGCATGGATAGAGGGTAATTTAGATAAAACCTACCAGCTAAATTCTCACCATTGTGGCAATGCTATTTTCTTTTCGGAATCTGGCCAGCCGGTGTTGTGCCAGTTCCGAGCTCTTCTCTTCAGTTTTGGAACTGTATAAATGAATCACAGTAAGATCGTCGGCAGCACACTCATCATAGCTGGCACGACAATAGGGGCCGGCATGCTGGCTCTTCCGCTGGCCTCCGCTGGGCTTGGTTACGGTGTCACCAGCTTGATCATGTTGCTCGTTTGGGCCTTGATGATCTATACCGCCTTACTGATGATTGAGGTGCATCAATTTGCCCCTATCGATGCGACCCTACACTCGCTGGCGTATAAACTTCTAGGCCGTAAGGGCCAGGTTGTAGCCAGTATCGCCATGATGTTGCTGTTTTATGCCTTGTGTGCAGCCTATATCGCTGGCGGTGGAGAGCAGCTGCATAGTAAGTTAGCGAATTGGCTGGGTCTTGATATACCAATACAGGCGGGGGCCATTATTTTTACCTTAGTTATTGGCAGCGTGGTTACCCTAGGGACTGGATCGGTAGACATAATCAATCGTAGCCTGTTTGCCTTAAAACTCATCGCCCTGGTGATAGTCTTAGTTCTTTTGATGCCTAAGGTATCGCTGGATTATTTGCTTGAGTTACCCGTACACCAGGGGGTCATCATGGCAGCACTGCCGGTAATTTTTACTTCCTTTGGTTTTCATGGATCTATTCCGTCCATCGTGCGTTACTTGGGTAAAGAACCTAAGGGCTTGGTGTTGGTGATGGTTGTTGGTTCAGCCATACCTCTGGTGGTTTATCTGCTGTGGTTGGTGGTAAGTCAGGGGGTATTATCACAAGCTGAGCTTATGCAGAGCCAGAGTCTTAACGGTTTCATAGGCTCCTTGAGCCATTTGCTGCATGCACCAATGATAACCAACCTGGTATCTATATTTGCCGACTTGGCCCTGATGACATCATTTCTCGGTGTGAGTCTGGGCTTGTCTGATTATATGTCCGATCTATTGCAACGCCAGGCCAAGCCGAGTAACAGGCTTCTGGTGGCGCTGGTGACGTTTCTTCCCCCGCTTGGATTTGCCATGTTCTATCCCCGCGGCTTTATTGTGGCACTAGGCTATGCGGCATTTTCCTTGGTCGTATTAGCTATTTTTCTGCCGGTGGCTATGGTGGTGTCGCAGCGAAAGCAAACGGGTCTCGGAGGCTATCGTGTTAAAGGTGGGCAGGCAGGATTAATCATTGCTACTTTAGCCGGTATTTTTATCGTGATGGTGCAAATACTAGAGATGCTGTGAATGGTCATCCTGTCACCCTCATGAGCCTGACAATATCCAGGGGCATTAAATCCAGGCTGTTTTATGGCCATTCAACTTAAAAAATAACCGCTTAAACGTTATTATGGCTTATTGGTCTGTTTTTTGGTCGTTTGATTCATGAAGGGCTTTACATTGAGGCTAACAATCCCTATTATCAGCGTCGTTCGGAGGGATGGCAGAGTGGTCGAATGCACCGGTCTTGAAAACCGGCACGGGTTTATAGCCCGTCTAGGGTTCAAATCCCTATCCCTCCGCCACATTCAAGACGAAAGGCTCATCAGAAATGATGAGCCTTTTTTCGTTCAGGAAAGAAATAGCTTGATAGGGAGGTGAACCCTAGGGTTCCTATTGTTTAAAGTCAGCTATCCCTGTGCCACATTAAAGACGAAAGGCTCATCAGAAATGATGAGCCTTTTTTCGTTCAGGAAAGAAATAGCTTGATAGGGAGGTGAACCCTCAGGGTTCCTCTTGTTTAAAGTCCGCGCTTCTTCCTGAATGAAGCGACTTTTTCTGTATCAGAGTTCGCTTTTGTTTGAGTGCCATCCTGTGGTGGTTATACCAATTCCACTAAATGTATGACCTATTCAGAGCTTTCTCAGGGCTTTAAATTCAAGACGCATTGCTGAAGAAATGGTTATTCCCTTTTAAGGCAATGCAACGCAGAAGTGGAAGTCCTGAGAAGCTCACGGAGTGCGGGTTTAAAAACACTTTATGCTTCGTAAGTGGCTTTCGATATAGAATAACTATTAGCTTCAATCCCCTTACTTGCTTACAGCGTTTTTAACTCCCGCTGAATGATCACTTATTTAATGGAACTGGTATTGTCACTCATGTGTACCTTGAAGGTTTTATCGGCGATAATTTTACCTTTAAGCTCAAGCGTCATACGCCAATTGCCAACCTTATTATGCTCAGGCGCCCAGATTGTATCGCCTAGATAAAACTTCCAATCATTTTCTTCCACGTAGACCTCCCCATCGAAAGGGGGCCTGATATTGCCATTATCATCAGGAATATCGGGATGGTAGATGCAATATCTGAGTTTCTGGTTTTTGGCTTTCTTTATCTGTGCGATAAAACCAAATTCAATATCGATTTCGGCTGGTACATGTACGGTTGCTTTTGTGAGCCTAGGTAGCTCATCCTTGTGTTCATCCCACTTGGTGAAGATACCGCTATAAATAATCTTAATATCTGGTTTGAGCTTGGACATGGTGGGCTGCATTTGAATGGTTAGCGTGATAGTTTAACAAAATGTTTAGCTAAATATGCGTCAACATTGAGAGAAAACAGTGACTAAGAAAACCATTAAGTTTGAATATGAGAAAGAGACTAAGAACAGTGTGCGCTATCAAGAGCTTCCTGAACCGGGACAGGCACCTGTTTTAGGCACGATATATGTGCAGAAGTGGTTTGCCACTGACAGTAAAAATCTAGAGATCACGATAGAGAAGAAAGACTAGCTTTTGCGACTTCGTTTTAGCTTATGTTTAAGGGCATCGTCAGGTGTCCTAACTCCTTGATGAGACTTACCCTTGGTAAGATAAACCCTCAATTTATAGCACTTCTTATAGCACCTCCCTTGTCCAAAGTAGAAGTGCACCTCTTATAGCACCTATAGCGGCACTTCTGTCGTTCAGAATATTGGCGTTACGCTCCCATTCAGCTAGCTTTAATTAAACACTCTTTATATCAGAGTCTGCTTTATATCTGAGTTTGCTCTGTAGATGGATGTAACCAATATGCCTAAAGTTGCTATCGTTCAAGAGTCATCGGTTATATTAGATCGCGATAAAACCATAGAGAAAGCCAAGCAGCTAATCGAAGAAGCTGCATTGTCTGGTGCTAAATTGGTGGTTTTTCCTGAAGCATTTATTTCTGGCTATCCAGCCTGGATTTGGCGATTACGGCCAGGCGCAGACTGGGGAACCAGTGAGGCACTGCATAGCAGATTGCTTGATAGTTCAGTCAATATCGAAGCTGGCGACCTGGTTTCGTTATGCGAGACGGCTAAAAAGCATCAAGTTAGCGTCATTTGCGGTATGAATGAACTTGGAACGGAGCAAAGTAGGGCGACACTATATAACACCGTTGTGGTGATTTCTGAGGAGGGAAAGCTATTAAATCGACATCGGAAGTTAATGCCGACTAATCCTGAGAGAATGGTGTGGGGCTTTGGCGATGGCTCAAGTTTGAAGGTGGTTGATTCACCAGCGGGAAGATTGAGTACCTTGTTATGTTGGGAGAGCTATATGCCTTTAGCCAGGTATGCTCTTTATTCTCAAGGAGTGGAGGTTTATATTGCGCCAACTTATGATAGTGGTGAGGCTTGGATTGGCACCATGCAACATATTGCTAGAGAAGGGCGCTGTTGGGTCCTGAGCTGTGGTGTAGCGCTAGAGCACAGCGATCTACCTGAAGACTTTCCTGATAAGGCTAGCTTGTATCCTGATGAAGATGAGTGGATAAACCCTGGGGACTCAGTCGTGGTAGCACCAGGTGGTGAAATAGTGGCTGGCCCATTAACAAAAGAGAAGGGGATCCTCTATGCTGAAATCGATATTAAGCAGGCAGCCTTATCCAAAAGGGTTTTAGATGTAGCGGGCCATTATTCGAGGCCAGATATTTTCACCCTGAATGTAAGCACTCAAAAACAGAGTTCAATTAAGATTAAATAAATTAAGGTCCTAGAACTTAGTACCTAGGCCCTAGGCCCTAGGATCGAGTACCTAGGCTCTAGATACTAAAATCTTCAATCAATTATGGTACTTAACAGCCATGTCTATCAAGGGTTCACGACTGGCTTTTTCAGCCCTTAGTCTGGCAAGGTATTTTTCCCATAAGTCCACTTGATGAGTGCCGAGATCATGCAGTACCTTCCATGAAAATAGTCCTGTATTGTGGCCATCATCGAAGGTGATCTTAACTGCATAGTTACCCACTGGATCTAAGGCTTTAATGTTAACGTTCTTCTTATGAGTCACTAACACTGGATTGCCGTGTCCGTGCACTTCTGCAGAAGGCGAATAAACACGTAGCATTTCACAGCTGAGCTGAAAGGTCTGCCCATTATCAAATGTCACCTCAAGTATGCGAGATTTACGCTTAAGGTTAAGGGCGGTAACGACAGGATTATAGTCTGGAGAAGTCATAATATTAGGCCTGAGATATAAAAGGTATTTACTAGGACCTAGGTTCTGATACCTAGGTCCTAGTAGTTATTACAAGATAAAGCGGCTGAGATCTTCGTCTTGCACTAAGTTATCTAAGTGATCGCTAACGTATTTAGCATCAATAACGAAGGTGCTTCCCGATTTATCTGAAGCCTCGTAAGATAGCTCCTCGGTTAGCTTTTCCATCACAGTATGTAAACGACGTGCGCCAATATTTTCGGTGCGCTCATTCACCTGCCAAGCCGCCTGGGCTATGCTCTCAATACCATCTTCGGTAAATTCAATTTTAACCCCTTCGGTACCCATCATGGCAACATGTTGCTCGGTAAGCGAAGCATGTGGCTCGGTTAAGATGCGCTTAAAGTCATTGGCTGTTAGTGCGTCTAGCTCGACACGGATCGGTAAACGGCCTTGAAGCTCAGGGATAAGATCCGACGGCTTAGACATCTGGAAAGCGCCGGAGGCAATAAACAAGATATGGTCAGTTTTAACCATGCCGTGTTTAGTGTTTACGGTACAACCTTCAACTAATGGCAGTAGATCGCGCTGTACACCTTCACGTGAGACGTCAGGTCCTGAGCTTTCGCCACGCCTACAGATCTTATCTATCTCATCTAAGAATACGATACCGTGCTGTTCAACAAGCTCGATAGCCTGTTCTTTCAGATCGTCCTGGTTGACCAGCTTTGCCGCTTCCTCTTCAATCATCAGCTTGTAAGCTTCTTTGATTGTTAGTTTGCGGCGCTTGCTGTCGCCAGGTCCCATATTTTGGAACATGCTCTGTAGCTGGTTGGTCATCTCTTCCATGCCAGGAGGTGACATGATCTCGATACCAACCTGAGGTGCAGCGACATCGATTTCAATCTCTTTATCGTCTAGCTGACCTTCACGTAATTTCTTACGGAAAATTTGGCGGGTACCTGAGTTATCTTTACTCTCGCTATCCCAATCTTCTTTTGGCTTAGGCAGTAGCGCATCTAGAATTCGCTCTTCAGCGGCTTCTTCGGCTTTAACCTTACACTTTTTCATCTGCGCTTCACGGGTTAGCTTGATCGCTGAATCCGTAAGGTCGCGAATGATCTGTTCAACTTCTTTGCCGACATAACCCACTTCGGTGAATTTAGTCGCTTCGACCTTGATAAAAGGTGCTTTAGCGAGTTTAGCCAAACGACGGGCAATCTCGGTTTTCCCGACACCTGTTGGGCCGATCATTAAGATATTCTTCGGTGTTACTTCTTGACGCAGATCGCTGTCAAGTTGCATACGGCGCCAGCGGTTACGCAGTGCGATAGCCACGGAGCGTTTAGCATTGTGTTGGCCGATAATGTGACTGTCTAACTCATGGACAATCTCACGTGGAGTCATTTGAGACATATTCTTTCCTCATGCGTTCGCATCAGTATTGAAAATAAGCTGCTACTTGCTGTTCAAGCTAAGCAGCTCAAGATCAGTAGTTTAATTCTTCGATAGTTTTGAACTGGTTGGTGAACACGCAGATATCACCAGCGATGGTTAGCGATTTTTCTGCAATCTCTAACGCGGATAGTTCAGTATTTTCGAGTAGGGCTGTGGCTGCAGACTGGGCAAAGTTGCCACCTGAACCGATAGCGATTAGATCGTTTTCCGGCTGTACCACATCTCCGTTACCCGTAATGATTAATGAGCATTTGTCATCGGCAACGGCAAGTAAGGCTTCAAGTTTGCGTAACATCTTATCGCTACGCCAGTCTTTAGCCATCTCAACGGCAGCTTTCATCAGGTGACCCTGATGCATCTCTAATTTGGCTTCGAAACGTTCGAATAGGGTAAAAGCATCGGCGGTACCGCCTGCAAAACCAGCGAGAACTTTATTGTGATATAGGCGACGAACTTTCTTAGCATTGCCTTTCATCACGGTATTACCAAGTGATACTTGGCCATCTCCAGCGATAACGACCTGGTTATTACGGCGAACTGATACGATTGTGGTCACGACTGAATCCTCTTCTCAAACTCACGAACTGGTGTTCGTCAGTGGGTGATAGAAGATATATGGGGGTGGTTAGCTAAATATCAAGGAAGAAAAGGGGGAAAACTGTCTATAAGGCTGATGACTAAGAGATAATGAAAGACGCTGTGAGTCGTAGATGTTATCTAGAGCCTAGATTCTAGGCTCTAGATACTTTTTTAGCTTCCTTCCCAGAACCAAATCAAGCAACCGTTTAGACCACCACGTTGTAGTGTGTGTCTATGCTTTTCTGCTGCTCGTTTTCGTTCATAGGGCCCAAGTACGACTTTATACCAGTAACCACTGGTACCTTTTACTTTGCGAACCTGGGCTTCGAGTCCTTGGAAAGCAATGACAGCTTTCATCTCATTAGCCTGGGATTCCTTTCTGAAAGAGCCACATTGCATCTGATAAGGGCGAGTTGGCTTCACCTCTTCGGGAAGATCAATCTCGACTTTTTTATTCTCAAGTTCATGCTGATAGGTCCATTCCTCTTTAGGAGCTGGAGGCAGCGCATTAGGATCTTTCTTAGGCTTAGATTTTACCGATTTATCAGTTTGCTCAACCTTCGATGCTTCAGTCTGCTCTGTATCATCAGCACTATTATTGATGCTCCAAAGGAAGTAACCAAAGCCACCGAGGAGAGTCAGGGTGACTAGCAGTAAGACCAACGGAAAACCTTTAGGCGCGGGCGCCTGTTTTCTGCGTGTGGTCTTAGCCTTGCCCTTTCTTGCCGGATTTCTGTTGGCGTAGTCGCGATTCGTCATTGGTCAAAGATACCGTTAAGTTACATACGCTCTAAGGTTTCAATACCCAGCAAATCTAGACCTTGCTTCAGTGTCTTTGCCGTAAGTTGAGCGATTAACAGACGACTCTTCTTCTGTTCTTCAGTCTCTGCTGCCAATACTGGGCAAGCTTCATAGAAGCTAGAAAAAGCGCCTGCAAGCTCGAACAGGTAAGCACACATGGCATGGGGATGACCCTTGGAAACCATGCGAGATAATACCTCGGCGAATTGGGCAAGCTTATTACCTAGCGTCTTCTCTTTATCATGTTCCAGAATGATTTTTGCATCGCTCAAGTCGATGTCTGCAGCGCGCTTAAAGATACCGACAACACGGGTGTAAGCGTAAAGCAGGTAAGGAGCGGTATTGCCTTCGAAGCTCAGCATCTGCTCGAAGCTGAAAATATAATCACTAGCACGGTTTTTAGATAGATCTGCATATTTAACTGAACTTATACCGACCACTTTAGCGATCTTCTCAAGTTCTGCTTCATCCATATCAGGGTTCTTGCTGCGAACCAGTTCCAATGCGCGTGTATCGGCTTCTGTTAGCAGGTCAACCAATTTTACGACACCACCAGAACGTGTCTTAAATGGGCGGCCATCAGCACCATTCATAGTACCGAAGCCCATGTGTTCTAAGTTCATGTCAGGATTGACAAATTCAGCTTTGCGGGCAAGCTTAAATACTTGTTGGAAGTGAAGAGCCTGACGCAGATCGACAAAATATAAGACGCGATCGGCTTTCAACACATTAGAGCGGTAACGCATTGCGGCCATATCACTGGTGGCATACAAGTAGCCACCATCGGCTTTCTGTATGATGACAGGTAATGGATCGCCATCTTTCGTTTTAAATTCATCCTGAAAAACGACTTTTGCACCGTTACTTTCTGACAGTAAGCCTTTAGCGTTAAGTTCATCAACGACTGGCTTGAGATCGTCGTTATAAGTACTTTCACCACGGACATCTTCACGTGTCAGGCTGACCCCAAGGCGTGCATAAACATCATGACAGTGGTTAAGAGAAATATCGTTAAACTCGCGCCATAACTTATTGCAGTATTCATCACCTGATTGCAATGAGACCACAAGCTTACGAGCACGAATGGCAAATTCTTCGGATTCATCGAAACGAACTTTAGCAGCACGATAGAAGTTTTCTAGATCAGATAACTCCATTTGAGCTTGCTCGCCATTTTTAGCGCGTAACTCTTCCATATAAGCCAATAGCATGCCGAACTGAGTGCCCCAGTCGCCAACATGATTCTGGCGGATCACCTTGTGACCCTGGAATTCGAGAGCACGTACCACACTGTCGCCAATAATGGTCGAACGTAGGTGACCCACGTGCATCTCTTTAGCTAAGTTAGGTGAGGAGTAATCAACGACAATAGTTTGTTGTGCTGGTAAAACAATACCTAGGTGATCATCGTTTAATGCCGTCATTAGTTGATTGGCTAATGCGTTGTCATCGATGAAGAAGTTGATGAAACCAGGGCCAGCGATCTCAACCTTTGCGACCTGACTATCTTCTGGCAGGCTATCTATGATGAGCTGAGCTATCTCTCTTGGATTCTTACGCGCAACTTTCGTTAGCATCATGGCTAAGTTAGTCGCGAAATCACCATGGGTCTTATCCTTTGTTCGATCCACCTGAATGCGAGCTTCAAAATCAGTTGGAATAACTTCCTGTTGTTTAAGGACGTTTAGGGCTTGGATGAGCAAAGATTGAATATGTGATTTCATTGGCGTTAAGTGACCACTTACTAATGATGGAAAGATTTAGCGATAACCGCACATTTTAGCCGTTTGTGGTGGTCAATTGCTATCCTCTATGCCAAATAAATAGCAGTTTTTTCTATTTATTGTGTTTAATTGGCTTTAAAGCAGATCTTGAGGATCCCTATCTAGGCTCCATTTACATCGCTTAGCCAGAGGCAAGGCTTCTATTTGGGGCTGTGCCTGTTCGAAGGCTTGTTGTAGAAGTGCTCTTGTTTTGGTCTGGAATATCAAGTGTCGACGATACTTTCCCGCTTTCTTGTCCATAGGCGCAGGCATGGGGCCTATCACTTCACAGACTTCATTCTGCGGTAATAGCTCGGCAACTTGAGATAGAAAATTATCGGCATCTATGGCTTGGTGAGCTTCAGCGCGTATGAGTAACATGTGCCACGCCGGCGGCAGCAAGGCTTGTTTGCGCTCATTGAGTTGCCCGCGAGCAAATTCACCATAACCTTTATGCATTAACTCACGCAAAACGGCATTATTCGCTTGATGGGTCTGCATTAAAACGGTGCCTGGTTTTCTAGCGCGGCCGGCTCGACCCGATACTTGGGTATAGAGCTGTCCAAATCGCTCCGGTGCCCGGAAGTCCGCACTAAAGAGTGCACCATCGACATCTAATAACCCTACTAAGGTCACATCGGGAAAATGATGCCCTTTGGCAAGCATCTGAGTGCCGACTAAAATCTTATATTCGCCCTTATGAATCGCATTGAGATGAGCTTCCAGCGCGCCTTTGCGGCTAGTTGTGTCACGATCGATACGCACAACTGGGTATTTAGGGAACTCTTTTTCTAATGCATCGGCAAGTTGCTCTGTGCCGACGCCTTGTCCCATCAGCATGGTGCTGCCACAGCTATGGCATTGACGAGGAATGGCGTAATGGTTACCACAGTGATGACAGCGGATCTCTCCCAAAGACTGATGCACGGTAAAAAAGGCATCGCAGCGATCACATTCGTGCAGATGGCCACATTCATGGCACAGCAATGCGGGGGCAAAGCCTCTTCGGTTGAGGAATAGGAGTACCTGATTGCCTGCATCTAAGTGAATACGTATTTCATTAATTAACGCGTGTGACAAGCCTGTTTTAAGTGGCTGGTTACTGATGTCAATAATGCCTTGGCGTACTTTTTCTGCATTACCGGCACGTTGGCCTAATTCGAGGTGCTTGTAACGACCACTGAGGGCATTTTGTAGGCTTTCCAGTGAAGGTGTCGCAGTGCCCAGTAAAACGGGTATTTGTTCTAAATGACCTCGCATGACCGCAAGATCTCTGGCGTGATAGCCTATGCCTTCTTGCTGTTTAAAACTAGAATCATGTTCTTCATCTAAAATGATGGTGCCAGGATAAGCCATTGGGGTGAAAAGTGCAGAACGCGTGCCTATGATTATGGCTGCTTCACCGGTTTTAGCCTTTTGCCAGGCCGAAAGCCTTTGATTGTCTGTTAAGCCTGAATGGATCACAGCGACTTGAACATTGAAACGGCTCTTAAATCGGCTGATAGTTTGCGGTGTTAAGCCGATTTCAGGCACTAAGATTAGCGCCTGCTTTCCTTGTTTGAGCACAGATTCAAGTAATGCGAGGTAAACTTCAGTTTTACCGGAACCTGTAATGCCTTCGAGTAGCGTACAGTGGTAACCCTTTTGTTGGTTTAGTGTCGCAACGGCAATGGCCTGTTCAGGGTTGAGCGTTAACGGATCTTCTCCTAGCGTTAGCTCATCGCGCCAACTGAGATCTATTTGATTAATTCGATCATGTTTCTCAATCCAATCTTTATCCTGTAGTGCCTTTATTGCAGATTTACTCAAGGCTAAGCTGTTGAGTTCATCTTGGGTCATTTCACCTTTTTGTAAATATTCCATGACCTTTTTTTGGGCATGTGCTCGCTTGAGTGTATCGAGACAAGCTTCTCTACCTGCGGAGGTTAGTGACCAAAAGGTGGTGGTGTCGGCGGAAACTTCCGCGCCTTTACGTAACGCGACAGGGAGGGCTTGAGATAGCATTTGCCCCAGACTACAAAAGTAATACCTAGCGGCCCATGCTGTAAGTTTATAAAGTGAATCAGGCAGTAAAGGTTCATCATCTAACAGTTCAATGATAGATTTAATCTTATTTGCTGCTAAGTTACATGTATCCGTTGTTTGTGTAACTAGGCCAATCAATTGCTGGCGGCCGAAAGGGACTTTGACTCTCATGCCCTTCTGAGGCAAGCAAGTGACAGATTCAGGTACTTTATAACTGAAGGTCTGCCGCATAGGGACTGGGAGGGCAACTTCAACAAACAGGGGCATAGATGGACAGGCTTAATCAAAGGATGAAAGCAGTGTAACCAGCCAACCTGTTTAGGGCTACTTTTATCTACATTATTGGCATCGTAAGGGGATGGAACCAATGTCTACAATAATAAAATCAGTGATGATAACGCTACTGCTTGTCTGTGGTTTTTTTTCCAGTGTGGGTAATGCTTATGCCCAAATTTCTCATGTCAGCATTAATGAGCAGCAATTTATTTTGGGTGGCTATCCTAAATTTAGGCTCAATATCGTATCTCAGCATGAAAGCATAGATAAAATACAGTTCGTGGTTCGCCAAGCAAGTGGTGAAGAGAGATTGATGGTGAAGCCTATCAATAATTTTCTCTTGTTGGTGAGTGGAGTCGAAGATGTGCTAGACCCTAATGCAACTTTAGTGATCAGAGAATATAGGGTCAACAAGTGGCGTGATGTAAAGCAGTTTAATCTGTTTAAGGGACAGAAGCTGTCGCCTGAATTATCCACCAAGACGTCGGATGAACATCTAAAACTTGAGAAGTCTGTTGCCTATAGCGCACAGACGAACACTAAAGCGGTGCCAGCTAAGTCGATAGACGCAGATAAGCCAGTTTCAGCTCGCTATAGAGCAGCATTAATCGATAGCTCTTGCCAGCTTGAATATACAAGCGATATGACGTTATGGCGCATAGGGACTCAGCAAGGCAAGCGATGGGGAATAAGTACTTATGGCGCGATCTTGGCCATTTTTGAAGCGAACATTCCAGCTTTTATAGATGGTAAAATAAACAGTTTACGGGCCGATGTACCGCTTAAATGCCCATCTATCGCTCTTAGAGAAAAATATGCAGACAGTAATATGGCAAAGAAAGCCTTTGAGTTACTTTGATTTTTCCTTTAAAACATTCACTTAGGATGATATGGAATGAAAGGGCTTAAAGCCTCTTGTATCTTGTTTTTTATTACTGTATGATTTCGCGCCTAAATAATTTATTAACAGCATGTGGTGTCCAACTTCGGGTTGGGAGAGCGACATGGCCTTCAACTTAGAGGTAATCCCAATGAAAGCAGATATCCATCCAGCATATGCAGAAATCACTGCAACTTGTACTTGTGGTAACGTAATTAAAGTAAATTCAACTGCAGGTAAGTCACTGCACTTGGACGTATGTGGTTCATGTCACCCATTCTACACTGGTACACAGAAAGTTACGGACACTGGTGGACGTATCGATAAGTTCAACAAGCGCTTCGGTGCTCTTGGTAAGAAGTAATCTTTATTCTTTAAAGAACTTCTATATCGAACGAAAAGGTGCCTATACGGCGCCTTTTTTGTGCCTAGAATTTAACACTCGTGTTTTTAGAACTATAGAAAGGTGTCATCTTAGTTACGGCGCCTTTTTTGTGCCTGAAATTCAACCCTCATGTTGCTTTGGGAAAATAGAAAGGTGTCATCTTAGCTACGGCGCCTTTTTTGTGTCTGAAATTCAACCCTCATGCTACTCTTGGAACATAGCTAAGGTGTCATCTTAGCTACGGTGCCTTTATTGTGTCAGCTAAGTGTTACACACCTAATTGTTAGATCTAAAAGTGTTACCTATCTTGAAAAACACCGTCTTTGTTAATCTGTTATATTCTTCATGGTGATTATTTAAGCTTGCACCGCATGCTATTAATGAGGAGAAAGAATAATGCTAGGTTTTAAGCTCCTCTCGGTCCTCATTCTGCTTCGAAACAAAACTCGATGGATACGTCACTGCGTATTTCTATTAACAGGCCTGTGTAGCCTCTCAGTTCAGCTGGCCACAGCCTCTGAGAGCCAGTGTGTGACGACAAGCTTCGATGAGCAAGTTGAGCTAGATTATGTCAACGATGGCGATACCATCACCCTTAAGGATGGACGCTTAGTGCGTTTAATTGGCATAGACTCACCCGAGATGGACTTTCAGTATCCGGCACTGTCTGAGCCCTATGCCAAGGAGGCTCGTCATTTTCTGCAGCAGCACCTGCAACTCGGTCAGTTACTTAATTTATCCTTCGATAGGAAAAAGTTAGATCCATATGGCAGGACCTTAGCATATGTTTATACCTTAGATGGTGAGCATCTACAGGAGACCTTATTACGTAAAGGCTATGCAAAAACTCGTGTGTACCAAAATGATTACTTCTGGGAATGTCTCAATGAGGTAGAGTTGAATGCTCGTGATAAAAATTTAGGTTTATGGTCTCATCCAGACTATCAAGCTAAGACTGTCGACAAGCTTAACCGTGACGATCTAAACCGTTGGGGAGAAATTAAAGGTGTTGTTACCGGTTTTGAAAGAAAGTCTCAGCATTTATGGCTAATTTTGGATAACAAATTCTATATTGGTATACCTAGACAAGATTCTAGTAAGTTTATCAACATTTTGAACCTAAAACTGCTTGAAACCCCGATAATAGCCCGTGGTACGTTGTATTATTCCTACAAAAAGTGGCAGTTAATCAGCTCTCATCCATCGCAGATAAGTTTGCAAAATAAGCCTTAGAGCAACATTCTTTATCTTTAGCTGAATTTTACTAATATGTTGTTTAAAAAGTGTGACAATTCGAGTATCGTACCCACTTTAGTAGGCCCTACGTGAGCATTAATAAAAGCTGACGAGATAGCTTGCTAAAAAAGACCTCATTAAAAGTTAACTCGTTGCATTTTCAGGATTAAAAAAATGTCAGATCTTCGCCAACAAGCCCTCGATTACCATGAGTTCCCTGTACCAGGCAAAACAGCTGTTTGCCTAACCAAGCCAGCCGAAACGAGTATGGATCTGGCACTTGCTTATAGCCCAGGTGTTGCTGAACCCGTACGTGAAATTGCTGCCAATCCAGATGATGCTTATCGTTATACAGCCAAAGGCAATACGGTCGCTGTTATTTCAAATGGAACAGCCATTTTAGGCTTAGGTAATTTAGGCCCGCTAGCATCAAAGCCAGTAATGGAAGGTAAGGCGCTACTGTTCAAACACTTTGCCAATATTGATGCGACAGATATCGAAGTCAAACATCGTACGGCTGAAGAGTTTATCAACACAGTTGAAGCTATTGCCGATACCTTTGGTGGAATTAACTTAGAAGATATCAAGGCTCCTGAGTGTTTTGAAATCGAGAAGGCACTCATTGAGCGTTGTAGCATTCCTGTATTCCATGATGATCAGCACGGTACTGCGATTGTTACTGCGGCAGGCATGATGAATGCACTACAGATCCAAGGCAAGAAAATTGAAGAGTCGATTTTTGTCTGTATGGGAGCGGGAGCTGCTGCCATCGCCTGTATGACCATGCTCGTTAAGTGTGGTGTTCAACGTGAAAATGTTTACATGTTGGATAGAAAAGGTGTGATCCATACACGCCGTGAAGACATTAATGAGTACAAGGCATTATTTGCTAACAATACTGATAAGCGTACGCTTCGAGATGTCATCAAGGGAGCCGATGCTTTCTTAGGCCTTTCTGGTCCAAATGTTTTGGGCGCTGAAGATGTGGCTTTGATGGCTGAGAAACCAGTGATTTTTGCTTGTTCTAATCCAGACCCAGAGATCAAACCTGAGATTGCTCACGATGTACGTAAAGACTTGATCATGGGAACAGGTCGTAGCGACTACCCTAATCAAGTGAACAACGTGCTTTGTTTCCCATTCATCTTCCGTGGTGCACTCGATGTTCGTGCCTCAAAGATTAATGATGAGATGAAGATTGCAGCCGTGCATGCGATCGCTGAATTGGCCAAAGAAGACGTTCCGGCGTCAGTGCTTAAAGCCTACCCAGGTGTTGAATCTTTGAGTTTTGGACCTGAATATGTGATCCCTAAGCCTATGGATCCTCGCCTATTATCAAATGTGGCTAAAGCTGTTGCGCAAGCGGCCATTGATTCAGGTGTTGCTGCTATTACAGAGTTACCTGAAAATTACATGAGTTAATTCAGCTTAGTTGCTGTATTGAAAGGGGCCTTGGGCCCCTTTTTTATTTTCTTCACTAAGTATTGAAATTGTAAAAGAGTAAACCCTTACGTGAATTTCACTCAAAGATTGAAGAGTGAGAGATTTATTTGTATGGTTTAGCTTTAGATAAGACAATTTCCTTTTCTGTCTTACTATTTTGCGCTGTTCTGTAAATGCGATGAATCGAGCTTTCTCTGGTCTACATATCTGGACTTGCTTTCGATTTTAATAAGAATAATAAATTCTGCAGGAAGCGGATCATGAAACTGACACAAATTTTAACCCGTAAATTAACTAGCTTCTGGCTCATGTCTTTAGCTGCGGTTGCCTTTATATTTTTGCTTATCGCCTTAGTGAGCTTCACTCAGTTGACCTATAAATTTCAGCTGCAAAAGGTCACCGAGCTTGAAACTATGCTTATTCATCATTATGAGCATGAAAACAATCAATCACTCTCCTCCTGGCTCCCCTCAATATTAAAGGCTTATAACGCGTTAAATCTGCAGATCACGGCTAAAGACGAAATAATTTATAGCTATCAGTCTGATATGCCCAGAACAGAAGGAATGAGCTACCAAAGGCCTTTGCTTAAGAGTGAAGATTTGAATCTGAAGGTGACCTTGCCTCAGCCTTTTACAATGTATTCTTTGTCTTGGTACGAATTGCTCATTTTGGTCATTGGGCTTACTTCGATAATCTTTTTTGTGCGGCAGGGTCAGAGGTGGTTATCAAATGAGCTACAGGGGATAGAAGATCTAGCAGTACGCAGTAAGCTGATTTTGGAGAATGAATATGAGAAAGCCTTAGCTGAGAAGGGCGACGGTCGTCCTCGGCTGATAAACCGCGCTTTGACTCATATGCTATTGGAGTTAGATGATGCGGAAAAACAAAGGGCTAGATTCGATCAATTTATTCGCTCTAATACGTTTCTCGATCCTGAAACTGGAATTGGCAATCGTCTATTTTTAAAGAATCGTCTCGATGCATTGAGTAACGATCGCGGCATGATGGCACCGGGTGTGCTATTTCTGCTCGAGATGGAGGATATGGATCTGCTACAGCAAGAGCTAGGGGATGACTCTATCGATGAGATGCTCAATCAGACCATCAGTGATATTAATCAGATACTAGATAGCCAGGCAAACAGTATTTTCTCCCGTCGCTCCTTTAACCAGTTTGCCATAGTCGTGCCGCAAATCTCACTAAAAGATGTTGAGAAGTTAGCGGCAAAATTACTTAAAGTGTGTCTGAGTCAAACTCTGCCTGTTACCGATAATAATGAAGATTTCTTCCATATTGGTGCTGCCTATTTCAAGGTAGGAGATACCAAGGAACAGCTTCTTGATGAGTCAGAGCGTGCCCTGAGGGCTGCCCAATTTCAGGGGAGTAGTGGCTGGTTTATGTATGACAAGGGTGCCGTAGATGAAGAGTTGGCAAAGGGCTCGGTAAGGTGGCGTAGTTTTCTTGAGTACGCACTGGTTAATAAGCGGTTAGTTGTTTTTTCCCAGCCTGTAGTGGACAGTGATATGGAGACTCAGCATTTCGAGATATCCAGCCGCATTCGAGATAATAAAAACAATCTGATCAGAGCAACCTTGTATATTCCAATGGCGATTAAATGTGGTTTAACGCCGCAGTTTGAACGCCAGGTCATTGAGATGGTGTTGTTTGATCTACTCTCTGATCCTAAAGATAAAACCACTAAATACAGTATTAATTTAAGCTTAGATACCTTGTTAAGTCGTGCTTTCATTCGCTGGTTGAAGACAAGCTTATTAGAATATCGGCACTTAACACCTAGGCTAATTTTTGAGATAAATGAAGATATTGTGGTACATCATCAATCTCAGTTGAAAGACAAACTCGATATGATTAAGAAGATGGGAGCTAGCTTGTGTGTGGACAGAGTCGGTCAGCAAGTGGTGAGTACGCAATATATTAAAGAATGTCATTTTGATTTTATTAAGTTGCACCGTTCAATCGTTACTCAAATTCATCTTCGTCAGGAAAATCAATTGTTTGTTCGAAGCCTTATTGGTGGATTGTATCGTACCGATGTGCAAGTTTTTGCCGAAGGCGTCGAGTCTTTCGAAGAGTGGCAAACGTTAAAAATTCTCGGAGTAAGTGCTGGCCAGGGAAGTTTGTTTAGTGATCCCGTTGAGGAAGTCTAAGGATGTACTCCGCCCTCGATGTTAGGCTGGATTTTTACAACAAGAGTTTCTTATTTAGGCTGAGTGTGAGAGGTTTTGAAGTTATAAGTGAACAAAACCCTATTCGATCGTTTTCATTGTGTGTTTTTTCTATAAAATTAGCAGATTAGCCGCTACAATAAGTGTAAGAATTTTGACGCTTGGACACATAGGGCCCATTCAGATGCTAGCCCTTCCACTGTTTTAGCTTCTGTAGCTCAATCCTTATGGCCTCCTATGCCCAATCCAAAGTATGAATTGGAACATGATTAAAGTAATAACGGACGTTCTTTAAATGGAAAAAAGTCTTTTTAGTAGATTGGCCTTCTGGCAAAAAAACCATTCGTATATCGAACTTGGTGTCTACGTTCGTCCAGATAAACTTGTTGTGTATCAAGCTACAGCGTCATCAAATGACGGTGAGCAAGCCATTGGGTCTGACATCATTGAAACCAATGGTAGCATTCAGGAGTTTGCATTTAATGGCACTGACTGGCAGGGCGTTTTTGCTCTGATGGCAAAGCAGTTTGGGCCTGCTCGTATTCATATCACCTTAAGCGCATCTTTTTATCAATTGTTAATTGTCGATAAGCCCCATGTAGAAGTTGAGGAGATCTCTCAAGCCTTGTTATGGTCGGTAAAAGACATGGTTAGTCAGTCGATAGCCGATATACATTTTGATTATTTTGATTCGCCATTAGCCAATAGTAATAAATTAAACGTGGTTGTGGCAGAAAAGCCGATAATGTCAGCCATGGCGGTTGCAGCGAAAGAAAACCAAATACAGATCATTGGGATCAGTATCGAGGAGATGGCGGTTACCGGTCTCTTTGCAGAAGATAATCAAGCGAGATTAGTCTTGTGCCATGTTTCAGGTCAGGAGCTGTTATTGACCGTCGTTAAGCAAGGTGAACTTTACATGCAAAGACGGGTGAGGGGCTTTAATAAGCTCGATACCGTTAGCCAAGATGAGTTAGCCATGGGAATGGCGGACAATTTAAGTTTGGAGTTACAGCGCTCAATGGATTATTTCGAGAGCCAACTGCGTCAGGCGCCAGTCGCTTCGATAGAGCTGTTAATTAATGGCCAAGTCGAAAAGCTTGCCGAGCTGGTGAGTGAAAACTTCAACCAGAAAGTTAACGCTATTGCTATAGATTCTGTTGAGTCAAAAATTGCACTGCTGAGTTATGGTGAGTTTGCTCGAATTAACTCAAGTGAAGCAGGAGCGCAGGTATGAACTTA
This sequence comes from Shewanella eurypsychrophilus, assembly GCF_007004545.3. NCBI lineage: Bacteria > Pseudomonadati > Pseudomonadota > Gammaproteobacteria > Alteromonadales > Shewanellaceae > Shewanella > Shewanella eurypsychrophilus. The sequence goes on along the minus strand of NZ_CP045503.2, from coordinate 5,296,981 downwards.
AAGAAACGCGTTAACCTGTATTCCGATAGCTTACTGCCGAAAGAGCAAAGACTCAGCTTTAAACGCCTGACTCAGGCTTTAGGCTTGCTGGTATTCATTTTTGTAGTCAGTAGTACTGTTACTTATGTTTTAGTGCTGGATTTAGAGGCAGAAAAATCAGAATTAACGCAACAGCAGCGACTGCTGAACAGTAAAAAGCAATCCTTAGAGTCTGCTATTGCCCAACGTACACCGGATGCTCGGCTTGTCGATAGGGTTGAGCTTTTGTCTCAGCAGGTGGAGTTGAAACAGATGTTGATTGGTGAGTTGAGTCAAAGAGAGGCGCTAACCAGCCATGGTTATTCGCTGCTTTTTACCGATCTTGCTCGAGTTGCAAACAGTAATATCTGGCTAAATCGTATCCGCGTGGAAGAAAATAGCTATATCTTTGAAGGTTTCAGCTCGGCACCTAATAGCGTGCCTTTATGGGTCGAGCGTTTAAAAACAACTGAGACGTTGAAGGGCCATGCATTTGCCACTATGTCGATGAGCCGTGGAGAAGATAAGCCACTTGGTTTCACCTTGACGAGCAAAGCGGAAACGGAGGAGGCCAAGTGAAGCAAATATGGAAACAGTGGGCCACTCGATTTGACGTACTGAGTCAACGTGAAAGAGTCATGGTGGCGACAGCAGCTTTAGTCGTGATAGGCATGCTTTGCTATCTGCCCTTTGAGTCTTTACTGCTAGAGCAGCAAAAATTAGCAAAACAGAATAAAGCTTTAGCCAGTGAGAATAATATCTCACTGCAGCAAGTTGAACTGTATGAACAGCGTTTAGCACAAGATCCTAATGACGACTATAACAATAGGTTCGCGGTTTTAAAGCAACAAAATGCAGACTTAGATGACCAGCTTTCATTCCAGATGGTCGATATGGTGCCAGCTAATCATATGCCAGCCTTGCTGAGTGAGTTACTTAGTAAGGTCACAGGTATAGATTTACACGAGTTTAAATCTATACCTCCGACTCCACTACTTGAAGTCGGCGATGATAAAAAAATGAATTTATACAGTCATGGGATCAGTCTGACCTTAGAAGGGGATTATTTTTCCATGCTCAAATTTATTCAAGCTGTAGAAGCTATGCCCAATAAACTGTACTGGAAAAAAATAGATTATAAGGTTGATGAGTATCCTGTTGCGACAGTGGTGCTGGAACTCTATACCTTAAGCATAAATAAGGACTTTATCAGTGTCGCTACTCAAGGCTAACGTGCCAATTGCTGTACTGATGTTGCTTACCACTAGCATTCAGGCGGAAACATTACGAGATCCCACTCGTCCGGGTCATGGTGCGATTGTTATCGCATCAACGACTACAGATAACGAAAATCAGTTGGTATTAAACAGCGTATTGAAGTCAGGAAGTGCTTCTTATGCTGTGATAAATAATAAAATATTATCTGTTGGAGATCGGATACAAGGTGTGAAAATTACCGCGATTAACGTAAGTTCTGTGTCCTTATCAGATGGGCGTAACCTCGCCATGTACCAAGCAATAACAGAGACAAAGGAAAATTAATTAAAATGACTGCGCTAAAAACTATAACGCCTCTGTTAGCTTTGCTGTTGGTAGCATGCCAGACAACCAACAGACCGGAACCTGTAGCTTCTAAAGAGGTGCTTGCGGAGTCGGTTCAAGCTGAATCGAATAAGAAGCTTAGTCCGCCTCCGGCGACAATGCCTGAATCTATCCAGAAAGAACTCGCCTCGGCAGAACTTCTTGCTGGGCTTGCACCCACACAGAGAACCGAGCGTCGTTTTGATGTTTCAGCTCATGATGTCGATGCTAAAGTATTTTTCCCCAGTTTAGTGCAAGGCACTCCACTGAGTGTGGCTGTTCACCCAGATGTCTCTGGTACGATTTCACTGTCGCTAAAGGGAGTGACCTTGAGTGAGACATTGCAGGTTGTTGAAGATATTTATGGTTATGAAGTTAGCCGTGAAGGACGAATTTTACGTATCTATCCAGCCGGTATGCGTACAGAAACATTCCCTTTGAACTATCTCTATATGGAGCGCCAAGGTCTTTCTTTGACTTCAGTTAACTCTGGACGAATTTCTGACAGTAACAATAATTCAAGCTCAGGTAGCAGCAACAGTAATAGTAATGGCAATGGTAACAATAGCTCATCGAATAACAGCTCTGACTCTAGCAGTGGCGGTAGTAGCAATGAGACGACCAATGGTACCTTTATTCGCTCGACAACTAAGACAGACTTTTGGGGTGAGTTAAAAGAAACATTGGTATCGATAGTAGGCAATACTAGCGGTGGGCGTCAGGTCGTTGTAACACCACAAGCTGGGCTTGTCACTATTCGAGCTTACCCAAATGAATTAAGACAAGTTCGTTCTTTCTTACAAATGGCAGAGACTCACTTACAACGACAAGTGATCTTAGAAGCGAAAATATTAGAAGTCACGTTATCGGATGGCTATCAGCAAGGGATCCATTGGGAAAATGTTTTAGGCCATGTTGGTGATACAGACATATCTTTTGGTACATCCCCAGGCGGAAGTGGTTTATCAGATCAAATAACCGGTGTGATTGGTGGTGTGACTTCGCTGACGTTTTCTGGCAACGATTTTAGCGCAATGATCAGTTTGCTCGATACTCAAGGTGATGTAGATGTACTTTCCAGCCCTCGAGTGACCGCTTCAAACAACCAAAAAGCTGTGATTAAAGTGGGTACCGATGAGTACTTTGTGACCGATGTTTCATCTACAACAGTTGCTGGAACAACACCAGTTACTACACCTGAAGTGGAGCTGACTCCTTTCTTCTCAGGTATAGCCTTAGATGTGACGCCGCAGATAGATGGTGAAGGTAATGTGTTATTGCATATTCATCCATCGGTTATCGATATTAAAGAACAGATCAAAACGATAAAAATTTCAGGTAGCTCACTCGAACTTCCCCTTGCTCAAAGCGATATCCGTGAATCAGATACCGTGATTAAGGCGAGAAGCGGTGATGTTGTGGTGATCGGTGGTTTGATGAAGAGTGAGAATATCGAAATCAAATCTCAAGTCCCTATATTGGGCGACATTCCTTTTCTGGGAGAGTTATTTACTAACCGGTCTAAGTCTCTGAAGAAGACTGAATTAGTGATTTTGCTCAAACCTACAGTTGTTGGGGCAAATACCTGGAAAGAAGAATTAAAGCGCTCTAAAGAGCTACTTGATCGCTGGTATCCAGAAGAGCAAGATGACAGCGAACAAGGACAGTAAATTTTGTACCTGCAACATTTTGGGCTAACGGAGACCCCTTTTTCATTAACCCCTAATACTGAGTTTTTCTTTGGACTTGCGCCTCATGTTGAGGCGCTGCAGGTGTTGCAAACTGCATTGCAGACAGGTGAAGGTTTTATTAAGGTCACGGGTGAAGTCGGCACCGGAAAAACCCTTATCTGCCGTAAATTGATCAATGAGTTACCTAAACGTTTTCATTGTGCTTACCTGCCTAATCCGTATTTGTCTCCTGAAGAATTAAGGTGGGCTGTCGCGTTAGAGTTAGGGCTTAAATATTCTGCCGAAATTAATCAGATGCAATTAACTGGGCTTATTCAGCAGCAGTTATTTGCCTTGTGTGCTCATGGTCATTCAATTGTTTTAGTGCTTGATGAAGCACAAGCTTTGCCAGATGAGAGTTTAGAAGCTTTACGCCTGTTTACTAATCTAGAAACCGAGAGCCGAAAACTATTACAAGTGGTGCTTTTTGCTCAGCCAGAATTAGATGAAAGGCTGAATCAGCATAACTTTAGGCAATTAAGACAAAGAATCACATTTAGTTACTGCCTGAGACCACTCACCTTGGATGAAGCTAATGCCTATGTTCACTATCGGTTAAGTGTAGCCGGTAGCGAGGGAGAGCCCTTATTCAACCATAAAAATACCCGTGTGTTAGCGGCTGCCTCGAAAGGCGTACCTAGATTGATCAATATTCTGGCACATAAGTCCTTGTTGCTCAGTTTTGGCGAAGGCGCTGAGCGTGTTGAATATCGTCATGTCAAAGGGGCTATCATAGATACCCAAGATACTAAACTTAGTTTGAGAGCCAGATGGTTTTGGTTTATGGGGCTTGGCATCATGTCGTTGGTCAGTGGGTTTGGATTGCATTTATTTTATGGGGTTAGTTCATGGGTGTGATTAACTCATTAATGGTTGGACTTGGATTGTATTTATTTAATGAAGTTAACTCATTGATGGCTGGACTTGGATTGCATTTATTAAATGAAGTTAACTCATTGATGGCTGGACTTGGATTGTATTTATTTAATGAAGTTAACTCATTGATGGCTGGACTTGGATTGTATTTATTTAATGAAGTTAACTCATTGATGGCTGGACTTGGATTGCATTTATTCAATGGGGTTAACTCATGAGCGTGATTAACTCTATGCTGAAAGATTTGGATAAGCGTCAGCAACCTCATTCACTGGAAAGCTTGAATGTGGCTTCGGTGCAGTATCAAGCTAAGCCAACTTCAAGATTACCTTGGGTATTATTAGCACTGGTATCGATTTTGTTGATAGCTGGGAGCATATATAGCTACATGCAGCTATCTAATGCTACGACGCCGATATCTAAAGGTGTTACCAATACTAGAGTGGCTCAAGCCGATGGTGCAGTAGCTAATACAAGCAAACTTAGTGAAGGGGAAGGTATAAGCACAGCCTCTACAACTCCTCTTAGTGAGCCAGTTCAGGGAGCTGAACCTCTAGTTTCACAACTAGTCTCTGTCACTGCTGCTGATGCAATTAGCTCTGAACTTGATTTAGAATCATCAGCCACACAAGAGGCTAACGTATTAATCAGCCAAGAAAGCCAAGTACCCGAGATAGCAGTAGCAAAGGCTCCTGCAATACAAGCTATAGCAATAAAAGAGAGTGCGAGTGTTGAGCCAACTCTAGACCCTGTTCAAGATCTAGCTCAAGTCTCAGATCCTGCTCCAGTTTCAGAGCCTACTATAGCTCGTGCTGCGAGCTTGAAAGCTATTCCAAGAGAGAGCTCGATGGCGGTAACAGAAGTTCAGGTATCCAATGAGCAATTAGCTCAAAGACGATACTCGCTGGCAACAGCGGCAGAAGAGCGAGGGCTTCTGAGTGATGCCATTGTTTATTACAGCGAAGTGTTAGCGCTTGTTCCAGATATGCATAAAGCCAGAAGACAGCTTGCAGCCCTGTATTATGGTCAGAGTCGTCTCGATTTAGCCAGTGAGACCTTAGTTAAGGGCATCGCGATATTTCCTCTTGAGTACGACTATTCATTATTACTGGCCAGAGTTCAGCAAGCCGCCGGTAAAACTCAATTAGCTATGGCCAGTTTGACCCAGATCCCTGACGGAAGTGCGAGAGATGTTCAGAAGTGGACGATGCAATCGAGTTTGGCTCAAAGCATAGGCAAACATGAGTTATCTGAAGACAGTTACCGCAAGCTATTACGTGTCGCTCCCGGACAAGCTAAATGGTGGATGGGATTAGGTTACGCCCTGGATGCTCAGCAAGAATATGTGCCAGCAAAGCAAGCTTATCAACAAGCGTTGTCGGCGCAGGGGCTTTCCAAGCAGGCTCAAGATTATATCGAGAATAGACTAGTTCAGTTAGGAGATAGCGAGTGAAACCGAAGTTAAAGATGCGGCTGGGTGATCTCCTTGTTCAGGAACAGATCATCAGTGAAGAACAACTGTTAAAAGCACTGGCTGAACAAAGACACAGCGGCAAAAAATTAGGCCGCACACTTATCGATCTTCAATCTATCACCGAAGAGCAGCTGTTACAGTTTCTGTCTCAGCAACTTAATATTCCTTTTATCGATATCAGCAAAAGGCCTATTCCTGCAGAGGTGGTGAACCTGCTGCCAGAGGTGCAAGCTCGACGCTATCGTGCTTTAGTGGTCGAAGATAATGGCGACAGTGTTTTAATTGCGATGAGCGATCCGGCCGATTTACAGGCTATGGATAACCTTGAGGTGCAGGTCTTACCTAAGCGTTTGAAGATTGCGGTAGTCACTGAAAGTCAGCTGCTAGATGCCTTCGATAATCTTTACCGACGCACCGATGAGATTGCGCAGATAGCAGGTAAGCTGGAAGAGGAATATGCCGCCGATGATCAGTTCGATCTGGCGAGCCTGACCGACGGTGACAGTGATAACGAAACCACAGTCGTTAAGTTACTCCAGTCCATCTTTGAAGATGCGGTGCAGATGCGAGCCTCGGATATTCATATCGAGCCTGGTGAGAAAGTGCTGCGAATTCGTCAGCGTATCGATGGACAGCTGCATGAAAATATTTTGCCAGAGGCGAGTATTGCAGCTGCTCTGGTGTTACGTCTCAAGTTAATGGCTGGTTTGGATATTTCTGAAAAACGTCTACCACAAGATGGACGTTTTCATATGGAGATCAAAGGCCATAAGATTGATGTGCGTATGTCGACTATGCCTATCTATCATGGCGAGTCTGTGGTGATGCGACTGCTTGATCAATCTGCAGGCTTATTGACCCTAAATGAAACGGGGATGCCACCAGAAATTTTAGCTCGAATTCGTAAACAGATTAAGCGTCCCCACGGAATGCTTTTGGTTACTGGGCCAACAGGTAGCGGTAAAACCACGACCTTATACGGTGTGTTAAGCGAGCTTAATACCGCAGATCGTAAAATTATCACTGTAGAAGATCCGGTGGAATACCAGCTCCCGCGTATTAACCAAGTTCAGGTTAACCATAAAATTGGCCTAGATTTTTCACATGTATTGAGAACCACCTTGCGTCAAGATCCCGATATCATCATGGTGGGTGAGATGCGAGATAAAGAAACCGTAGAGATTGGTCTTAGAGGCGCGTTAACAGGTCACTTCGTGCTATCGACATTGCACACCAATGATGCGGTGACGAGTGCATTAAGATTGCTGGATATGGGGGCGGCGAGCTACTTAGTAGCCAGTGCTCTTCGGGTGATTATTGCACAGAGATTAGTGAGACGAGTTTGTCAGAATTGTTCAAACGAATATCAATTATCGACACAAGATTGGGCTTGGTTAAACTCCGTAAGCCAACAAGATTTTTCTCAGGCGACATTTAAAATTGGCTCAGGTTGTCAAAGCTGTAATGGCAGTGGTTACCGAGGACGTATTGGGGTGTTTGAGATCTTAGAGTTGGATGAATCTATGATTGAAGCCATGCGTACTGGCAACCCGCAAGACTTTGCCCAAGCAGCCAAAAATAGCCCGAATTTTACTCCGTTAGCAGAATCCGCCTTGAAGTATCTCGCCGAGGGTATGACGACGATAGAAGAGGTGGCTAAGCTGGTGGAAGATGTGACTGAATCTCAAATACCTCTTTCAGCCGATATGGTGAAGCAATAAGTGACTATTGAAGAGCAGGGACAAAGTTAATGGCAGTCTATAAATACCGTGGGCGCGATGCTCAAGGACAGCAGGTGACAGGGGTGGTTGATGCCACCTCCGAAAGTGCGGCTGCCGATCAGCTTATGTCCCGTGCGGTGATCCCTTTAGAGCTCAATGAGACTAAAGAGAAACCTGACTTCTCATTAGCCGCCATTTTTAGACCTAAGGTTAGCCTTGCCGAACTGCAAATTTTTAGCAGGCAGATGTACTCATTAACGCGCTCTGGGATTCCTATTCTGCGCGCGATTGCTGGGCTATCAGAAACAACACACTCACAACGTATGCGAGATGCACTCAATGATATCTCCGAGCAATTAACATCGGGGCGACCACTTTCATCGGCGATGAATCACCACCCGGATGTGTTCGATGCACTGTTTGTTTCTATGGTTCACGTGGGTGAGAACACTGGTAAGCTTGAAGATGCTTTTATACAGCTGTCTGGCTATATCGAGCGTGAACAAGAAACCCGTCGCCGTATTAAGGCGGCAATGCGTTACCCCACCTTTGTCTTAATCGCCATCGCTATTGCCATGGTGATATTAAATATCATGGTGATCCCCAAGTTTGCCGATATGTTTTCTCGCTTTGGTGCCGACTTGCCTTGGGCGACAAAAATCTTGATTGGTACATCGAGTGCGTTTGTTAATTATTGGCCCGCCATGCTGGTGGGACTTATTGCCACCTTTATCGGTATTCGTTATTGGCACAATTCAGAAAAAGGTGAGAAGCAGTGGGATCAGTGGAAACTGCATATTCCTGCCATAGGTAGTATCATCGAGCGCTCTACACTATCTCGATATTGCCGCAGTTTCTCTATGATGCTCAGTGCCGGCGTTCCCATGACCCAAGCACTAAGTTTAGTCGCCGATGCGGTAGATAATGCCTATATGCATGACAGGATCGTCGGTATGCGTCGAGGCATTGAATCTGGTGACTCTATGCTGCGAGTATCGAATCAGAGCCAGTTATTTACTCCACTTGTGTTACAGATGGTAGCCGTAGGTGAAGAGACAGGGCAGATCGATCAATTGCTAAACGATGCCGCCGATTTTTATGAAGGCGAAGTGGATTACGATCTAAAGAACCTTACCGCCAAACTCGAGCCTATATTAATTGGCTTTGTCGCCTGTATCGTACTGATCTTAGCACTGGGTATTTATCTTCCTATGTGGGATATGCTCAATGTTGTTAAGGGCGGGTCTTAGTGAAATTGATAATGAACATCAACTTAGCTGTAGATGGTGGGATATGTTTAATGTCGTCAAGGGCGGAACTTAGGTGAGAATGGCTGATTTAGATAAAGGTTTTAAATAGTATGCAGAGTCAGCAACATGCGGACGGTGAGTTACTGCAAGTCTTTGGTAAGGTGATTGCTATCGTTTTGCTGCTGACTTTGCTGAGCGTTTTGGGATTTCGCTATTTTGGCTCAGTGAATAATATCAGCGCACAAGGTTTAAGAGTCGATCATACTCGTTTACTCAATGTCCTTGGTATGGTGAAGGCCCAGTGGCTAGCACAGGGTCGCCCTGATGAGATGCATCTGAGTTGGGATTCTGCTGGCACAGAATATGCGACTTCAATTGTTAAAATGAGCTCAGGGGGCTGGCCTCTGCCGAATCAAGCTGACTCATCGGGTTGTGAACAACTCTGGTATCAGCTTTTAGGTCACGATACATTGTCTCAACAGCTTGTATCTAAAATGAGCGCTGAAGGAGATGTTTGTAGTTATATTGCTAACAACTCCGATCGGCTTGGTTATCAGTTGATATCTGGCCATGTAATTTTTTTGACTAATGACAAATAAGTGAGAAAATAGAGCTGTATCATAGGTTTCTAAAATTCTGTGAACTGTTAGAATTGTAAAATAAGATGTGGGGGCTTATATGAATAAGCAGATTGAAAATCAAATGAAATATCAGTTTGAAGGTCAAAATATGCCAAATTATAGAAATCGTCAGCAAGGGTTCTCGTTGATCGAGCTTGTGATTGTCATTGTGATCCTCGGTTTGCTGGCCGCCACCGCCATTCCACGTTTCCTCAATGTCACTGATGATGCGGAAAACGCTAGTTTAGATGGCGTTTCTGGTGGCTTATCTACTGCGGTTGGTTTTGTTCGCGCCCAGTGGGAAGTTGATGGTCGAAACAATAGCACTGTCATTTTAGATGGGGTTGAGATTGCATTAGATACTCGATTTGGATATCCAACCGGATTAACGAATACCAGTGCAACTTCAATGAGCGACACAAGTTGCCAGCAAGTATTTAATAGCATATTACAGAGTGCCCCACGTAATGTTATTTACACAGAAGATGCACGTAACCAAAGATACACTGTAAAAGTGATAAAGGGTGTTGGGATCCCATTGATTGATTTGAATGGCAATGAGGTCGGCGTCGGTGATTTATGTGTGTACCATCAAGTGGCTTCATTAAAGCTAGAACCTTCTGATGGTGTCGCAGATCCAGTGCCTGACTTAGATGTAGGCAATGGCATCACCTATAACCCAGGGACTGGCACAGTAGTCAGTTTTACAAATTAGATCTGTAATAAGCTCTTTAGCATTGAACAGTAAATGAGTTTTAGTCGTTTTCTCTTAATTGAGTCATAACTTTAGTTATATAAAGGTAGTAAAAAATGAAGCAGCAAAATGGTTTTACGCTAATTGAATTAGTGGTTGTTATTATCATCTTAGGTATTCTTGCTGTAACAGCAGCACCTAAGTTTATTAATCTTCAGTCAGATGCGCGTGAGTCAGCCCTGCAGGGGCTTAGAGGAGCAATGCAAGGCGCTAATAGCTTAGTTTATGCCAAGGCGGCAATAGACGGTAAAGAAACATTATCAACAACGGGTTGGGCTGCTGATGATGACGATGGACTTGATATTGGAGCAGAAGATCTTGCTGTAACAAATTTCGGTTATTTACAGGCGGGTGCTGACGAACTCAATAATGCAATTGATGCTGAATTTGGGACAACTAACACAGAGTGGATAGTTGGTACTCCTTCAGGGACACCTTTAGCCATTATTATAAACCAGGCTGGCGCTCCAAATGATAGTAATACTTGTCAAATTACTTATACGGAAGCCGAAAGCACATCAGTGTTACCTACATATGTAATTGTTGATACAGGCTGTTAATTAGAGGATTGAAAATGCAAAAACAAAATGGTTTTACGCTAATTGAATTAGTGGTTGTTATTATTATTTTGGGTATTCTAGCAGTAACTGCGGCGCCTAGGTTTATTAACTTGCAGTCCGATGCTCGCCTATCAACCCTTCAGGGCCTTAGAGGGGCGATTCAAGGGGGAAATAGCTTAGTTTACTCCAAAGCTGCTATTGCTGGTGATGAGCGTGCTGATACAGCTGCTGTGACTATTGCAACTGGAGTTAATGTTAATGTTGCATATGGTTACTTACTAGCTACACAAGTGGATCTTGCTGCTGCACTTGATATTGATTTTGTTAATGAATGGGTTGTGGATGCTGTTACCGCTAGGTCAGTAGGAAATCCAGCAACCCCAAGCAATGCAACGCCTGGCACAATCACATTACGTCAAGCCGATGCACCAACAACATGCACAGTTATCTATACTGAGGCTATTAATGGTAGTGATACACCTAACTTTAGTGATTTACCTGATGTAGATGATTGCTAATTATTGAGTAATCGAAAAGGCCTGCTTAGCAGGCCTTTTTTGTGCCTGATAAAATGATAATTTCCCTATATATATACTATTCATCCTGCTATCTGGGTGTTACATTATTGTTAATTGGTTATTTCTTTGACTAGAATTAAATTAATATTGCATGGAAGCGTAAAATGAGGTGAAAGTGTATGGCTATAAATAAGCAGCAAGGGTTTACCCTGATTGAGTTGGTCGTGGTGATTATCATCTTAGGGATCTTAGCGGTGACAGCTGCACCTAAGTTTATCAATCTTCAGGGCGATGCTCGTCTGTCGACATTAAATGGCTTTAAAGGCGCGCTGCAAGGTACAAACTCTTTAGTCTATTCAAAAGCTGCTATTGGTGGTGATGAAAAAAAAGCTTCAGGTGATTGGGTGGGTACTGATGGAGTTGATATTGGCTCTAATGACTTAGCGGTAACTAATTTTGGATACCTACAAGCTGACATCGATGAGGTCGCTAACGCGATGGATTTTGAGGCTGCTGATTGGCAGATGGATGATTCTGGAGGTGTGTTAAAGTTTGCGCCCGTAAACGCACCAGCAGATACCTGCCATTTTACCTATGTACCAGCGGCTGATGAATCGACGTCACCAACTTATCAGCTCTATACACCGACAGGAAGTGACGACCCCTTCGCCTGCTAATTACTCGTTGAGTGCAGCTTGGAGAAGTGACAGCTTGGTAAATTAGCTCGTATATCTCCTTTTATACTATTTAATAAATGAGTCTGGTGTTACATTATTGTTAATTAGCGTTTTTTAGCGAGGATGAGTAGTATGAATAGATTTAAACTGCAGGGGTTTACCCTGATTGAACTGGTCGTGGTGATTATCATCTTAGGCATTTTGGCTGTTACGGCAGCGCCTAAGTTTATTAACCTTCAGTCTGATGCTAGGGAGTCAACACTTAGTGGTATGCAGGCTGCACTTCAAGGAGCTAACGCTCTCGTTTACTCTAAGGCTGCAATTCAAGGACTGGAAACAGAAAATAATCAGGATGTTGAGCTGGAAGATGGTGTAGATATTGAGCTTAGTTATGGTTATATCAAGAGCTTTGGTACTGAAGCGACAACGATAACAAACCTTGAACTTGCTTTGGATATGCAGTTTGAAGAGTTAACTGGTAATGGAACGCTAGCAACCGAAGATTGGGGAGTCCGATCAACAGGCTCTACAATTATTTTCGTACCAAAAGGGAAGGCGTCAAATGGAGACTGCCGTTTAGATTATACTGAGGCATCTGAAAGTAACGATGTGATCACTCCACCGGACTACGAGATTATCGAAACAGGTTGTTAATTTTTAGCCGCTAGTTACAGTTAGTTATTATCATTGAAACCTCTAGCAAAAGCTGGAGGTTTTCTTTTTAAGCGATGCAATACTACTTGAAAGAGTTAGATTTTCCTATTTAAGTCAATAGTTAGTATATACATATGAACTATCAGGATTTTTTGTCATACTCACTACTGAACAGCGGAGTGTTAATCGATTTAATTAAACGGTATGCAGATGAGAAATAATGCCGGCTTTACTCTGGTAGAGCTAGTGACCACCATAATGTTAATTGCCATCCTTGCTGTGGTGGTTTTACCACGTCTGATGACCAGTTCCAGCTATAGTGCCTTTACCTTGAGGGACGAATTTATTAGTGAATTGCGCAAGGCTCAGTTGATGGCGATGAATAACCAAGATCGTTGCTATCGAGTCGATGTCGACGCCAGTGGTTATCAGTTACGTCGATTCGATAATCAGACCTGCAGTGGAACGAACCGAACGGAAGCTAAACAAGCATTTTCGGGAGGCGCTAGTTTAACGCGAGCATCTGATAGTAATGATACCTTCAATGTGAGTTTCGATACCGCCGGGATCTCCAGTATGGGCTGTAGTGGCCCATGCATCAATGTGATTGCCGATGAGACCTTGCTGATCGATATTGAGAGTCAGGGGTATATTCATGGCCGTTAATCCTCCAAAGAAAACGATAAAACTGCCAGATTCACTTTTAGCATCAAAAAGGTTTATTGCTAAAGGGCGAACTTCGAAAGGTTTCACATTAATCGAATTAGTCGTAGGCATAGTGGTGCTAAGCATCGCCTTGGTCTTGCTGACTAGCATGTTATTTCCTCAAGCCGATCGTGCAGCTGAAACCTTGCATAGAGTTCGCTCTGCCGAGCTCGCTCACTCGATACTTAATGAGATCTGGAGTAAACGTTATGATCAAAATACTAATGCTAATGGTGGAGTGCCAGCTTGCGGTGCGGAGCCTAGACCTGAGCTAGGTTTACCGGCTGGAGATGTCTGCACGCTACCTGTCAATTTTGGGCCAGACGCCGGTGAAAACCGCAATAGCTTTAATGATGTCGATGATTATCATGGATTAAGCCAGACAAGCTTGATGCTTAATTCAGCTAACACCTATGCGAGTGAATACCCTAATTATCAACTTAGTGTCACGGTGACTTATGTTAATGCTTCCGGTATAGACACTAAGTTAATCCGTATCGATGTCACCACACCTAATAGTGAAGTGATCACTTACAATGCGGTTAGGAGTAACTATTGATGCTGGGCTTAAAAGAGGTGAGGTCATCAGGTTTTACCCTGGTTGAGATGGTGATGGTGATCATTATTCTTGGGGTGTTAGTGCTTGGTGTAAGTAGTTTTGTCATCTTGGGGACGCGCATCTTTGTTGAATCAACTTCGGTAGACCAAGTGCTGAGCCAAAGTCGTTTTGTTATGGAGCGCATGACCCGAGAGATCCGCAATGCGGTGCCCAACAGTTTACGTGTAACCAATAATCCAGCAACATTTCAATGTATTGAGTTTGTGCCCATTCAGGGAAGTGCATCATATTTGGATATTCCGATTGCTCCAGCAGCTTCCGCATTAACAGCAACTGTGATGATCCCCTCTCAAGGCATAAATCCAGCTCAGCAAATGCTGGTGTACCCTCTGCTGCCTGAACATATCTACTCAGCTACACCCATAGCGACAGAAGGGCGTTTATTGGATATTGCTAGCTTTGCTGATATAGATACAAACACAACAACTATCACATTTGATAGAGCCGTTCGCTTCAGTGAAGCCTCACCACGTTCTCGGTTCTTTATGGTGCGTAACGCAGTGAGCTATTGTTTCTTTGCCAACGGTAATATTAGGCGTTACAACAGTTATAATATGTTTAGAGTCACTCAACCCACCCCAGACCAAATGGGAGGCGATGCAGCAAGTGCATTAATGGCAGAGAGTGTTGTGATAAGTGATACGTCTCCAATCTGGCCAATCAGCTATACCCCTGGTACGTTAAGTAATAATGCTGTAGTGCAACTGACTCCGCAATTTGCAGTTAATGAGCAAGCGTTTCAATATCAACACCAAGTGCAGGTGGTCAATGTCCCTTAATATGAATCGACGTACCCAGATACCTTTTCAAAGGGGAACAGGCGGTAGCCTTGCGAATCAGCAGGGCAGTGCACTAGTGATTGGTATTTTTGTTATTACAGTGATGTTTTTGATGGCATCAGCGTTGATCAATGTACTCGAAGATGCCGATGAGCAGGTGAACCTTGAGGTGTGGGGAGCTCGTGCGTTAGCGGCTGCAAACTCAGGTGCCGATAGCGCATTGGCTCAGTTGTTTCCACTTGATGCGTCTGCAGCAACTTGCGAAGCTAGCAGTGATTGGGATGTGCCTAATGAGCCTGGTTTTCATGGCTGTAGAGTCGCTTTGACCTGTAACGCCAGTGTAGTAAATACGGTAAACCATTATCGCATCACCAGTACAGCAACCTGTGAAACCGGCGATTGCACTAACAATAACGGAAACTGCCTAAGAGTTAACCGTCAGGTGGAGGTAGAGGCCCGTGATTAATAGCATTAAGCATTCATTTGCAGTCGTAATACTGTTCATTTTTTCAGGGCTGCTTGCGCCTGTTGAGGCTACCGATTGGAGCAAGACTTTCATTGAAGGGGTCAATTCCATAGATAAGGATGGAGAGATAAAATTTGAAAGCTCTGCCAGACTCAATAATGCTCCAGAAAACGGTGAGCTACCGGCCAAGAAAGTTGAAGATAAGGGTAAGGCTTGTTATCCCAGTGGCGAAAGTGCTATTGAATGTATAAAGTCGAATAAACTAGCTAAGCTCCCGGAAGACAGGGTCAGCTTTTCACAGTGTAAATCCAACAGTAATAACAACATTGGCCCACCAAGCCATGGAAACCCGACAATTGATATTTCGCAAGGTGAATACGGCGATGTTAAGTTAGAAAATGGATCCGATAGAACCATACGCTTCACGACTCCAGATGGTATTTATAAATTAAAAACCTTGCAGGCTAAAAGCGGTCGTTTAGAGCTATCTTCTGGTCAGTATTGGATTGGTGACTTAGAAATAAATCATGGTGTTACTGTTGTTTTCCCTGCTAGTGGCACGGTCAGCTTTTTTATAAAAGGTGGCTACGATATAGAAAATGATGACTCCCCCTCAGATCCTACTCGTTTTTTAATTTATTCCTATGATGATTTGAAGCTTATGGGTGGGGTGAACCTCAATGCATATCTAGTTGGTGAAGATGATGTCTTATTAGAAGGAAATTCAACGCTCAACGGTGCCGTTGCAAGTGAAGATATTGAGTTAAAAGGTGGTGCTGTTATTAATTTTATCAGTCGAACAGATGAAATTAATGTGGTTCCAAATTGTGATGCGACTGTGCAAGATGCTAATTTTCAGTTCGGCAAGGCAGCGTCTGGCACTGTCATATTTGAGACCCCATTTGCAGCAGGCGTAACCCCCTTGGTTTTTGTTATGCCGACAATCACCAACGATGATCCCAATGATAATGATGGGCCAGCATCGGTGTTTCTTACCAATGTGTCTAATACTGGCTTTAGTTGGAGTAAGAGGGAGCCAGTAACTCCTTGGTGGCAGCCTGATCTTCTCTCTCAGCCAATGGCTGAAGTTCATTGGGTAGCGACAACTGCAGGAGAGCATCAATTTTCGAATGGCACTAAGTTTGAAGCAGGATTTAAAAATACAAAGGATGTGCTCTATAAAAACCTTGGTAAATACAAGAAAGTATCTTTAAGCCAAAGTTATGATGTGGTGTTAAATCAAATTCAATCATCAGAGAACAACTGCTGGTTAACCAGTACGGTAACACGAGATGATGATGATGATATTTTTATTGGCATGGATGTGTCTGAAGTTGTTGATGCTGGGTCTGGCAATGGTTATGGTAATAAGTATTGCCAACCAGCAGATATCAAACTCAACAGATTAAAAAATGAGAAAGTTGCGTATTTAGCCTTAGAAAAGGGAGTGGGTACGATCTCTTTGAATGGCAAAGATGTGCAATATCATTTTGGTAGTGACATTTGGACTTTGCCCTCAGGAAGTGTTGGAGATGCTGACGATCAGTGTGGTTACCCTCGCCCCCTTATTGGTTTTAATCACCCACCGACTTTCGTAGCAGGCAAGCACTCTAGATATGGTAATAACGGTGGCTGGTTAAGACGTTGCGTATTGACAAAAAACACAGTCAGCATGGTTGTTGATGAAGATCTTTATCAAGATGATGAAAGAGATCATACCGCGGAGCAATACGGGTTTGTAGCACTAGAGATTATTGATGATACTCCAGAGTTAGAGTGCTTTAATGATGACTTTAATCGTGATGACTTAGGTGATGACTGGGCCATTAAAACACTGGGGAGTTCAACGTCTCCAGCGATAGCTTCTCAAAGGATGCGGATCACTCCTGCGCGAGGAAATCAGGCAACATCGAGCACTTACCAGCGCTTATTTCCAGCAGCAGATAATTTTGTACAGGTAGAGTTTGATTACTTTGCTTGGTCTCCTCAAAGTGGTACGGGTGGAGATGGTGTAGCCATAATTCTATCTGACGCATCGATCACGCCACAACCTGGAAGTTTTGGTGGTGCATTAGGCTATGCTCAGCGAAACAATGGTACAGCAGGATTTGCTGGAGGTTGGATAGGCGTAGGGCTAGACGAGTACGGTAATTTTTCTAGCCCGAATGAGGGTAAAGTCGATGGTCCCGGATTTAGGGCTCAATCTGTTGCTATTCGTGGTTCGGTAAATTCAGGCTATATGTATTTAGCGGGGACTAAAGCTAATCTAAATCCAGCTATTGATGTTAGAGGGACCAATACCGCTGAGCCTAACCATAGATACAGAATAACAGTAGATTCAACAGAGGTTGGACAGGCACTGGTGTTGGTTGAACGAGACATAAAAGATGGCAATGGCTTTCAAATATTGATCCCAGAATTTGATGCCAGAAGTATCACTGAGCAAGGGGGAGTTCCTGAGGATTTTTACCTCTCCATTACAGGTTCTACTGGTGGAGCGAATAATAACCATGAGATTGATAATTTCCAAGTTTGTGCTTTGGCTTCAGACCCTGTGGGTCAGCTTGTTCACCATTTCGAGTTTGATTACTCAAGTAGTCCGCTAACGTGTAATGCAGAAGAGATGACGATTAGAGCCTGTCGAAATGCTGAGTGTGATCTATTTACTGACCCTGTTATTGCGACCTTGTCCCCTGCAAGTATGGCTAATGGTGGCTGGGTTGGAGGTAATACGGTTAACCTGCTAAATGGTATTGCTAAAGTGAGTTTACGATCAAATACAGACGACCCAGTTACCATAGGCGTCTCTAGCTCGTCTCCATCAACGGTCGCTGGGAGCGATACCTTATGTAAACAAGGAGCGGGTCTACTCAATACAGCAAGCTGTACTATCTCATTTGCCGCAAGCGGTTTTATTTTCGATATTCCTGATGAGTTTTCAAATAAACCAACGACAGATATTTTGGTGAAAGCCGTCAAGCAGGATGATGCTGGACAGCAGTGTGTCCCCGCATTTAAAAATACGGCAAAATCACTCGCTTTCTGGAGTGATTATGTTGCCCCATCTACAGGTACTAAAAAAGTCTCTGTTAAGTCCGGTTCGACAGAGGAGATGATCGGAGATACTGAGGCAACAGCTAGAGCTATTACGCTCAATTTTGACAGTAATGGTAAGGCAAAAATCGATGTTAATTATGCCGATGCAGGTGAAGTGCAACTCAATACACGATACACAGGAACGGCTGATGAGTCGGGTCTAATTATGGATGGTAGTGACAAGTTTGTGCGCCGACCTATAGGCTTATGTGTTGAATCTGAAGCCTGTACAAGCTGTAGCGTTACAAGTACTAAATATAAGCGAGCTGGCGAAGCGTTTGATATTACCGTAAAAGCCATGGCGTGGCAGTCTGATAGTGATGTTGATATCTGTAGCGGTAATATCATTACACCTAATTTCACCCACAAGAATATGATGCTATCCCACAATCTTATCAGCCCCTTAGCTGTCGATGGGGGAGTAACTGGATCACTTGGGTTAAGTGAATACGAGCAAGCAACGGGTGAGCAGGTAATTAAACAATCTGTGTCAGAAGTTGGAATTTTTACCTTCTCGGTAACACCTAAAGTCGGTGGGTATTTTGGTTATGATATCCCTGGGGCTACGACAGAAAATATGGGAAGGTTCACCCCCTATTATTTGAGTGTCACAACCGTGGATCCCGAGCCACTACCAACTTGTGGCTCGTTTACCTATATGGATGAACCTTTCCTGTTTAAGACTGGAGCAGAGCCAAGGTTGCTTGTTATTGGTAAGAATAAGGATGGTAATGAGACTAAAAACTACCAAGTTGAGGCTTGGTGGAAATATATAAATCAATGGACTGGACGAAGTTTTAGTAACTTAGCTGGGTCAAGTTTACCCGTATTAGAAGAAATTGACTCAGGATCTCGCTCAGTTGTATTTCTTGATGGGGTTGCTGGCGGAGCAAGGTCGGCTTATTTGCAAGATGGAACACTTAGATACAGACGCACTTCAACGCCTGTAGCCCCCTTTGATGCATTATTTGAGCTTAGGCTATCAGCCAATGATCTAAAGGACATTGACGGTATCTGTTATCAAGAAAGTGCAACCTCAGCTGCTTGTGTTGGGATCACCTTTGAAGAGGTGGCATTGGGAGATGATTTTGAACTTAGGTATGGTCGACTGGTGCTTGAAAATGGTTATGGTCCAGAAACTGAGAGCCTACGGATCCCCATTCGAACTGAGTATGTTACTGAGGTAAGTGGGCCAACTTGGGTTGTGAATAGAGAAGATGGTTGTTCCGTTTACAATACTGTCTCTTCATCTGACACTGGTGAGACGGTGACAACAGGATTGAATATGACCTTTCCTACGGGGTTCCCGGCTTTAATTGCTTATAGTAATCCTGGATTAACTCTACAAGGTAGCACCACTCAAGGTGGTGTAAATCAGATCTATTTCACTGTGCCCAATGCAGCCGGTATCGTCCCGCTAAAGCAACATGTTCAACCTTGGTTAAAAGGCTATTGGAATTATGATGGTAATAATGCCAATGCTTTATATGATCCAAGAGCCAGTGCCTTCTTTGGGACATATCGAGGTCATGACAAGGTGATCTACTGGCGGGAAGTGAATTAGCCTCAAGGTCACACCTAGAGTCAATACTCTAGGTGTGTGGCTGCGACAACTACACAGCTGTATATATTTCTTTTTAAGGTATATTTTCTTGAATTTAGAGCCTAAATGCCTTCTTTCTTATGATATTGAAAAAAAAGTCGCTTCATTAGCAAATGTTAACCTCATCACCCTTGTGTCATCAGAGTGTCGTTGTTAGAGTTACCTGATTTTTTATTTTCGGACTCCACTGAGACAGGCTGGTTACATGTTCAAGAAGCTGCGTGGCATTTTTTCTAACGATCTTTCGATCGATTTGGGTACGGCTAACACCTTAATTTACGTTCGTGATGAAGGCATAGTGTTAAACGAGCCTTCTGTTGTTGCTATTCGTGGTGAACGAGGACGTAGCGGGCAGAAGTCCGTGGCAGCTGTTGGTACTGAAGCTAAGCTGATGTTGGGTCGTACTCCCGGTAATATTCAAGCTATTCGTCCAATGAAAGATGGCGTTATCGCCGATTTCTATGTGACCGAAAAGATGCTTCAGCATTTTATTAAGCAAGTTCACAACAACAGCGTATTCCGTCCAAGCCCAAGAGTCTTGGTTTGTGTACCTGTAGGCGCGACACAAGTAGAACGCCGTGCAATTCGTGAATCTGCAATGGGTGCTGGTGCTCGTGAAGTGTATTTGATTGAAGAGCCTATGGCTGCGGCAATCGGTGCAGGGCTTCCTGTTTCTGAAGCTACTGGCTCAATGGTTGTCGACATTGGTGGCGGCACGACTGAGGTTGCTATCATTTCACTCAATGGTGTGGTGTATTCATCTTCTGTACGCATTGGTGGTGACAAGTTTGATGATGCGATTATCAACTATGTACGTCGTAACTACGGTAGCTTGATTGGTGAAGCAACTGCCGAGCGTATCAAGCATACGATTGGTACAGCATACCCAGGTGACGAAGTTTTAGAGATTGAGGTTCGTGGCCGCAACTTAGCCGAAGGCGTACCGCGTAGTTTTACGCTGAACAGTAATGAGATTTTAGAAGCACTACAAGAGCCTTTATCTGGCATTGTCAGTGCTGTGATGGTTGCGTTAGAGCAGTCTCCGCCAGAATTGGCCTCAGATATCTCTGAGCGTGGCATGGTACTGACCGGCGGTGGTGCATTAATCCGCGACTTGGATCGCTTGCTCATGCAGGAAACTGGTATTCCAGTTATGGTTGCTGATGATCCGCTAACGTGTGTAGCACGTGGTGGTGGTAAGGCGCTAGAGATGATTGATGTGCACGGTGGCGACCTATTCTCCGAAGAGACTTAAGTTGTCTTTAGGGCGGTATTTTACCGCCTTATTTTATTTCTATTGGTATGTTTAGCGCGTTTTTTCCGCCATATATAGATAGCAATTCAGAATACCATACTCATTAAGGAACGTAACTCTTGAGCTGGCAACTGGTATTTCAAGACCGTTTATAAGTTTTTATGAAGCCAATTTTTGCTCGTGGTATTTCAAACCAGTTTAGATTAACACTGGCTATTATCTTGTCGGTGATCCTTATCGTGGCCAACGGCCGGCTCGACCCTGTTCGTAAATCCATCTCTTCTGTACTTAGCCCTCTGCAATACGTTGCCAACACCCCCGGTGCCCTGCTGGATTGGTCTGCTGAAAGTTTGGCTACTCGCAATATGCTCACCAAGCAGAATAAAGCGCTTTTACGTCAGCAACTGTTAATGAGTGAGCGTCTGCAGCGCTTCGAACATCTAAGACAAGAAAATGATCGCCTGCGTGATCTGCTTGGCTCTCCTGTGCATATGGATGCCAAGAAAGTGGTTGCCGAGGTGATGGAAGTCGCCAGTGATCCTTATCATCAGTATGTGGTGTTAAACCAAGGGGTGAGAACCGGTGTTTTTGTTGGTCAGCCTGTGGTTGATGCTCAAGGTGTCGTAGGTCAAGTCGTGCAAGTCAGTGAGTTGACGAGTCGAGTTCTTTTGCTCTCTGATGTCACTCATGGCATTCCAGTGCGGATAACTAGAAATGACGTTCGCTTAGTGGTTAACGGTACGGGCGTGCTCGATGAGCTCGAGCTTAAATATGTGTCTAAGAGTACCGATATTCGAGTCGGTGACTTATTGGTGTCATCTGGGCTCGGCAATCGCTTTCCTGAGGGATACCCAGTTGCTCGGGTTATGAGCGTGATAAAAGATGATGGCCAGAGCTATGCCACTGTAACGGCTCAACCATTGGCTGCATTAGATCGAATTCGGTATTTACTCTTGATTTGGCCCGATGAGCTTGAAGATAGTGAGCATGTTCCAGGCGAAAGCCTAGGTAAAGTATCGCATGAGAATAAACCTGAGGTGAGCCTATGAGCATGCACATTGCCAACGGCCGCTGGGTTGTTTGGTTAAGCCTGTTAGTCGCCATGTTATTACAGATAATGCCATTGCCTGATATCGTGGAGGCTTGGCGTCCTGACTGGCTATTGCTGGTGATTATATACTGGGCTATGGCTCTTCCGCATAGATATAACATCTTATCGGCTTGGGTGCTTGGGGTGATCTTAGATATCTTACTGGGAGCACATTTAGGCGTGCGCGCCCTGTCGATGTCGCTGGTTGTATACGTGGTGGTATTACATTTTCAACGACTACGCAATTTCCCCATGTGGCAACAAGCCTTAATGATAGCCAGTCTGGTTTGTTTACACCATTTAGTCGTGTTTTGGGTCCAGTTTGTGGTGTCGACGGTATCGTTCGATGAAAGCATATTTTTACCCGCTATTTCAGGTTTGATTATCTGGCCTTGGATATTTTGGATGTTACGTCGATTACGGCGTTTGTATAAGGTGAGATAAAATATGATTTATTCTACTGAACTCGTATTAGCATCGGCATCGCCGCGACGTAAAGAGCTGCTCTCTCAGCTGGGATTCTCCCGCGCAGATTTTAGCTTCACAACGCTGTCAGCCGATATCGACGAGAGCCATATAGCGGGTGAAACGGCTGAGGTTTTCGTCTTGCGTCTTGCTGTTGAAAAAGCGCAAGCCGGACTCGCACTGACTCACGTTGATAATGCTGTGGTGCTAGGTTCAGATACCATAGTGGTATTGGGCGATAAGATCTTAGGCAAACCCGTAGATGAAGCAGATGCTATGGCTATGCTTTCTCAGTTATCTGGTGAAACTCATCATGTGATGACTGCGGTAGCCCTAACGGATGGCACGACGACTGTAA
Source organism: Shewanella eurypsychrophilus (assembly GCF_007004545.3). Classification (NCBI taxonomy): domain Bacteria; kingdom Pseudomonadati; phylum Pseudomonadota; class Gammaproteobacteria; order Alteromonadales; family Shewanellaceae; genus Shewanella; species Shewanella eurypsychrophilus. Next base: position 5,274,112 of record NZ_CP045503.2, on the reverse strand, counting down.
CGCGTTTGGTTGAGACTAAAGTGACATTCAGTCAGTTGAGCGAGCAAGATATTCAGGCCTATATCGCCACAGGTGAACCTATGGATAAAGCGGGTGCTTACGGTATCCAAGCTTTAGGTGGCAGTTTTGTTGCGCGTATTGATGGCAGTTACTCCGCTGTAGTGGGTTTACCTATGGTTGAGACCCGTGAGCTGCTAAAAGAGATGAAAGTTTTATAAAGTTATCTAGGCCCTAGAACCTAGAATCTAGAATCTATTATAAGTGAGTGTAAATATGAGTCGCGTCGCCAGAAATAGAGTACAGCAAAAGATAGGTTCTGAACTATTGATCAATGTGACCCCAACAGAAGCAAGAGTCGCTTTGGTTGAGCACGGTGTGCTGCAAGAGGTCCATATTGAAAGGCGGATGAAGCGTGGCTTAGTGGGTAATATTTACAAGGGTAAGGTCAGTCGTGTTTTACCTGGGATGCAAGCCGCATTTGTCGACATCGGTCTGGATAAAGCGGCTTTTTTACATGCATCCGATATCGTGCCTCACACAGAGTGTGTTGCCGACGTCGAGAAGGGTAACTTCGTCGTGCGTGATATCGCTCAGCTGGTAAGGCAGGGTCAGGATATCATGGTACAAGTGGTGAAAGATCCATTAGGCACCAAGGGTGCACGTCTGACGACTGATATTACGCTTCCTTCTCGATACTTAGTATTTATGCCAGGTTCGAGTCACATCGGCGTGTCTCAGCGCATTGAGTCAGAGAAAGTTCGCGCTCGTTTGAAAGGTTTGACCGAGCCCTTTGTTGATGAAGATGGCGGATTTATTATTCGTACAGCTGCTGAAAGTGCCGGTGAACAAGAGCTGGTACAAGATGCGGCTTTCCTTCGTCGAGTGTGGGCTAAAGTGAGCGAGCGACGCAAGCGCCGAGGCGTGTCACTGCTATATCAAGATTTAGCCCTCCCAGTGCGTATCGTGCGTGACTTTGTCGGTACTGAGTTAGATCAAATTCAAGTCGATGCGAGTCAGACGTTCGATGAGCTGCAAAGTTTTACTCAGGAATTTATGCCTGAAATTGCCGACAAAATTGTACATTATTCAGGTCCAGTGCCTATTTTTGACCTCTATGATGTTGAAAATGAAGTACAGCGTGCGCTTGGGCGTAAAGTCGAGCTTAAATCCGGTGGTTACCTCATCATAGATCAGACCGAGGCGATGACGACTGTCGATATCAATACCGGTGCATTTGTGGGTCATCGTAATCTCGCAGAAACCATTTTCAATACGAACCTTGAAGCCACCCACGCCATTGCTCGTCAGCTTAGGCTGCGTAATCTAGGTGGTATCATCATTATCGATTTTATCGATATGCTAAATGCCGAACATCAAAAGCGTGTTTTAAATAGCTTAGAGCTGGCGTTATCGAACGATCGAGTCAAAACTAATATAAGTGGCTTCTCTGGTCTTGGTTTGGTTGAGATGACCCGTAAGCGTACCAGAGAAAGTTTAGAGCATGTTTTGTGCGGTGAATGTCCATCTTGTTCGGGTTCTGGTAGCTTGAAAACGGTTGAAACTGTCTCTTACGAGCTATTTAGAGAAATAATTAGACTAGATCGTGGCTATGATGCCGATGAGTTCTTGGTCTACTGTGCCCCAGCCGTTTTTAATAGCCTTACGGGGGAAGAGAGCCATCTAGTTGCTGAGCTCGGTGTCTATATCGGTAAGCGTGTTAGGTTCCAGAATGAGCCCATGTATGCTCAAAATCAGTTTGATGTGGTAATAATGTAGTGTCACGTAAATTTTGTCCCCGAAAGTTCAGCCGGTTCTGCTGGCAAATTTTAGCGATCATACTCGTGTTATTTGCACTAGTAGTGAGCTTATTTAGGGGACTGTTACCTCAGCTCGATGAAGTGAGAACTGAGTTGGTTCGTTATGTCGAACAGCAGTATCAGATCCAAGTTAATGTTGGGCAATTGGCCGCAGAATGGCAAGCTTTTGGTCCCGCATTAACCGTTAAAAAATTGGTTATCCCGCCTCAAGAGCACTTACCATTTTCCTCAGTGGTCAATGCTGTCCATATCAAGTTCGATTTCTGGGACAGCCTGCTCACCAGAACACCTCAAATTGAGAATGTTATCTTCGATGGTGTTCAGGTGGCATTGGATATCGATAAGCTCAATACCAGTTCTGGCGCTGCCAGCGTGCAGAAAGCCGACACTGATTGGGTTTATCAGTTACTGCTTGAACAACTAGAGCGTTTCTCAATTAAACAAGCAAGTTTACAGCTGCTAAGCAAGAATCATGACTATCGTCCTATCTTTGTTAAAGACCTAAAGTGGTATAACTCGACAAACCTCCACCGTGGAGAGGGTAAGTTATATCTCGATGAGGAAGCGTCGGAGGTTGAGCTATTATCCTTGCAGCTCGATATTAAGGGGAGTGGCAATCGCCCCGATGAGCTTAAGGGGCAAGTTTACTTAGCGGCTCAGTCATTAGATCTGGGTGAGTGGGCGTCGAGGCAGCAAAATCCCTATGATGAGAAAGAGAAGCTGGCATTAGAAGGTGTCATCAATCTACAGGCTTGGATGAACCTGAGTCATAGATCTATTGATTCAGGCTTAATCGAGTTCTCCCCAAGTTGGCTAGAATGGAGCTTGAGTGATCAGTTGCAACGATTTGAAGTTAAAGCGGGTCAGTTGGAATGGTTACCGACTCTGGAGGGCTGGCGTCTCAGTAGTCGCGATCTTGCGTTCGAATCAAATCAAACACCTTGGTCTGAGCTTCTCTTTATAGTAGAAAAACGAGAGCAAGCTGTCTTTAGTTATCTCAATACACTTAATACCAGCTCACTGTTACCTCTACTTCCTCTGGTTCCGGGAGTGGAACTGTCTACGTTGAATACCTGGCAAAAGCTCAATCCGACCGGTGATATTAACGCGATTAAGTTGACTAAATTTGTCGATCAGGCGCCGCAGCTATCTTTAGCTGTGCAGCAACTGAGTTGGACGGGTGATGCTAGTATTCCCGGTAGCGCACCGATAGACCTAGATCTAGGTTGGGCAGATGAATCGGTTTACATCTCAGTGCCTGAGCAAGATTATCTGTTAGATTTTAGCGGTGGATTTAAAGCGCCACTTTCCTTAGTAGGGAAGGCATTCGATGCTAAGTTTTATCTGCCTGAGCAAGCGTTAATTATTCCCAAGCTGCAATTGAGTAATCCAGATATTTCGGTCGATGCATCAGTTCGGTTAGATCTTGGTGAGCGAACACACTTAGCCCTATTGAGTGACTTGAAGATCACAGACGTTGCACAAGTCGGTAAATATTTACCGTTAAAGGGAATGAGTCCTGGTTTAGTCGCATATTTAGAAAAGGGCTTAGTGGCCGGTAATCTCCCAGATGGTAAATTGGTTTGGCATGGTGATCTCGCTGGTTATCCTTATCAAGACCATTCTGGCGTTTTTCAGGCTAGTTTTACCATAGAGCAAGCGGAATTTGAGTTTCAGCCTGACTGGCCCAGTGTCACAGAGTTGAATCTATCGGCACTGTTTGAAAATGAGCGCATGGATCTCACCATCAATCGAGGCGATCTGATGGATGTGGTGGTCGATGGAGCGAAAATAGCCATCCCGCAATTAGGCGCTCGTTCACTGCTTGAGGTCACGGCAGCGCTACAGACTCAAGGGTGGGCTGCTACCCAAGTGATACAAGCATCTCCACTTGCAGATTCAGTAGGCTCGACCTTATCTGTGGTGCAGATTAACGGTGAAGTGGCTGCCAGCTTAGATCTTAAGATCCCACTTTATAATGCCAGGCCTGGTGAAGTCGTCAAAGAAGATATAAAAGGTGTGGTTAAATTTGATAGTACGCCAGTTTATATTACTGAGCCCGGGGTGCAACTCGGTGCCGTATCCGGCGAAGTGAGCTTCGTTAATGAAGTCGTTAAAGGCCAAGATATCTCAGCTACCTTGTTTCAACAGCCTATTTCTTTCGATTTTGAAACGGGTAATGTCGGCAGAAATTATGGCTTAAACCTTGATATGAAAGGCGCGTGGCAGCTCGCTGAATTATCAGATGAATTAGCCAATCCTTTGCAGGACTTTTATTCTGGTGAGTTAGACTGGGATGGTTCACTAACCTTAGTCTTTGACCCAACTGGCTATCGTATTCAAGCACAGGTTAGTACCGATTTATTGGGTGTCGATCTGGCGCTCCCCGCTCCATTTACTAAATCTAAAAATGAAGCGAGAAAGCTGTCAGCAGAATTAATTGGTGATAACAAGCAATCATCTCTCGGCATTAAGTTAGGTAAGCAGATGGAATTTTGGGGAGGGTTTGATCAAGAGTCTGGCAATCAACTTGCCCATTATGATCTATTGCTTGGAAGGCTTTTTAAGCCCGGTGATCAACTTAAGAAAGAGCAGGGTCATCTACAACTAGACATAGCAAAAACTGACTTGACACCTTGGCTGCCTATTATCAATCGCTTTACCGCATCACCGAGCGTTAGCTTAGTGAATAAACAGACTTCTGCCTCTATTGATACTCAAGTCGTCGTTGATGAAGCTATATCCGCTGAGAGTGTAGTGGCAGAAGAGCTCGCCTCAGAAGCATTAGCTGTAGAAATAGTGAATGATTCAACTCATAAAGCCTTCTTCCCGCCTTTAGTGAGTATCGATGCCGATATTGCTCATTTTAACCTAATGGGGCAAGCGCTGACAGATCTTGAGATGACAGCAAGGCCTACTGCTGAGAGCTGGCGTTTTGAGGCAAAGTCTAATGAGCTCGATGGCAGAGTTGATTTTTATCCTGATTGGGCGACACAAGGCCTTAAGTTGGTGGCTTCTAAGTTCCACCTAGCACCGACAATAAAAGATCAGTCAAATGCTGATTTCCAAACCGTGACAGTACTAGACAACCTTCCCCCGTTAGCCATAGATGTGGATGAGTTCTCCTTCTATGGCAGTCCGTTAGGTCATCTGGTGCTGCAAGGTTCGCCAGTGAATAATAGTTATCAGATCCAAACCGTGTCTTTGACAACTCCTGAGGTCAAACTGAGGGGGAAAGGCGTTTGGAAAAACGAGAATAATGAAAATATTACCCAGTTTGATGTGAAACTTACTGCCACTAAGTTTGATGCGTTATCGGCAATCGTGGATATGGATCCAGGTCTTAAGGATGCTCCGGTAGAGGTGAGTGCTGAAGTATCATGGCTAGGAGCGCCTTATCAGTTTTCTGTAGAATCGCTCAATGGCTTAGTATCATTTGATTTAGGCAAGGGACATCTGTCGGAAGTCAGTGATAAAGGGGCGCGTATATTTTCACTCTTTAGCTTAGACTCTCTGCTGAGAAAGCTGTCATTAGATTTCTCAGACGTGTTTGGTAAAGGTTTATATTTTAACTCTTTTACCGGTACCTTGAATATTGACGACGGTGTGGTGAAAACTCGGGATACAGAGATGGATGCGGTAGCGGGCAATATGAAAGTCAGAGGTTATACAGACCTGATGACAGAGAGCCTGAATTACGATATTCGATTTGTACCGCAACTTGCCTCTAGTGTGCCGACCGTTGTTTTGTTGACTACAGGTGGCTGGACCTTGGGGCTTGGCGCATTTGCATTAACCAAGGTACTTGAACCTGTCATAGAGGTTATTTCTGAAATACGCTTTCAACTAACGGGTACTATGGCTGAGCCAAAACTTGAAGAGCTTGGGCGTAAGAGTAAGGAGATTGAGATCCCTGAATCTATATTACCCCGTAAGCCAGAAGCTGAAAAAATTCCTGATAGTGATGAGCCCGCCGTTCAACAGCCCAATTCAGGTGTCGAAATACCTGCGACAAATGTGATAGAGATGCCTAACTTTAAAGAAAGTGAGCGCATAGAAAAGGATGTACAAGATGCAAATCAACCTACTACAGTGCCAAAGCAGTCAAGACATATCGAAGAATCTGGCGTATATCGAGTCGCAGCTTAGTCAGCTTCCGCGAATCGAAGGAGAGGCTCAGTTAGTGGTACTGCCTGAGTGTTGCTTGCTGTTTGGTGGCCATGAAAGTCAACAGCTGCAATATGCTGGTGACGATCAATCCAGCCCATTAAAAACAGCGCTTGCAGATCTGGCTCGTCAATATGACATCTACTTAGTAGCGGGAACGATTCCAGTCTCGGCTGGTGATGGTCGAGTCTATAGTCGAACTTATCTGTTTGATAACCTAGGCCAGGTTTTGGGAGATTATGATAAGTTGCATCTGTTTGATGTGGATATTTCCGATGGTACCAAAGAGTACCGTGAAAGCGATACCTTCTGTCCCGGTGAGAAAATTAGTGTAATCGACACTCCCTTTGGTAAGTTAGGCTTAGCGATATGCTACGATTTACGTTTTCCTGAGTTATTCAGAGCCATGAGATTAGCCGGAGCCGAGATCATTGCATTGCCAGCTGCTTTCACTAAGGTCACTGGAGAGGCTCACTGGCAGACCTTGTTACAAGCTAGAGCGATCGAGAACCAATGTTTTATCCTTGGAGCCGGTCAGTGGGGCCAGCATAACCAAGGCAGTCGAGAAACATGGGGACAAAGCATGATTGTCGATCCTTGGGGGCGGATAAAAGCACAGAAGATGACAGGTTGCGGTTGGGTTCAATCACAGCTAGATAAATCTGAAATGATAACCATTAGGCAACAGATGCCAATTGTCGGTCATAATCGATTTGCAGAACCCCAGCTACAGCATAAGTTACAGAAGAGTAGATCGTAGCGGTTAACTCCTAATACCTAGCATTTTGTAAGAATTTAAGCACAAGAGAGAATAATTAATGCCATTTTTAACCCAAGTAGAACAGAGCCTTTTGCAAGATGGACTTTCACTGGATGATTTACAGGGCTACCTAAATATCATTCATCACCACGACATTGATTTTTCAGATCTCTATTTTCAAGGAAGTCGTCATGAATCTTGGGTATTAGAAGATGGCATCGTTAAAGAAGGTAGCTTCCATATTGAACGTGGAGTCGGTGTTCGTGCCATTACTGGTGAGAAAACAGGGTTTGCTTATGCCGATGAGATCACGCCATCGGCATTAGTGGCTTCGGCTGAAGCGGCACGTGGTATCGCAACTAGCGGCGGCAAGGGTGCTGGAGTGCAAGCTTGGAAGCGTCAAGAGATGAAGGCACTGTACCAGAGCGCTGATCCTATTGCTGCGATGGAAGAAACGAAGAAAATTGAGCTGCTTAAGCAGGCTGATGCCTATATTCGAAGTCTCGATAGTCGCATTATACAAGTGGTGATCAGCCTTTCTGGTGTGCATGAAGAGATCCTTATTGCGGCGAGCGATGGTACTTTAGCCGCCGACATACGCCCTCTGGTGCGTTTTAACTGCAGTGTGATTCTAGAAGACAATGGCAAGCGCGAACGCGGAGCAAGTGGTGGTGGTGGCCGTCATGATTATCAGGTCTTAATGGAAACAGATGATGCGGGTTTACCTAACTGTTTCTCGTTTGCTCGTGAAGCGGTGAGACAAGCCTCTGTCAACCTAACGGCCATTGATGCGCCAGCTGGTGAAATGCCAGTGATCTTAGGTGCGGGTTGGCCTGGAGTATTATTGCATGAAGCGGTAGGTCATGGTCTAGAAGGCGACTTTAATCGCAAGGGTAGCAGTGCATTTAGCGGGCTTGTTGGTCAGCAGGTTGCCTCTAAATTAGTCACGGTTGTCGATGACGGTACTATGGTCAATCGCCGTGGTTCATTGAGTGTTGATGATGAAGGTGTGCAGACGCAAAAGACTGTTCTTATCGAAGATGGCATCTTAAAAGGTTACATGCAGGATAAGTTAAATGCTCGTCTTATGGGTGAGAAGCCTACGGGGAATGGTCGCCGTGAATCTTATGCACATCTGCCAATGCCAAGAATGACCAATACTTATATGGAAGCAGGAGTTTCTGATCCGAGTGAAATGATCAAATCGGTGAAGAAAGGTATTTATGCACCTAACTTTGGTGGCGGTCAGGTCGATATTACCTCTGGAAAGTTTGTGTTCTCGGCATCTGAAGCCTACCTGATTGAAAATGGTGAAGTGACTCAAGCCATAAAAGGCGCGACGCTTATCGGTAATGGACCAGAAGCCATGAAGCAGATCTCTATGGTGGGTAACGATCTAGCCTTAGATCAAGGTGTCGGTGTATGTGGTAAGGATGGTCAAAGTGTTCCTGTTGGTGTTGGCCAGCCAACCTTGAAGTTAGATAGTTTAACTGTGGGCGGTACGGCTTAAATTATCAGTATGAAACTGAGGCGTTAATCACAAGGTTAGCGCCTTCTATTTAACTTCAATGAATGCTAAAATCGATCAAGGATTAGAGTAAACACTCTAGATTATGCATATAAAGATGTAGAGGAAAGGGATGAAGTTTTCACAATTAGCCTTAATGTCTTTAGCGGCGTTAAGCCCTATTACTGCTCAAGCGGCAGATACTAGTTTTCAACAAGCCTGGCAGCAGTTGCTTACGGTCAGTGATAAGCTACAAGCTGGCGCTCAAGAAGTTTATCGTGCCGAAGCTGAACATCAAGCGGGTCAAGATCTTGGCTTGCCATCACTGACGCTTAACGCTAGCTATACTCGACTCGAAAAGCCTATAGAGATGGATCTACGTGATCTTAATCCTTTGGCATCGATGGATCCCAGTACACTTCCTCCAGCCCTTGGCGGTGCATTAGCAGCCATGCCTGGCTCGATGTTTGTCACCCCTTTTACAGAACAAGATATTTTCCGCTCTAGCTTACAAGCCATGTGGCCCATCTATACTGGTGGCAAAATTACAGCGGCTCAAGCAATACATGCAGCGCATGTTGCCGAGAAAGAGCAGGGGCTGCAGCTGACAACCCGAGACCTGTTTATTCAGCTGGTAGATAGATATTATGGTGTCGCAGTGAGCCAATCGCTGGCACAGACTCGAGGTGAGTTGGTGACGTCTCTTGAAGAGCATGCATTACACGCTCAGAAGTTAGAAGAGCAAGGTCAGATCGCCAAAGTTGAACGCTTAAATGCACAAGTGGCATTAGAAAATGCCAAGGTCAACTTTGCCAGTTCAAAGCGTCAAGTAGAGATGGCAGAGATAGCCCTTGCACGTATGCTACATGCTCAAAAGGTCGATGCCAGCTCAGGGCTATTTATACTCCCAATAGCGCCTTCATTACCGCGCTTAAGCCAACTGACTCTGTCTCAGCACCCGGCTCTTAAATTATTGGAAGCTAAAGAGGCTCAAGCTCAAGGTTTAGTGGATGTAGAGAAATCACTTTATCATCCAACCGTATTCCTTTACGGCAATTACACCTTGTACGAGGATGACAGTTTGTTCTCTAAGATGGAGCCTGATTGGATGCTAGGTGTAGGGGTCAAAGTCCCCCTGCTAAGCCGAGATGGCCGCAGTGGCAAAGTTGAAGCGGCTAAGAGCGCATTGCTTCAGGCTAGATACACTAAAGCGCAGACGCGGCAGGATTTGAGTTTGTTATTAGATCAGAGCTACCGTCAACTACAACAGGCCCAGGAAGAGGTGCAATCTTTAGAGCTTTCAGTCAGCTTAGCGACTGAAAATAAACGCTTAAGAGATTTAGCATTTCGCCAAGGACTGTCGACATCGATTGAGAAGGTCGATGCCGAGCTTAAACTCACCGGCGTTGAAACTCAGCAACTTGGTGCTAAATATCGATATGTTCAGGCATATGCGCGTTTGATGGCCATTAGCGGTCAACTGGATGAATTTTTAGGTCGCAGCAGTGCTCAGACTCGCGCGATAGAGGAGAGTAACAATGCAGGCTAATCGAATTATTGCCGTTGTGGCGCTTGTTGGCTTAGTCGGCGTGCTTGGCTATGGACTCAAACTGGCTTACACGCCGAAAGTTGAGCAACTACAGGGACAGATAGAGGCCAGAGAATACAATATCTCATCTAAGGTCCCTGGTCGTGTCGAGCAGGTGATGGTGAGACGCGGTGATGCTGTTGAAGCTGGTGATCTGCTGTTTGCCATAGATAGCCCGGAACTGAGTGCTAAATTGATGCAGGCTGAAGGGGGCAGAGATGCAGCTCAGGCTATGCAACTCGAAGCCGACAGTGGTGCACGTAAGCAGCAAGTGATGGCATCCAGAGAGCAATGGCAGAAAGCCAAAGCTGCTGCCACACTGGCTAAGACCACTTATAGCAGAATTGAAGTATTGTTTGTCGAAGGTGTACTGGCCAGACAGAAACGTGATGAAGCTTTTACCCAATATCAGGCGGCTAAATATACCGAGCAAGCGGCTCTAGCCATGTACGAGATGGCTCAAGAAGGTGCACGTGATGAGACTAAAGCGGCTGCGGCGGGTAATGCGAGAATGGCCGAAGGTGCAGTTAACGAGGTCAATGCTATCTTAGCCGATAGTCAGATGAGAGCGCCAAAATCAGGCGAGATCAGCGAAGTCTTGCTGCAGCCTGGAGAGCTAGCACCCAGTGGTTTTCCTGTGGTGAGCTTGATTGATATGCAAGATTCATGGGCGGTGTTTCAAGTCAGAGAAGATCAGCTAAAGCTGTTTGCTAAAGGCACTAAACTGATGATGACTTTGCCAGCACTCGAGCGTGATGTGGAGTTTACTGTGGCTCATGTTAGCGTAATGGGCGAGTTTGCCACTTGGCGTTCAACTGAAAGTGGTCATGATTTCGATATGCGCACCTTTGAAGTTGAGCTGCGTCCAAGCATTGAGATTAAAGATCTACGGGTCGGTATGTCAGTGATTTTGACCCGCTAACACTGAAATTATTATGACTCGTTTAACGTCTATTATTCGCCGTGAACTCGATGCTCTGTGGCGTTCGCCTTGGCAACTGGCTTTAGTCAGTTATATCCCCTTACTGTGCATACTCTGTCTATGGTGGCTATTTAGTGCTGGGTTACCGAGACAGTTACCTGTGGCGGTTGTCGATCAGGATAATAGCCAGCTAAGCCGCATGTTGACCCGAAATCTTGTGGCTAATCCAGTTATAACTCCGCAAAGTTTTACTAATTTGCCAAGTGCCGTGACGGCGATGAAGCAAGCAGATGTTTACGCCATTATTGTGCTGCCCTATGATCTTAAACGCGACTTAGTCACGGGCCGTAGCCCTACCATAGATATCCGCTATAACAGCCAGTTCTTACTGGTGGGTAAGCTATTGTCGAGTCAGATCCAACTGACTTTAGGGGCGGGGTTACTCGAAGTCGCAGGGGTTAAACAACTGCTTCAAGGTGTGCCTAAGTCTCAGGTTGCGGTGAATTTGAGTCCAGTAACCAGTCAGACAACCGCCCTGTTTAATCGCAATAATAATTATGTGGGCTTTCTGGTACCGCCAGTGTTGGTGGCGCTGTGGCAGTTGCTAGCTATGCTGACCTTCGCTAACGGTTTGAGTCGTGAGTTAACCCCTGAAGGCCTATTAATACCTGGAGAAGGCGTGTGGTTGAGGGTTATCGCCAAGGTTGCCGTATATACCCCGCTTTTGTTACTCCAAGGCGGCTTTATTCTCACGTTTCTATATCAGTATTTAGCTCTACCCGCAGCGGGAAGTCTGGCATTACTGGTATTGGCCCAAGTAGTGATGTTACTCGCGGTATGGCTATTGGTAT